>JBBQHX010000266.1:0-4893 GCA_038324385.1 Gemmatimonadales bacterium | reverse complement strand
GCCGAGGCGGGGGGGGGGAAGGGGCGCCCGGCCCCCGGCCGTGGCGCGGGGGGGGGAAGGGGCGACCGGCCGGGCGCCCGTCCGGGGGCCGGGGGCCGGGGGCCGGGGGGCCGGGGGCCGGGGGGCCGGGGGCGGCCGCCCCCGGCGGGTCGGCGGTATTATCGCCCGTGGTCGCGATCGTCCCACCATCGAGCCCGGTTGCGGTCGATGTAGGCGGCGATGCATCGGTAGGCGCGATCGTCGCGCACGATGCGCTCGTGATAGTTGCGGTGCCACAGCCGCTCGCCCGGCGTCTCCTGGAGGCCGTTCACGCGCGTCGTCACGGCGGCCTTGAAGCCGGCGATCAAGGCGCCGAGTGAGGCCGGCGGCGGACCGGTCGGGCGGAGCGCTGCCCCGTGAAGTCTCGGGCGAGGCGGCGACGTGGACGGGCCGGCAACGCCGCGGTGAATCACGAGGGCATGGAAATGGTCCGGCATGACGACGAACGGACCCAGTTCGATCTCGCTCCGAATCACGGCCGACTGTCGCCATTCGTCTTCAGCGATGCGGCCGGCGGCCGTTGCGGCGAAGCGCCCACCGGCGATCGCTCCGAAGACGCGCCGGCGCCGGTACGTGCACAGGGTGACGAAGTACGCGCCCGCGCTGGTGTAGTCGAAGCCCCGCAAGCGGATGGATCGCCGATTTTGGAGGCGCATTGGCTGGCCGTTCACGGAGGCATCGGTGGACGTTGGCGATCGCTCCGATGGTGGCATGAGTCGCCACGTGATGGGTACCGGAACGGCGCGTGGCAGAGCGGAAGGCCGAATTGCGAGGAGCGGGCGGCGCAGGGGGCTGTTTCGCTGTGGGCCTGCGTGGCGCGCATACCTGCCCGGTTCGCATCCCTCACGCGGGCGCCCTGGCCCCGGGCGCACAGGCCCCCCGCAAGGCCAGCGTCTCCAATGATGCCCGACGCCTCGCCGCGATCGGGATCATCGAACTCGTCAGCCGTCCGGGCGACCGGCGCGACTACTACCGGATCGCTCCCGACAGCTTCGCTCAATCCATGCGACGGAAGCTCGCCCACGTGCGCGCGTTCCACGCCGTGCTGCAGGGTGTGCAGGGACTCCGGGATGACGTGGCGCCCATCGTCCGTGCGCGCCTCGAGGAGTTCGAGGCCGGGACGCGCGAGGTCACGGCCGTGCTCGAGCATTCGCTCGCTCGCTGGCAATCGCGTCCCGCCGCCATGGCTACGGCTACCGATTCGTCCGATTCCACCCTCTCCGCCGCCGACGGTCACACATGAGTGTCACCTTCATCCATAGAACGTCGACCGTCGGCGCCGCGGCACGGTGCAGTCTCGTCCTCGCGTTGATGGCCACCGCCGCGTGCGGCGGCGAGGAGGCTGCGCCCGACGCGGCCGCCGAATCGCCGACGATCGCGCTCGCGCCGCAGGACATCGCCACCGCCCGCACGGCCGATGTCGCCACTGGTGTGCTCCTGTCGGGGACGCTGGAGCCGGCCGAACGGGTCGCCGTGCCGGCGCAGGTTGCCGGCACCGTGGGCTCGGTGAGCGTCGACCGGGGGACGCCGGTCCGCCGCGGCCAGGTACTGGCGGTGATTGCTGCCGCCGGCGTTCGTGCCGCTGCCCTGGACGCGGCCCGGGCCAATCTCGAAGTCGCGCAGCGGCAACGGGATGCGTCGCGTCCTCTGTACGAGGGAGGCGCGATCTCGGAGCTCGAGTACCGCCGCGCCGAGGCAGCGGTGAACGCCGCGCAGGCCCAGGTGGCCTCGGCACGGGCGCAGTCGGCCGGGGCGGGGGGGGAGGCCAGTCGCGCCACGAGCACGGCGCCGATCGCCGGCGCGATCAGCGACCGATCGGTCGAGTCGGGGGCGAGGCGATCAGCGTCGGCGACCCGATGTTCGTCGTGGTAAACAGCCTCGCTGGAGCTGGCCGGACGGATCCCGGTGATTGCCGCCGTCGACGGATGACGCCCCGCGACTGCTCGACTCCCTGGGCGCGGAGCGGATTCTGACGTACATGTGGCATGTCGATCTCGAGCCGCGCCTCGAGGGGGCGTCGGCGCGATCACCGAGAATCGTCGCCAGATGTCCGCCGCACAGGACCGCGTGTCGACAGGCACGCGAATCTTCGGTGCTTCCGAGTCCATCGGGCGCGTCCGAAGTGATCCGCACTGGCGACTCCCTGCGCGCCGTCGGCCAGCTCGCGCGGTACGTTGACATGGCGCGTTCGGAACTCGCGGTCGGACAGGCCGGCGCCACCGCGAACGCGGGCACCCGTTTCGCAGCCAAGGCCGAGATCGACGACCTGCTGCGATTCACGATCAGCCTGGGAAACACGCGCTCCGGCGACAAATTCCTGTACGGTGGCGATTTCGTCGACCGCCCGTCGTCCGATCCGGGCGTGGATCAGTCGGCCCCGGTCGACCGCGCGCGCTATCGTTCGGCCGATCCGCTCGACACGTCCGTCAAGCGCGAGCCCACCGGCGACGTGAACGTGACGATCGGTCCGGGGTTCGAACTGGCCACCGCGCACACGGGACGGAGCTCTTTCGCGACACCCGGGCGCTCGAGGCGCTGCACGCTCTGTCGACCGCCCTCGGATCGGATGACGTCGAGGGGATCCGATCGTCTATTGAGGATTCGTAACGCCATCTGAGAACATTCGTAACGCCTTGGACGCCGGGGTCGCCGCGACTGATCCGGCCGCACGCCAGTCGTCCTACCAGGCCGCGCTTCTCGCGACATCTCGCGTTCTCAATCTCTCCATCACGGATTACCTCCGGTGACTGTCATGCTCGCTCCGACCATCTCGCGCAATGAAGCGCTCATCGGCGTGCAATCCGACCTGTTTGGCGAGATCAGCGTCCCGGAGGACGCGATTCTATCCTTCCCGACCGGGATCTACGGCTTTGAGGATTTCCGCAGCTACATCCTCGTCGAGGCGCAGCTTCCTGGATTCTTCTGGCTGCAGTCGACGGACCGCTCGTCGTTGCTCTTTCTCCTCGTCGATCCGTTCGCGCACGCCGACGACTATGCGATCGACCTGGACTCCGGCACGCGTGAGGCACTCGGTGCCGCGCATTCGGAGGACGTGGCGATTCTCTCGATCGTGACGCTGCCGCACGACGAGTCGGAAGAGGCCACGTTCAACCTGCGCGGTCCGATCGCCATCAACATGGCCACGCGGCTGGCGCGCCAGCTCGTCCTCGACGACCCTCGCTGGGGCGTGCGCCAGGCGCTGGATCTCGAAGCGCTCGCCGAGCCTGACGCCGAATAGTCTGCAAGGCGCAGCCTGGCAACAGACTGTCCGAGAAATGAACGGGGGCCGCGCACGCTGCGCGGCCCCCGTTCGACATTCCACTCCTCGCCTGGGTCGGTCTGGCGCATGACGTTCGCCGCCCGTCCCGGCAGTGCGGCGAGCGCGCCGCGGGCCGTCGCGGTCTGATCCTCTCGCCGGAGACTGGCGCATGGCCACCACCATCTCGCCGGCGGGGCGCTGGTCCTCTGTCGGCCATCGGCCAGGCAGCCGAACAGCCGCCAGAGTCGCCCGGCGAAAGCTGCCGAGACGATGCGGTTAAAGTTTCCGCATCACGAGCCGATAGTAGGTGACATCGGAGGTCACCAGCATGCGAATCGATCGAACTTTCAGCGAAGCGCGGCAGTCGGAACTCGCGTCGCGCATCCGGGACACGGCAGTGCGAACTGAAAGCGGAGACACCCCCGTCGGGGGCATCGAGCCCGTCGCACGGATCGATCGTGTCGAGATCTCCGACGCGGGACGCGCTCTCGCGGCGCGCAACGCCTGGGCATCCGAGCAGGGGGAGTTGTCGGCGGCCAGGATCGACGAGCTACGCCGCCGCGTCCGCGACGGCGCCTACAACGATCCCGCCGTTGCCGACGCGCTCGCCCGGCGTCTCCTCGGCGAGGGCGAGATCTGACGTCCGGCGGAACGCCGCTTGCGCCGCTGCTCTCGGCACCCGAGCTGTCCGACACGCAATTTCGCCACATCCCGGCGCTGACGTATCGCGTGGCGGGCATCAATCTGTCGGCGGGAAAGGAGGGGCTCGTTCGCTCCCGCCTGACGAAGCGGCTGCGGGCGCTGGATCTGTCCGGCTTCGATCCATACGTCGAGCTGGTCGAGCGGATCGACAATCCCGCCCAGGCGCGGCTGGTCGCGCGCCATTACGCACTGCTACGTTCGGGTGGCATTCTGTTTGTGGGCCATTCGCAGAGCCTCAGTGGGCTGGTCCACGGCTTTCGCTACGTGCAACCCGCGGTCGTCGCGCGGTGAGAATGGTCTCGCGCGAGATGGTCGTCGGCATGGCCGAGCTAAAGGTGGCGTCGGCGGCACCGGATGCCCGTCTCGTCACCTACGCCCTCGGTAGCTGCCTCGGCGTCACCGTCTGGGATCCCGTCGCGCTCGTCGGCGGCCTGCTGCACGTGATGCTCTGCTCATCGCAGATCGACGAGGCGCGAGCGCGCACCACGCCCGCGATGTTCGTCGACACCGGCGTTCCCGAGCTGTTCCGGCGCTGCTACACGCTGGGGGCCGTGAGGCAGCGGATGATCGTCAAGGTCGCTGGCGGCGCGCACGCGGGGATGTCCGAGCAGGACGATCGCTTCCAGATCGGTAAGCGTAACATGATCGTGCTGCGCAAGCTGCTCCGGAAGAACGGCGTGCTCATCGAGGCGCTCGACGTGGGCGGATTCCAGAAGTCGCGGACCATGTCGCTGGACCTGACCAGCGGCGAGGTCGTGCTCAAGACCAACGGCGTGGTCTCGATGCTCTGACGACGTCGCCGGCGACCAATGCAGGTACTAATCGTCGACGACAGCGCGGCGGCGCTAGCGGCCACTGCGCCTGCTCGTGGAGACGCCCCTCGTGCGGCGCGC
>JBBQHX010000265.1:0-4951 GCA_038324385.1 Gemmatimonadales bacterium | reverse complement strand
CACCAGCCAGTCGCCCATCCGCCGATGGCCATCCGTCCCGGGGACGCGTGGACCGAAGTCGAGCTGCACCCGGACGTAGTCGAGCGCGGTCTCGCCGTCGAACGCCGGACGCTCGACGGTGGTGGCGCCTCGGTCACACCCCCCCAGCAGGGCGACGGCGGCCAGCGCGGCGGCCGCGACCACCCGCGTGGCTCCGCGCGCGCGAACGTCGCGGACGGGCGGGCGCGGCGGATCGGACGGGCGGAAAGCGGTCGAAAGGCGCATCGGACGCGGTCGGGGCGGGAGGATGACGGAGGGGCGCGGCAGCGGCGAACGGGTCCGCGGCACCGGGGTATGCATGGCGGGTGGGCCGGATCTCCGCACGCGGCATCCGGTTGCACACGGACATTTCCCCGCCGATCACGCGATTTCCCGCCGCACGCCCGGCGCGGCTCCGCTACCTTCCGGGGGCTGCACGGGCGGGTGGAATATACCCCTGGTCCCGTGCCCTGGGACACCATCGACTCAGCGCGGTTCCGGCCTGGTCACGCGGTGCGCCGACCGGCGCCCGACGACCGTGCCCTCCGACGCCGCCGACACGACTCGTGAAGATCATCGATCGCTATGTGCTGCGCGAGCACGCGGGCCCGTTGCTGTTCGCGCTCTCGGCACTGACATCGCTGCTGCTGCTCAATTACATCTCGCGCCAGTTCGCGCGACTGGTCGGCCGCGGCCTGCCGTGGGACGTGATCGCCGAGTTCTTCGTGCTGTCGCTGCCGTTCGTGGTCGCGATGACACTGCCGATGGCGGTGCTGGTCTCGACGCTGTACGCGTTCAGCCGCCTGGCGGCAGAAGCCGAGATCACCGCGCTCAAGGCCAGCGGCGTGAGCATGCCGCGGCTGCTCCTCCCGGTGCTGATCTGCGCGTCGCTCCTCGCGGTGGGAATGGTCTGGTTCAACGACCAGGTGCTTCCCTACGCCAATCACCGCCTGGCGACGCTCCAGCAGGACATTGCCCGCGTCAAGCCGACCTTCGCGCTGCGCGAGCAGGTGATCAACACGGTGAGTGAGGGGCGGTTGCACCTGAGCGCCGAGCGCATCGCGAAGACCTCCAGCTCACTCTACGGAGTGAAGATCTACGATCTCTCGCAGCCGATGCGCCGCCGCACGATCTACGCCGACAGCGGTGAGATCGTCTTCGCGCCGAACGCGGTCGATCTCGTCATGACGCTCTACGACGGCGAGATCCAGGAGACAATGACGGAGCCGAACGACCTCGGCAACTTGCAGCGTATCTATTTCGACACGGACATCATTCGCGTCCAGGGTGTGGGCAATGCGCTCCAGCGGTCGGACACGACGGGGACCAGCAAGGGCGATCGCGAGATGTCGGTGTGCGAGATGCGCGAGCGGGCGATGGCCGCTGGCGCCGATCGCGAGCGCGCCCGCGATGAGCTCTCGCGCACACTGATCGAGGCGACGCGCGCCCTGGCGCTCGGCGAGATCGCCCCGCCCACGCTGCGCGACACGGTGACACGACGCGGCATCGCGCGCGCCGGGCTGGGCACGGTCTACTGCCGCTATCTCCCCGACTTTCTCACACCGAGCACGCTCGGCGCGCAGGAGCCCGGCGCGATTCCGCCGCCGCAGCAGATCTCGCCCGGCGCCGTACCCATCGATGCGCAGGGTGACGCCGGCGTCTACGCACCGAGCGCCGGCACCGTCTCCAACCGGTACTCATCGCCGCTTGGCGTGATCGAGTCGACGAGCGCACAGCTCGTCGAGGGCACGCAGCGCATGAACTCGTATCTCGTCGAGATCGAGAAGAAGTTCGCGCTCGCCGCCGCCTGCGTCGTCTTCGTGCTGCTCGGGGCGCCGCTCGCGCTGCGCTTCCCGCGTGGGGGCGTGGGGCTGGTGATCGGCGTGAGCATCACGGTGTTCGCTGTCTACTACGTCGGCCTCATCGCTGGCGAGGCGCTGGGCGATCGGGGAACGGTGCACCCGCTGATCGCGATGTGGGGGGCGAACATCGTCTTCACGGCCGTGGGGCTGATCCTGCTCGCGCGGATGGGGCGTGAGGCATCGTCGGCGCGTGGCGGCGACTTCGGCGAGGTGATCGACGAGTGGCGGCGCCGGTTCGCGCTGCGCCGGCATCGCGGATCGGTGGGCGCCACACGCGAGAGCCAGCGGGGGGTCGCCTGATGCTCCGGCGCATCTTCCGTCCGCTCGACCGGTACGTGTTCAGCGAGTTCTGGCGAATCTTCCTGACGACGGCGGTGGGCTTTCCGCTCTTGATCATCGTCATCGACATCGTCGACAATCTCGACAAGTACCTCGCGCAGAACATCTCGCGCGGGGACATCGCGGTGGCGTATCTGTACGGCTTCCCCGAGTCGGCGTTCCTCGTGATGCCGGCCGCGGTGCTGTTCGCGACCGTCTTCTCGATCGGTAATTTCACGCGGCATTCCGAGATCACGGCGGCCAAGGCGTCGGGGATCAGCTTCTATCGGCTGGTCCTTCCGGTGTTCCTCGGCGCCATCATCGCCACGGGGATGGGGCTCGCGCTTGGCCAGGTGGCGCCGGCCGCCAACCAGAAGCGCACCGAACTGCTGGGCGACACGCGAGCCCGCAACGCCGGCGCGCGTGTCAACTTCGCCTTCGCCGGCGACGAGGGGCAGGTCTACAAGATTGCCTCGCTCAACGCCACCGCGGGCACCGTGAGCGGCATCGAGATCGAGCGGCATGGAACCAGCGCGGAGTTCCCGTCGTACGTGCTGGCGGCCGACCGCGGGCATCACGAGCCCGAATCGGGCTGGACACTCGTCAATGGCGTGATGCACATCGTGCCCGACACCGGAGGAGAGTTCGCGATCCGCTTCGATTCGACCCGAGCGCTCGAGATGTCCACGCCGCCGCGCGACTTTCTCGATGTGCCGCGCGCGCCCGAGGATCTGAGCTATCGCGAGCTCGGACGCTACATCACGACGCTCGAGCGATCGGGCGGCGACGCGGACAAGCTGCGCGTCGAACGCATGCTCAAGATTGCCATCCCCGTGACCTGCATGATCATCGCCCTGTTCGGTGCACCGCTGGCCACGAGCACCCAACGCGGGGGGGCTGCCTACGGCGTCGGTATCAGCCTCGGCACGACGATCGTCTTCCTGCTGATGATTCAACTGACGCGCGCGATCGGATCCAGCGGACTGATGTCACCCGAACTCGCGGCGTGGATTCCGAGCATCGTCTTCGGCGTCATGGGCGCGTTCTTCCTGATCCGGGTCCGCACGTGACCGCACCCGTGCCCGCCGCACGCCGACGCCCGCCGATCGCCCAACGTTCTCCCGTCACGCGCGCACTCGGCCGGTTCGGCCGGTACGGCTCGACGGTACTGGCGGACATCGGGAAGCGCGCCTACTTCGCCCGCGACCTCGGACGCGCGTTCAGCGAACCGGAGACCTGGGTCCCGGAGACGATCCGGCAGATGCGGATGATCGGCGTGGGCTCGTTGCCGCTGGTGATCATCGTCGCCGCCTTTCTGGGAGCGGTCACCGCATTCCAGACACGCTTTCAGCTGTTCGGCGGGGTGCAGCTCTCGGTGGTCGGACTGATCGCGCGACAGAGCATCGTGCTCGAACTGGGTCCGCTGTTGACGGGGCTGGTGCTGACGGGGCGCGTGGGTGCGCGCATGACCGCGGAAATCGGAACCATGCGCGTGACCGAACAGATCGACGCGCTCGAAACGCTGGCCTACGACCCGGTCGCCTATCTGGCGCTGCCGCGGGTGCTGGCATCACTCGTCATGCTTCCCGCCCTGACGATGCTCGCCAACGCGACGGCGCTGGGCAGCGCGTTTGTTACGCTGGTGCTCGCGACCGACGTGACGACCGCGGACTACACGGCGGGGCTTCGCCTCGCGTTCACACCCTTTCAGGTGGTCTACAGCCTGATCAAGGCGACCTCGTATGGCTGGGCGATCGCATTCGTCTGCGCGTATGAAGGGTATGTCGTCTCCGGCGCCGGCGCCGAAGGCGTGGGACGTTCCACGGCCAAGGCCGTGGTCATCGCATCCGTGACGATCCTCGTGTTCGACGGGATCATCGCGGCGCTGCTCGCACCGTTCATTCAGGCATGAAACGAAGAGACGAAGTGCTCGTCGGATTGCTCCTGCTCGTCTCGATCCTCGTTGGAATCTTCGGGACGATCTGGCTCGTGCGCGGCGGCCTGGAATCCGGCTATCCGCTCTACGCGCGCTTTCCCTGGGGCGCCGGGCTCGGCACCGGCCAGCCGGTGCTGCTCGCCGGCGTGACAGTCGGGTACGTCGCCGAGGCCCAACTCGACCCCAACGGTACGATCGTCGTCGAGATGCGGATCTCCGAGGACTACAACATCCCCGTGAACACGACGGCGACTGTGGTCCCGGTAGGAATTTTTGGCGATCAGGCGATCGCGCTGACCCCGCTGCGCGCGAGCACACAGTACATCGCCCGGGGCGACACGCTGCCTGTCGGCGCGGGCGCGCCAGGCACGGCGGAGCTTCTGGCCCGGGTGGATACGATCGGCCGCTCGGTGGCCGACGTGGCGGCGAAGTTCCAGGTCGAGCTGGTCGAGAACGGTGGCATCGAGGATTTGCGCTCGACGCTCGCGGCGACCAATCAACTGGTCATGCAGCTCTCGGGGATCGCGGCGCAACAGTCGCGCGAGCTCAGCCTGACGATGGCCTCCCTTCGCCGCTCGGTCAGCGCGATCGACTCGACGGAGCTGGACTCGATCGTCGGAAACCTCAAGCGGACGACGGCCAACTCCGAACAGCTCACGGCCGAGCTCACGGCAACGTCGCAGCGCCTGAACAGCCTCCTCGCGGCGGCCGACACCGGAACCGGCACGGTCGGGCTGCTGCTTCGCGACCCGGCGCTCTACCAGGACATGCGCGGTCTGATTGCGCGTCTCGACTCGTTGACTGCCGACGTGCAGCG
>JBBQHX010000264.1:0-4974 GCA_038324385.1 Gemmatimonadales bacterium | reverse complement strand
GAGGGGAGGCTGTCATCCCGCAGGAGCGCCGCGAGGCGCGAGGGGAGGCTGTCATCCCGCAGGAGCGCCGCGAGGCGCGAGGGGAGGCTGTCATCCCGCAGGAGCGCCGCGAGGCGCGAGTGTCGGGACGGGCTCTCCCTCGCTCATAGCTGGCTAATGAGTAGTGGAAGTCCATCCCGACACTCGCTCGCTGCGCTCCCTCCTGCGGGATGACAAGCTCGTCCCTTCTGTCTCCTCTCTCCTGTCTTCTGCCTCCTGTCTTCTGCCTTCTGTCGTCTGTCTTCTGCCTTCTCCTAACTCCTCCCCCCCATTTCCCCTTCCCCCACCCCCACATTGCTCCCTTCCCGGTGCAGATAGAACCCCTGCACGAGGTGCACGCCCAGTCGTTTGACGGTATCGAACTCCTCGACCCGCTCGACGCCCTCGGCAATTACCATCGCGCCCTGCTCCTCGGCGAAGCGAACCATCGTCTCCACCAGGTTCTGCTTGATGAAGTTGACGTCGATCCCGTGGATCAGCGACATGTCGAGCTTGATGAAGTCGGGCTCGAGGTTGGCGATCGATCCAAGTCCGGCGTATCCGCTCCCGGCGTCGTCGACCGCGAATCGGAAGCCGCGGTCGCGAAAGACCTGGAGCCGTTCGCGGAACTTGAGATAGTCCTTGATCGCCGTGCGCTCGGTGATCTCGATGACCACCCGCCGCGGATCTTCAACTTCGAGCGACATCTCGTCGAAGACGGGATCGGCGAAGTCCTGGGGATCGACGTTGAGGAAGAGCAGTTGCCCCGGTTGCAGCCGGTCCCGCATCCCCTCGATCGCCCGCGTGCGGCAGAGCCGGCTCAGCTCCCACAGTAGATCGGCGTACTCGGCGACCTCGAACATCACTTCGGGGCTGCGCAGCGTGCGCATCCGTCCGCGGGCGAGCGCCTCGTAGCCGAAGATCTCGCCTGACGACGCCCACACGATTGGGTGGTAGTCGACATAGACGAGTCCCTCCCGCAGCGCCTTGCGCAGGTCTTCGACCCGACGGGCGCGTTCCCGGTCCTCGACGCTCTTGGCGGCGTTCGCCGCTTCGCGAATACCGCGATAGATCGAGCGCTGCAGCCGCACCTTCGGGTTGTAGAAGACGTGCGACCGGCCGACATAGATGTCGAACAGCGTCGCGACCTCCTCACCGTGCACGGCCTCGATCCGCTCGCCCACCTCCCGTTGGAGCGCCGAGGCGAGCGCGGTGATCTCGGTATCCGTGGCCGTGTGCGCGCCCGTTTCCGGGACCTGGAAGAAGACGAAGTCGTCGTCATTGGTGAAGCTGACCATCAGGCGCGACGAACGGATCGGGCCGCGGTCCAGCAGATCGCGAACGGCGCCAGCAGTCGTCTCGAGCACCGAGTCCAGCTTCTCCCAGCCGTAGATTTCTTCGAGCTTCGAGTACCGCACGAAGTGCAGGTACAGCACCAGCAACTCGCCGCGCTCCTTGATGAGCTGACGACACCGTTCGATCATTACGGGCAGGGTCGGGAGCCCCGTGAGCGCGTCGTAGAGCATCAATTCGCGCTCTTCGCGCCCGGGATCCCCAATCGCGCCGCCCGCCTGTCCGTCGTGCTCCGTCGTGCGAACGATCGCCGCGCGCATCCGGGCCGCGATCTCGTCAGGCGGCGCGGGCGCGCGATACCAGTCGTCGGCGCGCAGGTCGATCGCGCGGCGGCGCACCGTTTCGTCGAAGCAGCCGATGATCAGCGGAACGCCACGCAACCGCGCCGCGGCGACGACGTCGCGCAGGGCGTTGGGATTCCCCGTGGTGGCGATCACGCCCCGGAGATCGCTCAGGTGCGCGATCGCACTCGCCATCGCCCGCTCGTCGACGACGTGCACCCGCTCGAAGTCGAGCAGGGTGGCGGCTTCCTGAATCGCGGTATCGTCGCGATCGGTCAGCAGCACGGTGCCACCGGGCCCGCATCAGTGGAGAACGCCAACGGGGCTCCCGTCACCCGTCCTGCTCGAGCAGTGCAACGTTCCGCTCCACGGCGGCCGCCAGCTCGGCGAGGCCGAACGGCTTCTCCAGATAGTCGTCGGCTCCGTCGATCAGCGCCTGACGCTTGTCCTCCCACTGATCGAGCGCCGACACCATGATCACGCGCACCGAATGCCCCGTGCCCATGGCCGCGGCCTGCTTGATCAACCGGCATACCTCCCAGCCGCTCTTCCCGGGCATCATCACATCCAGCAGGATGATCGACGGGCGCGTCTCGCTGTAGGCCTGCAATGCCTCGTTTCCGTCGTAGGCGACCGTTACCGGGTAACCGCGCACGCGAAGATAATCCCGCATGATCGCGATGTTGTCCCGATTGTCGTCCACCACGAGAACCGATGGCAGCTCCTTGGCAGTCATCGTTTTCCTCTTCGTAGTTGGGACCGCGCACGATGCCAACACGGGCAAGGAGCGCGCCATCCATCGGAGAGGTACGGCGGGGGACAGGGGCTCTGTCCCACCGCCGAGCACCAGTCGCGGTGCCGTCAGGCAACCCCGCGAACTGATCCGGGCTACACGCCCCGCGCGACGACCCGTCGGTCAGCGCAACCCGCGCGGGCGCCAACTCAGTCCGAGGCCGAAGGCATCCGGCTCGTCGCCGCCAAACATCACCGCCGCGCGGATCGACAGCACTGGCGTCAGCTCGAAGTCGGCCCCGATGTCGAAGTTGAGCCCCACGTCCACGTCGCCGTCGCCATCGCCGCCGCATTCGGTGCAGAAATTCACCGACGCCCGCGGGTGCACCCACGGCGTGATGGCGAAATTCCCTTCGAGGAGAATCCGGCGCCCGATCGACGCGCCGAGTGGAACGCGCAACTGCGTGTTACCATCGCCGAAGTTGCCGTACGCGCCCGCGGTCAGCATCACATCGAGCGGGAAGTCGGCGTTGGCCCCGGCCTGGTTCACCTGGTAGCCATAGCCGGCGCCAAGCAACAGACGTGCGTCGCCGTTGTCCGGATCGGCCAGGCCAGCGTCGAAGGAGAACTGCGAGACGCTGGTCATCCCCTCGCGCCACTGGAAGATCAGCGACGTCCCTGCCCGGCCGGCGTCGGCGACGGCCGCGGTATATTCCCGCGAGACGATCATCGGCGGCTGAAAGGCCGGATACGAATAGGCCTGGGCGGCGGCGGCGGTGGCATCGGCGGCGAGCGCGGCGCCCGCGAGCGCGGCGGCGGCCACCGTGCGACGCACGAGGCTGGCGGAGCGGCTGGTGTGGTCCGGAGCGTTCATGAGAATGGTCTGAGGATCGTTCGGAAGCCGGGCGAGGTCGCCGGCTTCGCGGTCAGAATCTAAAGCCGGCGCCCAGTCCGAGCACCGTTCCCCGCGAGCCGGGATCGCCCGGCGACGGATCGACGCCGAAGTCGAGCCCGGCCGACAGCCCCACGCGCGGCGTGAAGCTGAAGTCGACGCCGACGCCAAGGCGGAGGACGAAGCTCGAGGCCTTGATCTCGAGATCGGTGCCTTCGTCCGTGCCCCACGCGCGCGTGTAGCCGAAGTACGGTGCACCCGAGATTGCGAACGCGCGGGTCTCTCCGAGGGTCGATCGGTACCCCACTCCGACACCCGCGGGAACCGTAAGGGTTGTCACGCCGCCGGACGCGAATCCGCCGGTCCCGATGAAGGCGGCCATCCCGAACGGGCTCGTCGCTTCGTTGGCGCCGAAGAAGTCGAGCGGATACGCGCCCCGCACCCCACCGGCGATGGCGCCGTCGCCGGGTTCGCGCGAGAGGTAGCCGGCGCCGCCGACGACCTTCCACCGTTCCGACTCGGGTACCCAGCTGCCGGCCACGACATAGGCGGTGCTCCCCTCGGTCAGCCCGAGGTTGAACGCCCCCACGCGTCCGGCGTGCACGAATCCGTTCTCGATCACCGGCAGCCCGGGAAACTGGGCGAGCGCGGTGGTCGGCGCGGCGATTGGGGCGATGGCGACGGCCGCGGCCAGCGCGACGATCGCGCCGAGGGGGCGCTGCCTGGAGATGCGAGCCACGAGGCACGGGGTGAGGGGAAACGGAACCGCGACGGTCACCGATGCTCGAGCCGCCTCGTGCGAGATCCGTGCGCGCAATCCGGTGGGCGCAATATGGCCGTCCTCCGACGCTTCGCGAGGGCCTGAACGCAATCGCGGGACCTCGCGATGGTGCGAGATCCCGCTAAGCTGCCCACCGCCCCTCGGATGGTAGGATCAATGGGTACCCGTTCCCCGCCACTACTCCTCGGGATATGCCTTCATCGTGATGTCGATCGCCGGCGCGACGGCGATCTTCCCGAAGCGATTCTGCGCTTGGCTCAGCGTATAGTAGCGGGCGCGTTCCACGGCGGGCGCGCGGATTTGCTTGAGCACTTCGGCACTCCCGACCCGCCGTCCATCGAGGTAGATCACCGGTGCCGTCGCTCCCCGGCCGCCCCCGGCCGGGCGAAGCCAGAACGGCCGGTGAGCGAGTATGGCGTCGTACATGTCCGCCGTCGCGCGCGGCCCCATCTCCTCGGCCGAGAGCAGGTCCCGATCGTAGGCGGGTCCGCGCGCGGACGCGATCGCCTGATCACTGCGAGCGCCGCTGATGCAGGCCGTCGACGACAGTACGACGACAGCCAGCACGAGGTAGGACATTTTCATGATGCAACCCCCTGCTCGGAAAGGAACGACGCACCGGCCGCCCGGCTCGCCGCCGTCGGAGTACGACGTGCTGTCCTCGCGCTGCGACGTTCCAGAGTCGCCAACCGGCGGTGGTGGTGCGTCCGCCGGCCCGTGACCAGTCGAACCCCACCGGAGCGCCCGCTGTTCCCCCGGCGACCGGCTCGGGTCGCGGCCCGTGAATGTTTCGAGGGGGGGGGGGGGCCGGCCCGCCCGCCCCCCCCCCATACAAAACGAAAACAACCGCGAGAAAGAGCCCGCGGGGGGCGGGGGGGGCGGGAGAAGGGCGGTTAAGGACGAAAAACCCCGAGCCC
>JBBQHX010000263.1:0-4985 GCA_038324385.1 Gemmatimonadales bacterium | reverse complement strand
GTTCGAGCGCGCGAGCTGATCGATGACGATACTCGTGATGCTCGTCGCGGTCGCGGCCGTCGCCAGCGCGGCGGCCGCGACCGCCGCCGATGCCGCCACGGTGGCCGGGGAGCGCGCCGAACCTCCGAGTAGTGGCGTGGTCGTCGCGCGCGGAATCATCACCCGCTGGGAGCGACTTCATCGAACCCTCACGATTGCACGGCTGCTCGCCTATCTCGTCGCCGGGGCGAGTAGCTGGGCGGTTGTTGCGGCGCTCCTGCCACCCGGCCTGGTCGCCGTGACCTGGGGAATCGGCTCGTTCGTGCTGGTGGCCGCGGTGGAATACGCGGCTCGTAGCGCGGGTGACCGCGGCGGACCGTGGCTGCTGTCCAGGCTCGCGCCATTCGTGCAGACCGTGTCGCTGCTGCTGATGCCGTTGCGCGTGCCGCTCGACGCGCTCAACTCGGCCTTCCTTCGCGCGTTTCCACTTCGCGTGCGCGACGACGGATCGCGTGAGGCAATCGCCGCCCGCTTCCGTCAGATGGTTGCGGCCGAGGCCGAAGTGTCGCGTAGCGAGGTCGCGATTCTCTACGGCGTCTTCTCGTTGCGCGAAACCTCGGTCTACGAAATCATGGTGCCGCGCGTGGACATCGTCGGCATCGATACCGAAGCGCCGTGGAGCGAGGTCGTGGACCGGGTGCGCGCATCCGAGCACGCCCGCCTCCCGGTCTATGAGGAGACGGTGGATGAAGTGGTGGGAATCCTGTACGCCAAGGATATCCTGCACCACGTGCTCGCCGACGCGCCGCCACCGGACGGATGGCAGGCGCTCGTCAGGCAGGCGACCTTCATTCCTCGTTCCAAGCCGATCGGCGAGCAGCTGCGCGATTTCCGCGCGAGTCGCACGCACATCACGATCGTCGTCGACGAGTTTGGCGGCACGGCCGGGCTCGTGACGATCGAGGACATCCTCGAGGAGATCGTCGGCGAGATCCGTGACGAGCACGACGAGGAAGACGCGGACATCGAGTCGCGGGACGACACCCGCTTCTGGATCGCGGGGCGCGTGAGTCTCGACGACGCCGGCGCGCTGCTCGGGGTCGAGCTGGAGCGGGATGGGATCAGCACGGTGGGCGGGCTGGTCTACTCCCAACTCGGCCGCGTGCCGCGTGCGGGCGAGACATTCGAGATCGAGGGATTCCGCGTCGTCGTGGAGCAGGTTCAGCGGCGGAAGGTGAAACGGGTCTACTTCGAACGGGTTGCGCAGCGCGAGCCATCGCCAGTCGAGGCCGAGTCGTGAGCGGGCTCTGGATGGTGCTGCTTCCGGGCGTGCTCGTCCTCGCCTGGCTGACTGCCGCGTCGGTGGCGATTCGGACGTCGAGTCGGATCTGGCTTCGCGACTGGGTCCAGCGCGGTGGCCGGGGAGCGCGCGCGCTCGACAGCTATCTCGAGCGCCCGCACCATCTGCTGGGCGCCGCTGCTGCCGCCGCGGCATTCACCGTGATGGCGTCGGGCGCCTATCTGAACGCCGCGATGGACCACAGCGTGAAGGAGTTCGCGCTCGCCGCAGTGATCGCTGTGGTCACGCTGACGGTGTTCGGCCAGCTGGTACCGGCCGCGATCGCCCGACGCTGGCCGATGCGACTCGTCCCCGTGCTCACGCCGCCGCTGTATGTGATATTCGCGGTGGTCGCGCCGCTGCATCGGGTCGTGGAATCACTGTTGCCGCGACGTTGGCGGCGCGTGACTTCCGCTACCGATGGCCTGCAGGAGTTGCTCCGTGAAGGCGTGCTGGAAGGCGTCGGCGACCGCGACGAGATCACGATCATCAGCGGGCTCGTGCAGTTCGCCGAGAAGACGGTGGGGGAGATCATGCGCCCACGCGCGGAGATCTTCGCGCTCGACGCGTCGCTGCCGGCGGGGGAAATCGCGCAGCGCATCGCCGAGGCAAAGTACACGCGGGTTCCGGTCTACCAGGGGTCGCTCGACACGGTGGTCGGGATGGTGCATGCATTCGACCTCCTGCAAGCGTCCGGTGCACGCGGCACGCCCCCGCTGCGTCCGGTCGTGCAAGCGGCGGTTGATACACCGTGTAATGAACTGCTCTTCCGGTTGCTCCGCGGGAACACGCAACTCGCGATCGTGCGCGATGCCGCCGATCAGACGGCCGGACTCGTGACGCTGGAAGATCTCCTCGAAGAACTCGTCGGCGACATCCGCGACGAGTATGACGAACCAGGCGCCGGTGCCGCCTAACGCGCGTCAGTCCTCCATCTCGTGGTCATGACTGTTTCCGCTCTCCCGTCCGATCCGATCGCGCGCGTAGTCGATGGCCTGCTGCAGCGCCGGCCGGCGTCACTCGCGCGCGCCGTCAGCATCGTCGAGAATCAGCGCGCTGGCTTCGAGCAGCTCCTCGGGGCGCTGCATCCGCGGCTCGGCCGCGCGCGGCGCATCGGCATCACCGGACCGCCGGGAGCGGGGAAGAGCACCCTGACGACGTCCCTGGCCCAGGCGCTGCGCGATCACGGGCGCACTGTCGCGATCGTCGCGGTGGATCCGACGTCGCCGTTCACCGGCGGTTCGTTGCTGGGCGATCGAATCCGGATGGAGTCGATCGCGCTGGACCCTGGGATTTACATCCGGTCGCTGGCGACGCGGGGGTCGCTCGGCGGGCTCTCGTCGGCCACGCGTGACACAGCCGATGTCCTCGACGGCGCCGGCTTCGACGATGTGCTGATCGAGACGGTGGGGGTCGGGCAGAGCGAGCTCGACGTGGCGCGCGTGGCGGACACGACCGTCGTCGTGCTCGTGCCGGAGTCGGGGGATGCGATCCAGACGCTCAAGGCCGGCCTGATGGAGATCGCCGACATCTATGTGGTCAACAAAGCGGACCGGCCGGGCGCGGACCGGTTGCGCACCGACATCGAGGTCATGCTCGGCATTCGCGGGAGTGGCGGCTCGCACGACATGCCCGGTCACCACGGGGTCGATCTGAAGCGCATCATTAATCCCGCCAAGGCCGCGCGTGAAGCGGCCCGCGCCCCTGGCGCCGACCGATGGACGGCGCCCGTGGTGCGCACCGTCGCGTCGAAGGGTGATGGAACGGCCGAGTTGCTCGGCGCCATCGATCGCCACGCCGATTATCTTGCGTCCAGCGGGCTGCTCGGCCAGCGTCGGCGCACGCGCATCCGCGATCGTGTCGTAGAGGCGACGGAACGAAAGGTGCGCGAGCGCCTCTGGGCAGATGAGGGCACAGGCCGCTGGCTGGACGAGCAGCTCCCCGCCCTCGAAGCCGGGACGACCACTCCGTTTGCTGTTGCTGACGCTCTCCTGAGCCGGAGCGGCGAGCATCTCTCGAGGCCCACGCCATGACGTCGATTTCGGATCTTCAGTCCACCGTTCGGGATCAACAGGCCGAGTTGGAACGGCTTCGCGAGGATGTCGAGCGCTGGCGCACCCGCTACGAGCAGGCGAGGACGCGTGAGGCGACCGTCGAGAACTCGTCGATGGAAGTGGCGCCGCTGTACACGGAGCTCGATGTTGCCGGTGACGATCACCAGGCCCCGGGCGTGCCGGGCGAGTGGCCGTTTCTGCGGGGGATCCATCCGACCGGATATCGCGGACGCCTCTGGACGATGCGCCAGTTCGCCGGCTTTGGCAGCGCGATCGACACGAACCGCCGCTTTAAGTTCCTCCTCAGCCAGGGCCAGACCGGCCTGTCGGTCGCGTTCGACTTCCCGACGCTGATGGGGTACGACTCCGACCATCCACGCTCCGAGGGCGAGGTCGGGAAGACGGGGGTGGCGATCTCGAGCCTCGCCGATATGGAAACGCTGTTCGAGGGCATTCCCCTCGATCAGGTGTCGACGTCGATGACCATCAATGGGCCGGCGGTCATCCTGTACGCGTTCTACGTCGCCGCGGCCGAGAAGCAGGGCGTGTCGCCGGACAAGATTCGCGGGACGGTGCAGAACGACATCCTGAAGGAGTACATGGCGCAGCACGCCTGGTGCTTCCCGATCGAGCCTGCGCTGCGCCTGATCGTCGATTGCTTCGCCTGGTCGGCCGAGCATGCGCCGCAGTGGAACACGATCTCCATCAGCGGCTACCACATTCGTGAGGCGGGCTCGACCGCCGTACAGGAATTGGCGTTCACGCTGGCGAACGGGTTCACCTACGTCGAGCGTGGCATCGAGCGCGGGCTGAATGTCGACGACTTCGCGCCGCGCCTGTCGTTCTTCTGGGACATCCATAACGACTTTTTCGAGGAGATCGCCAAGCTGCGCGCCGCCCGCCGGATCTGGGCGCGGCGGCTACGGGAGAAGTACGGCGCCCGGGATCCGCGGTCGTGGATGCTGCGCTTCCACTCGCAGACGGCCGGCGTGACGCTGACCGCGCAGCAGCCGATGAACAACGTCGTGCGAGTCGCTTATCAGGCGCTCGCCGCGGTGCTCGGCGGCACGCAGTCGCTGCACACCAACTCGATGGACGAAACGCTCTCGCTGCCGACGGAAGAGGCGGTGCAGGTGGCGCTCCGGACACAGCAGGTGCTCGCCTTCGAAACCGGCGTCCCGAACGTCGTCGATCCACTTGGCGGATCCTTCTACGTGGAGCGGTTGACCGACGAGATGGAGCGTCAGGCCGAGGCGCTGTTCGCCGAGATCGACGAGCGCGGCGGCGTGGTGCAGGGGCTCGAGGAGGGATGGTTCCAGCGGAAGATCGCCGAGTCCGCCTCACGCCAGCAGTGGGAGATCGAGCAGCGGCGCCGCCTCGTGGTCGGCGTCAACGAGTTCGTCACCGACGAGCCCGAGCTCACCATTCCCCTGCTGCGCGTTGGTGAGGAATCGACCCGGTTGCAACAGGAGCGACTGGCCTCGCTGCGCGCCTCGCGCGATGGCGCGCTGTGCGACCAGCGGCTCGCGGCGCTGCGCGAGGCTGCCCGCGGCACGGACAACCTGATGCCGTTCATCCTGGATTGCGCGCGGGCGTACTGCACGTTGTACGAG
>JBBQHX010000262.1:0-4993 GCA_038324385.1 Gemmatimonadales bacterium | reverse complement strand
GCACCTTCTCGGGCAGCGGCGGCCTGGCCATTGGCAGCGAGGGCGTGCGCGACGTCGATCTGCGGCTCACGGCAGATGACGTGGCCTTTGAGGCGCCGCTCGACCTGCGCAGCCTGTCGGCGGCCAATCTGCAGGTGACCGAGCGCGAGGGCAACATCCTGGTCAACGGCAAGGTCACGATCAAGGAGGCGGGCCTCACCGGCGACATCAAGTTCGACCAGGGCGTGCTCGCGTCGCTGACCGCACCCCGGGCGCTCGACCTGACCGATGAGCGCAACGCCACGCTGGAGCGGGTCGCGTTCAACGTCCAGGTCGTCACCGAGACGCCCATCATCATCGACAACAACCTCGCGCGCGCCGAGATCACCACCGACGTCCGGCTGCTCGGCACGCCGTACGAGACCGGGATGTCGGGACGGATGTCCATCCTCGAGGGCGGCGTGATCGTGATCAACGAGCGCAACTACGCCGTCGAGCGCGGCACCATCACGTTCCTGGACGAGCGGCGCATCACGCCCTCGTTCGACCTGCTGCTGACCACCACCGCCAGCCGGTACGACGTCACGCTCGCCGTGAGCGGCGAGCCCGACGACACGGAGACCGCGCTGACGTCGACTCCCGCGCTGCCCGAACCCGACATCATGGCGTTGCTCGTCACCGGGCGCACGCTGGACGAGATGCGCGGCGAGGAGGGCGACATCGCCCGCGAGCAGATGCTGTCGTACCTCGGCGGACGGATGGGCTCGCGGCTCGGGCGGGGCCTGGAGAAGGCGACGGGCCTGAGCGACGTGCGGATCGAACCGAACCTCATCGGCACCGAGGCCGACCCGAGTGCCCGCCTCACCATCGGTCAGGACCTGACTGACCGGCTCAAGCTGATCTACTCGACCGACCTCTCCGACAGCAACGATCAGATCCTGCTGGTCCGTTATGACGTGACCCGCCGGTTCCAGACCAACGCCGTGAGCCAGAGCGACGGCGGCTACCGCTTCGACTTCCAGCACGACGTGCGGGCTGGCGGACGCCCGGCGCCTGGGCGTATCCCCCGCGACCGTCCGACGATCGCGTCGATCCAGGTTCCGGCGACGAACGTGCTCAGTGAGGCGGAACTGCGAGACCGCTTCGGCCTCGAGGTCGGCGAGTCCTTCGACTACTTTTCCGCCCGCGACGGCGTGGACCGCATCGAGAAGGCCTTGCGCGAGCGCGGCTACCTCGAGTCGAAAGTCCGTCTCGACCGCACGGCCACCGATGCGACGGTCGCTCTCGCACTCGACGTGCGCACCGGGCCGGTGGTCACCCTTTCGTACGACGGCGTGACCCCGCCCTCGAAGGTGGACAAGGAAGTGCGGCGCCAATGGACCCGCGGCGTCTTCGACACGCAGCGCGCTGCCGATGCCGCCGCCTCCCTGCGCGCCTGGCTGATTGGCGACCAGTATCTCGACTCGAAGGTCGACTATCAGATCGACGATCCCGGGCCCAACGCCCGCCGCGTGACGTTCACCGTCGTCCCGGGGACGAGGTTCAACCGCATCGAGACCGTGTTTGCAGGCGCCTCGGGCGTCTCGCCCGACACGCTCGACGACATCATTGACGAGCAGGACCTCGAGCGTGAGCTCTTCACCGATCCGGTGGTGGCCACCGAGCTCCTCCAGCGTTACTACCGCGAGGAGGGCTACCTCGTCGCGGTCGTCGAGTCGCCTCGCTACGAGTTCGAGGGCGAGACGGCGCGGGCAGTCATCGACATTCGCGAGGGGCCGAAGTTCACCGTGGGCACAGTGTCGGTGTCGGGCAACACCGTGCTCACCTCGCCTGCGCTGATCGCCGAGTTGCCGGTCGTCGCGGGCGACCCGTTCCTGCCGGCCGCGGCCGAACGGGCGCACGAGCGGATTCGCGCACTGTACTGGGACCGCGCCTACAACGACGTTCGGTCCGACTACGAGCTCGCCCTCAATCGCGACACGGGCGTGGTGGATGTGACGTTCGAGATTCGCGAGGGCCCGAAGTCCGTCGTGGCGGACGTCGTGATTGCCGGCAACGATCGGACCAGCACGCGATTGGTGCGCGAGCAGGTGGCGCTCGCGAGCGGTCAGCCGCTTGATCTCGGCGTCCTCGGGCGGTCGCGCCGCAACCTCTACGACACTGGTGCCTTCTCGATCGTGGACATCACGCGGACCGTCGTGCCGTCGGCGGAAGGCGGGACGGCGCCCAGCGCCACACCGCCGGCCGGTGCCGGTTCATCGGGCGACGCGGCTCCGTCCAACGCCGAGAAGGCGGTGCGGCTCGACGTGGCCGTGCGCGAGATGCAGCCGCTGCAGTTGCGCTACGGTGCTTCGTTCGACACCGAGCGCGGGCTGGGCGGCATCGTCGACGTGTCCAACCGCAACTCGCTCGGCAAGGCGCGCGTCGTCGGCCTCAGCACGCGCTACTCGTCAGGGCTGCGCGAAGCTCGGCTCTACATGGGCCAGCCGCCGCTGCGATACGCCCCGACCCAGACCTCCGGCAGCGCGTACTACCGAAACGAGCGCAACAGCGAAGGGACGCTGCTCGACGCCTTCAACATCGTTCGCTACGGCGTGTCGGTACAGCGCGAGCGAATCCTGAGCAATTCCTACATCTGGAGCTACGGCTATCGCTACGAGCGGGCGCGCAAGTTCGCGACCACCGGCAGCGGTTTCGACGAAACCGTCGCCGTCGCGCCGGTGACCAGCTCGTTCACGCGGGAGAACCGTGACGAACTGCTCGACGCGTCGACCGGGTCGTTCACCGGCCACTCGTTTGCCGTGTCGCCGGCGTGGCTCGGCGCCGACGCCCCCTACTTCAAGTACTTCGGCCAGTACTTCCGCTATGTGCCGCTCGAGGCGCCCACCCGCAAGCGCTTCACCAACGAGATCCTGCGGCCGCGCTTCGTGTACGCTGCGGGCGTCCGCGTCGGCATCGCACGAGGCATTGGCGGCGGCGTTCCCGAAACCGAGCGCTTCTACGCCGGCGGCAGCACCACACTGCGCGGGTTCGAGCAGAATGCCGTGGGCCCGATCGGCGCCGCCCGCATTCCAACCGGCGGTGACGTCCTGTTCGTGCTCAACAACGAGGTGCGCTTCCCGCTGATCAGCATCTTCGACGGCGTCGGGTTCCTCGACGTCGGCAACGTCTTCGACACCTTCTCCGATGTGTCGTTCGGCGACCTGCGCGAAACCGCGGGCGTCGGCCTCCGCGTCCGTACCCCCTGGCTGCTCATTCGCGGTGACTACGGCTTCGTCCTCGACCCGCGTCCAGGAGAAAGCCGCAGCCGCCTGTACTTCAGCATCGGCCAGGCCTTCTGACCGGCGTATCAGCGTTCAGCGTTCCTCGGTGAGCGGAGACATCCTGCTCGAGAATGCCGGGGTGACATCCGGAAGGGAAAGCTCATCCTTACGTCCGGCGCACGGCTGCGATCGACACGCGCTATAATGACCGGGTGTCGAGGAGGCATCAGATGAGCCGTTCATACATGAGTCGATTGGTCGGTGGGATGGCGGCAGCGGCGATGGTCTTCGCGGTTCTGCCCCCGCCGGTTGCCGCGCAGCACAAGACCCCGAACGAACAGCCCATCACCGCACCGCCCTCCACCGAGTCGCTGCCCGACGGCACGACCTCGCTCGGATCGGTTCGTCTCACGCGGAGCGTGAAGGCCAACGGCGAGATGCTGGCGGCGGGCACCTACCAGGTGCGTCTCACCGCGCAGCTGGCGCCGCCGGTAGCCGGGGCGACCGAGCCCTACGAGCGGTGGGTCGAGTTCGTGCGCGGTGGTGAAGTGCGCGGGCGGGAAGTCGTGAGCATCGTTCCGCAGAGCGAGGCCGAGGAGGTCACCAAGGGCGGCGGGCCCGCGCCGGGACTGTCCAAGGTCCAGATGCTGAATGGCAACGACTACCTGCGCGTGTGGATCAACCGCGGCGGGACGCACTACCTCGTGCACCTCGTTCCCGCCTAGACGCACGCGGATCGCGCTTCGCGATCGGCAGGCATGGACAAAGGCCCGTCGCGCTCCCGGGCGAGACGATAGCAGGTCCGTTCTCAGACCCGAGCCCCGGTTCAGGGGGCATTCCTGAAGGAGAATGACGTGGTCTGGCGAGTTCTCGTCATGCTGTCGCTGGTCGTGGCCACCCCGCCCTTCGAAGACGATTCGGCCGTTGTCGTCACGCAACTGACGCACGGACCGAAGCATCATTTCTTCGGGTACATCGGCCAGAGCAAGACGATCCCCTGGAGCGGCGACGGCCGCTACATCCTCGCGCTCGAGACGACGTCCCAGGAGCGGATGCCGGAGGCTGGGGACGCCGCTAACATCTGCCTGATCGACACGCACAACGACAACGCGGTCAGGGTGATCGAGCGGACGCTGGCCTGGAACCCGCAGCAGGGGACGATGTTCTACTGGCATCCGAGTCATCCCCAGACGCAGTTCTTCTTCAACGACCGCGATCCCCGGACCAACAAGGTCTTCACCGTCCTCTACGACATCTCCGCGGACGGCGGCAAGGGCAGGCGTCTCCGCGAGTACCGCTACGACGACACGCCGGTCGGCAACGGTGGGGTCGCGCCGAATGGCGAGTTCTTCACGGCCATCAACTATGCCCGCATGGCCCGTCTCCGCCCGGTCACCGGCTACCCGGACGCCTGGGACTGGACCGTTGGAGTGGCCGCCCCGAAGGATGACGGCATCTTCCGCATCGACATCGCGACCGGCCGGAAGTCGCTGATCGTGTCGTTCGCCGACCTGCGCGAGGCAGTCCGCGACCTGGATCCGAGGATCGACGAGTCTCAATTCTTCATCAATCACACCCTCAACAACCGCGACAGTAATCTCATCTACTTCTTCGCCCGGGCGAACTTCGAGAGCCAGGAGCTCGGCGCGCGGATCAACTCGCCGTTCACCGTCCGGCCAGACGGCACCGGCCTGACGCGCCACGACACCTTCATTGGCGGGCATCCGGAATGGGCTCTCGGCACTCGGATC
>JBBQHX010000261.1:0-5055 GCA_038324385.1 Gemmatimonadales bacterium | reverse complement strand
CAGTTCTATTTCATGACGCGGTCTAAGCAGAGTACGAATCTCGCATCGATATCGTCGACAAATTTGATGGAGCTTCCGGTGATTCTACCTCCGTCAGCGGAGCAGCAAGACACACTGAGTGTCGTCACCCATCAGCGAGCGGATTGCGAATCGCTGATCGCCACAGCACGTCTTGCTATACGGTTACTGCACGAACGCCGCACCGCCCTGATCTCCGCCGCCGTCACCGGGCAGATCGATGTCCGCGGTCTCGCATCGTGAGGCAACCGCGCCCCTCACGCGCCGAACGCCCGTTGGCAGTACGCGGCGATCTCGTTCGGCGTATGCGACGACGCGACCAGTCCGGCACGGACGGCAGCCAGCAACGCCGGCGTCATATCAGTGTGAAGCGTCGCGACCCCGCGAGCGAGCCGGTCGTTCAACTTTGCCGTCGGCGCGTAGATCGCCGTTCCGAACGCGACGTTGGACGCATGGCGAATGAACGGGTGATCGCCGACAGTCAGGCCAACCGTGCGATCCGTGTGCCCACGTTCGGTCACCAGCATCACCAGCACGACGCGACCGGTGGCCAGGTCGGGGTCGGTGAGCACGAACCAGAGATGCGTGCCGATTCGCGCATCGCGCACCAGCAGCGATGCCCCCGCGCGGACGAAGTTCACGCGCGGCGCGGCCGCTCAGTCGAGGAGCGAGGCCAGCGCCTGCTCGCCGAGCAGCGCCTCCTCGACCGCCTCGGCGTCCTCCTCCTCCATCCCACCGCCGAGCAGCACATCGCGCAGGGTGATGGGGAGCGAGGAGCCGTGCGGATCCTCCCACTCGGGGAGCGTGTGCACGAAGTCGACGATCTGCCACCGGCCCATCGCCCCGAAGTCGGCGTACACCCGGTCGAGGATCTCCACCTGCGCGGGGGACAACGCGCTGGCGGACGGCGTGCCACCGAGCAGGCGGACCTCGTAGCGCTCAGGTTCGGAGATGAGCGTGCGCCAGTAGCTCGGCGGCTCATCCGGCGACTCCTCGGCCACCATGAGGTTGTACGTCTGGCTGAGCACGGGTCCGTGATCCATGGCCACGAACCGGTCGTAGGTGATCGGGCGGCCGTGGGCGAGCAGCGCGGTACGATCGGCCAGATAGAGCAGTTTGAGGAGCTTCATGTACGACATGCGCCCGCCGCGGCGCGCGAGGAGATGCGCGGCGGCCTGCGCGGCCCGCTCCTGGTGGTAGCGGAGGATCATGGCGGCAGGAGTCCTGAAGTGGGGCGGTACGCGCATGTACACCGAAGATCGGCGGTCGGCCAACGGTGGCGACGGCCGGCACACGCGGCAATCTGACGACGGTTCACCCGGCTTCGGTACCGAAATGTACGGTCCCGCATCCCCATCCCGCACCGCCCGGCATGAGTCTGCACAAGGAAATCAGCTTCGAGACGGAGATCTGCGCGCACCTCGCCGCGCACGGCTGGCTCCACTCCGCCAACGACTCGGGTTACGATCGCGCGCGCGCCCTCCTCCCCGCCGATGTTCTCGCCTGGGTGCAGGAAGCGCAGCCCAAGGCATGGGCCGCGCTCGCGAAGAACCACGGCGCCCACGCCGGCGAGACCCTGCTCGCCCGGCTGCGTGACCAGCTCGACCAGCGCGGCACGCTCGACGTCCTGCGCCACGGCATTGAACTGCTCGGGCTCCGCGCGCCGCTCCTGCTCGCCGAATTCAGGCCGGCGCTGGCGATCAACGCGGACATCCTCTCCCGCCACGCCGCCAACCGGCTTCGTGTCGTGCAGCAGGTGCACTACTCGGCGCACAACGCGAACTGTCTCGACCTCGTCCTCTTTCTGAACGGGATCCCGGTCGCGACCGCCGAGCTGAAGACCGATTTCACCCAGCGTGTCGAGGACGCGATCGACCAGTACCGCGTCGACCGGCTGCCGCAGGTGAAGGGGCAGTCCGCCGAGCCGCTGCTGTCGTTTCCGCGTGGGGCGCTGGTGCACTTCGCCGTGAGCAATCGCGAGGTGCACATGACCACCCGGCTGGCCGGATCCGCCACGACGTTTCTGCCCTTCAACCAGGGCGACGACGGCGCGGCCGGGAATCCGGTGAATCCGGCGGGCGGACATCGGACGGCATATCTGTGGGAGCAGGTGTGGAAGCGCGAGGGCTGGCTCGAACTGCTCGGCCGCTACCTCATCGCCCGGCGCGACGAGCGGAAGGAAATCGTCCAGATCATCTTCCCGCGTTATCACCAACTCGACGTCACGCGAAAGCTCCAGGCCGCCGTCCTGGCTGACGGTGTGGGCGGCAGGTATCTCGTGCAGCACTCCGCGGGTTCCGGGAAGACGAACTCGATCGCCTGGACAGCGCACTTTCTGGCCGAACTGCACGACAAGCAACACGAGAAGCTGTTCGACACCGTGCTGGTGGTGTCTGACCGGAACGTGATCGACGCGCAGTTGCAGGACGCGCTGTTCGACTTCCAGCGGAAGGTCGGCGTCGTCGAGACGATCAAGGCGACAGAGGGGAGCAAGAGCGGGGCACTGGCGAAGGCGCTCAAGGGAGACAAGAAGATCGTCGTCTGTACGATCCAGACCTTTCCCTTTGCACTGAAGGCAGTGCGTGAGCTCGCGGCCACTGGTGGGAAGCGATTCGCCGTGATCGCCGACGAGGCGCACAGCTCGCAAACGGGGGAAGCAGCGGCCAAGCTGAAGCAGGTGCTCTCCCTCCCAGAGCTGGAAGCGCTGGCCGACGGCGGCGAGGTCAGCACCGAGGATCTGCTTGTGGCCACCATGGCCGGTCGGGCCGACGACAAGGGGATCACCTTCGTCGCGTTCACCGCGACGCCGAAGAGCAAGACGCTCGAGCTGTTCGGTACGCGCCCGGATCCGACGCGGAAGCCTGCGCCCGACAACATCCCGGCGCCCTTCCACGTCTACTCGATGCGTCAGGCGATCGAGGAGAAGTTCATCCTCGACGTGCTGCAGAACTACACCCCGTACAAGCTCGCCTTCAAGCTGGCCACAGACGGCAAGGAGCTCAGCGAGGCCGAGGTCGAGCGTAGCGCGGCGATGAAGGGGATCATGGGGTGGATCCGGCTGCATCCCTACAACATCGCGCAGAAGGTCGGCATCGTCGTCGAGCATTTCCGGACCATCGTCGCCCCGCTGCTCGGCGGATCGGCGAAAGCGATGGTGGTGGTCGGGAGCCGGGTGGAGGCCGTGCGGTGGCAGCTTGCGATCGAGCGGTATATCCGGGATCGCGGCTACGCCATCGGCACGCTGGTCGCGTTCTCGGGTGACGTATCCGATCCGGATTCAGGGACGGAGCCGTTCTCGGAGCGGAGCGTGACGCTCAACCCGCGCCTGAAAGGTCGCGACATTCGTGAGGCGTTCGCGGGCGCCGAGTATTCGCTCCTTCTCGTGGCGAACAAGTTCCAGACCGGCTTCGATCAGCCGCTGCTGTGCGGCATGTACGTGGATCGTCGGCTGGCCGGAATCCAGGCGGTACAGACGCTGTCGCGCCTGAATCGCGCGCACCCGGGGAAGGACACGACGTATGTGATCGACTTCGTGAACGACCCTGATGAGGTGCTCGCATCGTTCCAGATGTACCACACCACCGCCGAACTCTCCGCCACGACCGACCCCCACCTCGTCTTCGATCTCCGCTCGCGCCTCGATTCAGCCGGATACTACGACGAGTTCGAAGTCGATCGCGTGGTCGCGGTGCTGCTCGACGACACTTCAAAACAGGGGCAGCTTGTCGCGGCGCTGGAGCCGGTGGTCGAACGCCTCGTGAAGCGCTACCGCATCGCTCAGGCGGCGCTCGTGGTCGCGACGCAACTCCATGACGAACACGGGGCGACGACGGCGCGCGAACAGCTCGAATCGCTGACACTGTTCAAGAGCAACATGGGCGCGTTCGTCCGTGCCTACACCTTTCTCTCCCAGATCTTCGACTACGGAAACACCGCGGTCGAGAAGCGCATGATGTTCTTCCAGAAGCTGCTGCCGCTGCTGGAGTTCGGTCGCGAGCGTGAGGGGATCGACCTGTCGAAAGTGGTGCTGACGCACCATACGCTGAGCGGGGGAGACCGCGCCCCGATCAGCCTCGGCGGCGATGAGAACCCGAAGATCGCGCCGCTCACCGACCTGGGCAGCCGCAGTGTGCAGGCGCGGGAGAAGGCACAGCTCGCCGCGATCATCGAGCGAGTGAACGACCTGTTCAGCGGCGACCTGACGGATCAGGACAAGCTCGTCTACGTCAACACGGTGATCAAAGGCAAGCTGATGGAATCGCCGATGCTCCAGCAGCAGGCACGGAGCAACTCCCGTGAGCAGTTTGCCAACTCGCCGGATCTGTCTCGTGCGCTAACGGACGCCATCATCGACGCGCTGGATGCGCATACCGCGATGAGCTCGCAGGCCCTGAACTCCACGGACGTGCAGCGTGGGTTGAAGGACATCCTGCTCAACCATACGGAATTGTACGAGGGGTTGCGGGAGGGGGCGGGGGCGAGCCGCTGATTGGTCCGCGACACCTCGTCCTCATCGTGCTGGTAGCCGGGATTCCGTTGTTGGTGGCGAGTGGTGAACGTTCAAACCCTGAGCCGCGGCCATCCGACGGGGGATGAGGGTCGTCGCTCGCGCGCTCGTGAGGAAGCGAATGAGGGGTTCAGCTTCCGCGCGTTAGTTCCGAGAAAGGGCGGCCACTTCTCGACGTAAGGTGCCGTTACTTCGACCGGCCGCGAGTTCTTGGCGGTTGCTCTACCGGACCATCGCTCGCCGGCCATGCTCCGATCGCGTCGCTGATCGCCCGCGACACCGCCGAATCGCCCACCAGCGTCCAGTCGACCTTCTGATAGGTCACCGTCTGGTCGTCGCCGGCGTGGAAGAAGACGAGGGAGCGCACCGCAGGGTAGCGGGTCGGAAGTTCGGCCAGTGCCTCACGATACCACGCCGCGCGGTCCCCGCCGACGGCGAGCGAGCCGAACTCCGCGACCATCACCGGCTTGCCGAAAGCGGCGAGTTGGGGGTATTTGCGGCCGAAGATCTCCTCGAACGACCACCACTGC
>JBBQHX010000260.1:0-5080 GCA_038324385.1 Gemmatimonadales bacterium | reverse complement strand
CGAGACCATGCCGGATACGACGATCCTGAAGCGAACGCCGTTGCACGACCTCCACGCCGCGCTCGGCGCTCGGCTGGTGCCGTTCGCCGGCTACCTGATGCCGGTGCAGTACGCGGGCATCACGGCCGAGCACACGGCGGTTCGCACGGGGGTCGGACTGTTCGACGTGAGCCACATGGGTGAATTCATCGTTCGCGGGGAGCGGGCGGTCGACTTCGTGAACCACGTCGTCTCGAACGACGTGGCCAAGCTCGCCGAGGGGCAGGCGCAGTACGCCGGTCTGCTGACCGAGCAGGGCACTTTCGTCGACGACTGTCTCGTCTATCGGTTCGCCGATCGGTTCATGATCGTCGTCAACGCCTCCAACGCCGAGAAGGATTTCGCGCACATCGCGCCGCACGCTGCCCGGTTCGGCGTGACCCTGGAGGACGTGAGCGACCGGATCGCGCTCCTCGCGCTGCAGGGTCCGCAGGCGGAACGGGTGCTCCAGCCGCACACACCGGCCGACCTGGCCGGCATTCCCTACTACCACGCCGTCGAGGAGAGCGTCGCGGGGATTCCCGACGTACTCATCTCGCGGACCGGGTACACGGGGGAAGACGGCTTCGAGCTCTATGTCGACGCCGACCGCGCGGCCGAACTCTGGAGCTCCCTGACGCGCGACCCGTTGGTCGTGCCGTGCGGCCTTGGCGCCCGCGACACGCTTCGCCTCGAGGCCGGGATGTCGCTCTACGGCCACGAGATCGACGACACGGTCACCCCGCTCGAGGCGGGGCTCGCCTGGACCGTCAAGATGGCGAAGCCGGAGTTCGTGGGGCGTGAGGCGCTCGCGGCCCAGAAGGCGGCCGGCGTGCCGCGCAAGCTGGTCGGCTTCACCTTCGCCGAACGTGGCATCCCGCGGCAGGGGTGCCCCGTGATCGCCCCCGGCGGAGCGCCGAGCGGCACCGTGTGCTCGGGGACGATGAGCCCGACGCTGGGAATCCCGATCGGTACCTGCTTCCTTCCCACGGCCGACGCGGTCGAGGGCACGGCGTTCACGATCGACGTGCGTGGGAAGCCGATGGCGGCCACCGTGGTCAAGCTGCCGTTCTACAAGCGGACGCCCGCCGCCTGACGGGCGCCCACGAGCCGCCCCCCACGCGTGGCGAGGTGCGGGTCGCCATCCTCACCGTGTCGGACGCGGGAAGCCGCGGCGAGCGCGCCGACCGGTCGGGCGACGCGATCGCCGCCTGGGCGGCCGCGGCCTCCTTCGTCGTCGCCGAGCGCGCGCTGGTCCCCGACCGGAGCGAGCGCATCGCCGCACAGCTCGTGGCCTGGTGCGACGGCGGCACCGTCGACCTCGTGCTGACCGCCGGAGGCACCGGGCTCTCGCCGTCGGATGTCACCCCGGAGGCGACGCGGGCCGTCCTGGATCGTGAGGCACCGGGCATAGCCGAACGACTACGGACGCTGCTGCTCGATCGGTTTCCGATGGCGGCGCTGTCGCGCGGGATAGCGGGTGTTCGCGGCCGCACGCTCGTGATCAACCTGCCGGGGTCGACGGCGGGCGTCCTCGATGGACTGGCGGCGCTCGAGCCCATCGTCAGGCACGCGGTGGGCGTGATGCAGGGCGGTGGCGGCGAACATCCCGCGCATGGCGGGTCGGTGCCCGCGCTGGCCGAGGGCAAGCGGGCGGCGGAGGGGCGATGAGCGAGATCCTCATCACGCTCACCGACGTCGAGCCCGCCGTGCGCCTCAATGCGCGCCTCGAGGCCAAGGGAATCGAGACGGCGGTGGTGTCGCCGCTGGACGACGTCCGGGCCGCGCTGCGCCGCGAGACGCCGGAAGTGATCGTCGTGACGGGCGGGCTGCTCGAGCCGGCGACGTTGCATCTCGTGCGGCAGCAGCTCTGGGACGGCGCCCTGGTGGTGGGCTTCTCGGACGTCGACGAGCCCGGGTTGCGTGATCGGCTGCGGGCGCTGGGGTATGCCGATGTGTGGGCGAAGCCGATTGTCGTCGAAGAGGTCGCCGACGGCGTCCAGCGCCTCCTCGACCGGCGGCGGCTGCAGCGAGAGACGGGGCTCATCGGCGAGTCGGATGCCGTGCAGGAGATGCTCGTCAAGGTCGAGCAGATGGCGCCGGTGACCAGCACGGTGCTGCTGGAAGGGGAGAGCGGGACGGGGAAGGAGCTGGTGGCGCGGGCGATCCACAAGCTCAGCCTGCGTCGCAACCGACCGTTCATCGCGGTGAATGTCGGCGCGTTGCCCGACACCCTCCTCGAGAGCGAGCTGTTCGGCCACGAGAAGGGCGCCTTCACCGGCGCGGCCGAACGACGCATCGGCCGGTTCGAGCTGGCCACCACGGGGACGCTCTTCCTCGACGAGATCGGCGAAATTCCCTCGAGCACGCAGGTGAAGCTGCTGCGCGTGCTTGAAGAGCGCGAGCTGATGCGTGTCGGCGGGACGCAGCCGATCCGGGTCGACGTGCGCGTGGTCGCGGCGACCAACCAGCCACTCCGGCAGCGTGTCGAGGAGGGGGCGTTCCGGGCCGATCTCTACTATCGCCTCAACGTCCTGCGCATCTACCTGCCGCCGTTACGCGAGCGGCGGGAGGACATCCCGGCACTCGTGCGGCGGTTCGTGGGGGAGTTCTCGCGCCAGCACGACCGACCGTTTCACGGAATCTCCGCCGACGCCATGGCGATCCTGCAGCGCCACTCGTGGCCGGGGAACGTACGCGAGCTCCGCAACCTGATCGAGAGCATGGTGGTGCTCTCGCCCGGGCGCGAGATCGGTCCCGGCGACATTCCGCGTCCGATTCGTGAGGGCGGCAGCGACGGCGGATTGCTCCTTCCCGTCCCGATTTCGCCGATCGTGCAGGCGCGCGCCGGCGCCGAGGGGCGTGAGCTGGAATTCATCGTCCGGAGCCTGGTCGAGCTCAAGCTGCAGGTCGAGGAGTTGCGGTCGCGTCTCGATCGCGAGCAGCCGGCGCCGGGCTGGATCGGCGACGTCGGCGCCCCGCCGGGCTACGTCGGTTCCCCGCTGGGCGGCGGCCGGATGGCGGCGTACCGCTCGTATGCCGGGGCGCCACACGAGGGAGGTCCCCTTGCGCTGCCACTCGAGCCGGCCGACCTCGCGCCCCCGCCGAACGCAGTCACGATTCTGCCCGGGATGACGATGGCCGAGATCGAGCGTGCGGCGATCGAGGCCGCGTTGCGCGAAACCGGGGGCGTGCGGCGGCGTGCGGCCGACCTCCTGGGGATCGGCGAGCGGACGCTCTATCGCAAGTTGAAGGAGTACCAGATTGACGATACGGGCTCGACGGCTATTGACGAGTCCGGCGAGACGGAGGCATCTTAATGGGAGCCTGAAGAGAGCCGGCGCCGACCTGACCAGTCACGTCGGCCGTTGAGCCCTGCGCAGCGGAGCCGGTGACGTTGGCGCGGGTCAGACGTCCTGACGGCGTCGCGGTGCGCCAGCAGCCGTATCATTTCACCGCTCTCTGGAGACGACGTTGTCCGCTCCCGCCCCTGTGCCACCACCCCACCCGTTTGGCGGAACGCTCGCCATGCAGCGCGCCGAGGAGTTGTTGGCGACCCTGCCCGGGGTCATCTCGGCGCGCATCGTCGCCGAGGACGGGGGGACGATCGACGCGATCCATCTGCTGACCAGCCAGGATGTGGCGGCCAAGCAGACGGTCCGCAACGTCGAGAGCGCGCTGATCGCGCACCTGGGCCTTCGCGTCGACCATCGGAAGATTTCCGTCGCCACGACCACCGACGCGGTCCGCCGGATCCCCGCGCCTGACGCTCAGTCGCGCGGCGAGACGGCCGCTTCGGCGACGGGCTCCCCCGCCGCGGCCACTGCCGCGAGCGACTCCACGCCGACGGTGATCGGCCGGTCCGTGTACTTCGAGGACGTCGAGGTGCGACGGTCGCGAAAGGCGGGTGTGCTCTGCCGTGTGACGTTACGGAAGGGGGAGTCGTCGTACGTCGGGGAAGCGGAAGGTCTCGAAAGCGACCGTTCGCGCGTGGAGCTCGCGGCGCGTGCGGCGCTGACCGCGCTCGCTGAGGCGGAGGGATTGCCTGGCGGGCTCGCGCTCGATGGGGTGAAACGCATTCCGGCGTTCGACCGTGAGTTCGTGTTCGTTGGTATCTCCGCGCGCCTCGCGCGGGCCAGCGTGCTGCTGACGGGAAGTTGCGAGATCAAGGAAAGCGCCGAGACCGCGTCTGTGCTGGCGGTGCTCGATGCGACGAACCGGTGGATCGCGAACGCGACCTGAGGCCTGCACGGCTCAGGGTGGACGCGGATCACCGTATCTGAAGGGTCACACCACCTTTACCCACATATAAACCCCCGTCCCGGCTGAGCGAAGCTGAGCGGGCAGGTTCGCAGTAACGAGCGGAGCCAAACTTTTTGCCAGCGGCCACGGGTTGTTTACCGGCGGTCGACTTTCGGACAAAGGGAGGTGACGCGAAATGAGCCTGTTCGACATGATGCTGGAGTTGGTTAGCTCCGCATTGAGCGACCTGGTCGTATGGACGTGATGTAAGCCGCGGCTTCGGGGGTACTTCTTATGCCAACACGCGTCAAGGCCTACGTGGCAGTGATACTTATCGCCGCTTTAGCGGCTGTAAGTTTGCTCTACGTTGATGCGGGTCCGGCACCAGACGGCGGTCTGACCGTCGTGCTATGCTTCGCGCTCCTGGGTACAGTGGCGCAGCTGATGGGGGATCCGCTTGCTCGGCAGGCGACGGCGAGCATCAGCTTTATCCCATTGTTAGCGACAGCGCTCTTAGTTCCGCATGCCCTCGCGATCTTCTCGATGACGCTCGCCGTCGGGATCTCCGAGATGAAGGCCAGAAAGTCCGCGATAAAAGTGGCCTTCAATCTGGCACAGCTGGTGGTCTCGACCGCCGCCAGCATACTTTTGTACCGGGCCATTGGCGGCCGAGGCCTGTTCCCACTTGGTCATGCGAGCGAGTTCTTATCACTTGCACCGGCGGAGTTGGCACGGGGTGCGGTGCTGCCGATCACTTTCCTGCTGCTGAACTCGGTGCTCGTTAGCGGCGTGATTGGATTGCACGAGCGCAAGAGCATCA
>JBBQHX010000259.1:0-5083 GCA_038324385.1 Gemmatimonadales bacterium | reverse complement strand
CCCGCGCCCGCGGGGATGAACCGATCACGTCGACGATGGCATCGAGCGGGCCCCAGCGTTCCCCGCGCCCGCGGGGATGAACCGGCTGAGTCCAAAGTAGACAACGAGAACGTGGAGCGTTCCCCGCGCCCGCGGGGATGAACCGGTGGCCGACGTCTGGAGTCCGGCGATCCGGAGGCGTTCCCCGCGCCCGCGGGGATGAGTCCTCGTGAAGCCTGGCTTCCGATTCACGAATGCGTTCACCGCGCCCGCGGGGATGAACCGCAAGCGAGCACGGACGCCTTCAAACGGGCGGCGCGTTCCCCGCGCCCGCGGGGATGAACCCACCGGCCGGTCTGGTCCGCGACGCCGGGTCGCGCGTTCCCCGCGCCCGCGGGGATGAACCGCAGCCAGTCGCCATTGCGAAGCTCGCGGCACGGCGTTCCCCGCGCCCGCGGGGATGAACCGGAAGCGCGTCTCGACTATCGCTACGCGCGACGGCGTTCCCCGCGCCCGCGGGGATGAACCGGAATTACTCCGTCAAGGGCGTGTCGGACGAAAGCGTTCCCCGCGCCGGGGATGAACCGACGTCGAGCGCCTCCGCGCCTGGAGGGGGGCCTCGCGGTCGACGACATGGAGATCGCGGAGACTTCGTCTTGTATCTAGCGTTTCAAGAGAAGTTGGACAGAATCTGATCGGGGCGCCAGCTCGATGTGGTCTGGGTGGAGCTACAAGGCAGACACCGTGCGTTAGCCGGAGCGGCGTGCCCGAGTTTGTGTCGCACAGAGCCCGAACAGTTGCGGGGGCCGGCCTCGGGCCGAGCCCGAATTATCACAAGGACGGGCGACGCGACACTCCTTCACACGGAGGCGGAGCATATGTTCGTGGGCATCGACGTCGCCAAGGCAGAGTTGGTGGTCAGCGTCCTCCCGTCGGGGGAGCGGTTTACGGTGGGAAACGAGGAGCGCCGGGTGCACACCCTCGTTGAGCGGCTGCGGGCGGTTGCGCCCACGTTGATCGTGCTCGAGGCCACCGGGGGGTACGAGCTGCTCGCGGTGGCGGCCCTCGTCCCAGCGGGACTTCCGGTGGTCGTGGTCAATCCGCGCCGAGGCGGTCGCCCTGCGACGCAGGGCAGCCGCCAGGTGCGGGACTTCGCCCGCGCCACGGGTCAGCTCGCAAAGACGGATCGCATCGACGCCGACATCCTGGCTCGCTTTGCTGACGTCGTGCGCCCCCCGGTGCGGCCCATCGCCACCGACGACGCCCAGGAACTCGAGGCCCTGCTCACCCGGCGGCGGCAACTCCTGGAGATGCTGCAAGCCGAGCGAAATCGCACGGGCCAGGTCTTCGGCACGGGCAAGCGGCTGGTCAAGAAGAGCCTCAAAGCTCATATCGGCTACCTTGAGCGCGAGCTCCGCACCACCGACACGGATCTCGGCGCGATGATCCAGGCGAGTCCCCTGTGGCGCGAGCGCGATGCACTCCTCCAGAGCGTGCCGGGGGTGGGCCCCGTGCTCTCGCGGACGCTGCTCGCCGACCTGCCGGAGCTGGGTCGGCTCTCGCGCCGTGAGATCGCCAAGCTCGTCGGCGTCGCACCGCTAAGTCGCGACTCAGGCACGATGCGCGGGCGGCGGTTCGTGCAGGGTGGGCGGGCCACGGTGCGCGCGGTGTTGTACATGGCCGCGCTTGTCGCCACCAAACGCAACGCGGTCATCCGCACGTTCTACCTCCGCTTGGTCGCCGCGGGAAAGCCAAAGAAGCTCGCCCTCGTCGCCTGCATGCGGAAGCTGCTCACGATCCTCAACGTCATGGTGCGGACTACCCAGCCGTGGACCACCGAGACATCCGCGAACGTGCTGATTCCCGCTTGACTTTCAAGACAGTTGCTAACGGCACCGTCTTCTTCCTCTCCGTCCTCTTTGCCGGTGTCTTGCACTAATGCGTCGGGACGGCTGTCGCCCTGGCGCCACCTTCGGACTGGGACTCTACCTGCTGGAGAACTTTCACGGCTTCACCGCACTATTCCCCTCTAATTCTCCATGGCGCCCAATTGGGTCAGCATCGTCGGCGCCTTACAGTGACTCGCTCGCTCCCGAGCACGGGCACTCGTCGCAGCGCCACCCTTCTCTCCATCGCCGATTCATGCCCGCTCTTTCTCGCACGCTCCCGGTCGTAGTATTGCTCGTGCTCGGCGGGTGCGGCCCCGACGAAAACCGCGTCGACGCCATCGAGACGGTGACCCCCTCGGGCGCCGAACGTCGGAGCCAACCCGCGCGAGTGGTGCAGCGGATGGGTTCGACGGAGATCACCATCGTCTACAACCGCCCCGTCGCGCGCGGCCGGGAGCTGTTCGGAGGAATCGTCCCCTGGGACTCGCTGTGGAACCCGGGCGCGGACGAAGCCACGCGGCTGGAGCTTAGCGAGGACATCACCATCGCGGGACAGCCGCTCGCGGCCGGCCGCTACAGCGTCTGGGCCACTCCCTCCCAGGACGAGTGGACACTCGCCTTCAACCGTTCCTGGGACGTGGATCACCTGACCTATCGTGAGGCAAACGACGCCCTTCGGCTGCGCGTACGGCCCCACCGGGCGGACCATATGGAGGCACTGTCTTTCTACTTCCCCTACGCGGAGGCCGATTCGTCGCTCCTCGCGCTGCACTGGGGCGAGACTGTGGTGCCGCTGCCGATCCGTCGGCCGTAGCCAACGGAAGTCCCTCACGCGTGAACCCCCGTCGGTATTTCGCCCGGTGGGGGTTCGTCGCTCCGACGACGTCGAGGCAGGATCAGGTGTGGGCCGTCGCGCTCGGGGTCGGGGAGCGCGGCGTCGTCTCCCGCTTGGGAAAGATGCCGAGTCGGCGATCAAGCGTCGCGGTGTCGTCCCGTGCGTTGAGCACCAGGACGATCGAGACGGCCATGATGACGAGGGACGCGAGGAAGAGGTGCGACCCGCCGTCGGTGATTCCAAGAAGCCCCCACGGGTCGAGGATCTGCTTCCAGCTCGCGCCGGTCGAGATCAGGTTGGCGACGAGCGTCACCCAGGCGGTGAACACCCGCAGCAGACCCACCGCCAGCGCCGCGCCCAACAGCAGCTCGGCGAGCCCTGCGATCTGCACGAGCATGGGCCCAGAGTCGATCGAGTAGAAGCCGGAGAAGATCCGTTGCGAGCCCTCGGTGGCGACCAGCTTGTCGATGCCCCAGAGGGCGAGGAATACGCCCATGCCGACCCGCAGGATCGGCATGGTCCACGACGAGAGTGTTGGAGTCATGGGTACCTCGGAAGGGAAGGGAGTCCCTGGTGAAATCTCCCCGAGCGCCCAGCGCCCGGCTCACCGCGTCTTGGCATATTCTCGTACGAATCCGGCTTGGGGCGTGGTAGGGGGCAACCACCGCCGGTGACGGTCCTGACTGCGCTACCGGCGCGACGTCAGCCGACTGTATGCATACCCGAACAGCCATCCATAGACCGCATGCGCCACCGCCTGCATCATTTTCTGCATTGGCGGCAGCCAGAACGGTGCGAGCCAGACCGGGAACAGCAGAGGAAGGATCCAGAAGCCGAGTGCGTAGAGCACGGCCCCAGTGATCAGCCCGCCCGCAATGGCGGAGATCCGTAGACGCGGTAACAGGGCTGCGTAGATCAGACCCACCAGGATGCCGAGAGACAGGTGCATGAGCAGCCCAATGGCCACGTCGCCCGGCACGAAGCCCGCCGGTTGGACCGCCGTGGGTCCGAGCAACAAGCTGCCTGGCACGCGCGCCACCATCCAGGGATCCATCCCCCGCAGCAGCGCGACGGTCGCCACCATGAGGATGAACACCGACTCGGCAATCAGCGAGGCGGCGATTCCAGCCCGGAAATTCGGACGGGGCGGATTCTGCGGCGGCGACTCAGGCAACTGCGTCCAGCGTATTGAGAGCGGCGTGTGCCACGACTCCGAAGACGAGGTGGCCCGCCAGTCCACGGGCATGGGTCTGCCACGGGAACGCGGTGGGGCCGGGCGTCAGGCGGAGGGCGTAGTTCGCACCCTCGTCGATCGCTAGCCAGAACGCAGTCCCGAACAGGAGCCCGCCCGCGGCGCCCAGACCCGGCACTCGGTTCCGGAGAACGCCATACGCCACGCCTGCCCCGGCCCCGAGGGCCCAGTGAATGGCCGAGCCCGTCTGCTTCCGTTGATCCTCCGACAGCTCGATGCCTACGGCGTCTGCTGCCTTCTCCGCCGCCACCCCGTACGCGGTCTTGTTTCCACGTGCCTCATCCTCCGCCTGCCGCGCCTGCTTGCTCTCGTGCTCGTACAGGTAACTGGTCACTGGCCCCATCGCCCAGCTAGCGGCGACTCCGGCCAGAGCACCCTTCACCACGTCTCCAAACACGCCGTTGTCGTTCGTTCGGTGGCGACTCATCCGTCCTCCCGGAAGGCAATGTTTCGTGAGCGTACCCGCTGTACCCGTACCGGAGATCCCGTGTCACGGAACCGTGTAGAGCCAGCCGATTACCGCGCCATACACAACGTGCCCGGCGAGCAGGCCCGCCGTCATCATCCACCCGTAGCCCCGACCAAACGCACCGAACGCCCGAATCCGCCCATCACGTACGCAGGAATTCAGCCGGTCGAGCACCGGGAAGCCAGCGCCGGCGACCATGCCATGGACCAGACCCAGCACCGCCCCAGCTATCCAGTTCGCCTCTCGCCAGACCATCGCGAAGAGCACGGCATAGCCGATCGCGAGGAGCGCTCCCATTGCGAGGTGCATCGCCAGGCCCGCCAGCCAGGGCACCGTGCCCTCGCTCCGTCCCAGGAGGAGACACCCCTGATAGCGGGTGAGGTTTGCATCGATCAGCCCCACGACGCGAGTGAGATCCGTCATCAGAGCGAGCACAAGGGCGCCGATCACCCCCGCCCCCGCTGCATTCATCCAGTCAATCATGCGTCATCGACCATTTGGTGCGGCTCTTTCGCCTGTCCACGGTTCGTCGGCGCGCTCCAGATCCGGCAGTGGCGCGCCTCCTCACGAAGGAGTGGGAACGCGGCGTTGAAGACCGGAATGCGGGGTGGGCCGCGCCGGCCGGTCCAACTCGGCGCGTCGGCTCAGCTCGGTGATCC
>JBBQHX010000258.1:0-5177 GCA_038324385.1 Gemmatimonadales bacterium | reverse complement strand
CGGCACGCGCCAGATTTCGCCGCCATACGAGACGACGACCGCGCGGTTGTCGGGCGTGAACGCATAGCCCGGGTAGGCATCCATCGGCGCCCGCGATTCGGTCTCGTCGCGTTGCACCGGAAAGGCCAGCCAGCTCTCGTCCTGCGTCTCGAGGTCGCGCAGCCGCAGCCCGGTCTGGGCCTCGAAGCGTGAGGCGTACACGAGATGCTTCCCGTCAGGCGACACGGCCGGACGGAAGCCCGAGCCGAACCGCGTCGACATCTGCGACGTGCGCCCCGTTTCCCGATCCCAGATGTGCAGCTGGAACTGCGGACCGATGGAGTTGTACTGCCAGTCGCCCGTGCGCGCGGCGTACCAGATGTAGCGCGGGTCCTTGCCGAACGCGGCGCCAAGCTGCTTGAGCGCGGGGGCCGGTGCCGGCGTCGACGTGAGGGCGATCCCCTTCCCGCCGTCCACATGGTACATCCAGAGCTTGGCCGTACCGAACGTGCCCCCCGAGCGCGACGCCACGACGTACTTCCCGTCAGGCGTCCATTCGGGGGAGACGTACTGATTGAGATTCCCCGTCGTCAGGGCGAGCGTGTCGCGTCCGTCGGCCCGCATCGTCCAGAGATTCTCACCGCCCGAGCGATCGGAGACGAAGACGACTTTCTCCCCGTCGGGGGAGAAGCGCGGCTGCGCGTCGTACGCCATCCCGCGGGTGATCGCGGTCGCCTTTCCGCCACTGATGGGCATCGTGTAGATGTCGCCCAGCAGGTCGAAGACGATCGTCCGCCCGTCGGGGGAGACGTCGAGCGAGATCCACGTCCCCGTGGTGGTCGTGAAGGTATGGGTGCGGGCCGTCGCCAACGGGAGGCCGGGGGGCGGCGGGGTCGCGCCGCCCGAGGGACCCTGCGCGAGCGCGGGGAAGGCCGGGGCGGCGAGCGTCAGGAGCGCAGCGAGCGCGCGCCGCGCGATCAGGCGAGGAGACATGGGGGGGACGGGAGCTGAGGCCGACAACGAAAGAACGACGGCACACGGGGGTGCGCCGTCGTTCGAACGATCGGGCTGGAGCGGGCGTCGCGCCAGTGTAAATCGGCCCCGTCGACCCGGATTCGCGCCGCTGGTCAGAGCAGCGCGCGAATCCACCCGCCGTCGACGGGGATCGACGTGCCCGTGATATAGCTGGCGCGCTCAGACGCGAGAAAGGCGACCAGCGCCGCGAACTCGCGCGGCTCCCCCAACCGCGCGGCGGGGATCTGCCCCGTCCAGACGGCTTCAGCCTCCTCGGGGGTGACACCGCGCGCGGCAGCCGTCTGCGCGGCCAGCTGCTCGACGCGGGCGGTGCGCGTGTAGCCGGGCAGCACGTTGTTCACCGTGATGCCGTGCGGCGCAACCTCGTTGGCCAGCGTGCGCGCGAAGCCGGTGACGGCCGCGCGCACGCTGTTCGAGAGGATCAGCCCGTCGACCGGCTGCTTGACGGCGATCGAGGTGATGTTGATGATGCGCCCCCAGCCGCGCTCGCGCATGCCCGGGAGCACCGCCCGCGTCAGCCCGAGGACGCTGTGCAGGAGCGAGCGGATGGCATCGTCCCAGGCCTCGGGCGCGTGCTGCTCGAACGGGCCCGACGGCGGGCCGCCGCTGTTGGTGACGAGCACGTCGACCCGTCCGAATTCGCGCATCGCCGCCCCGGTCACCGTCGTGAGGCCTGACGACTGCGAGACGTCGGCGGCGACGGCGACGACGCGTGCCCCCGTGCGCTGCTCGATCGCGGCGGCGGTCTCGCGCAGTGCGTCCTCCCCGCGCGCGCACAGCACCAGCGCGGCGCCTTCGGCGGCCAGCTCCTCAGCCACCGCGCGGCCGAGCCCGCGGCTCGAGGCGGCGACGAGGGCGACCTTTCCGGCGAGTTGGAGATCCATCGCTACTTGTTGTGGAAGTACGTGTCCGTATGGTCGAGCCAGTCCTGCCGCGGCGGGCTGAAGATGTCGACATCGAGCGTGTCGTCGAGCGCTTCGGCCATGTGCGGTACGTTCGACGGGATGTGCAGTACCTCGCCCGCGCGCACGATCACTTCCTGTTCGCCGTCGGCCCCGATCCAGAAGTGCAGCGCCCCCTCGAGGATGTAGGTCAGCTGCTCGTTCTCGTGCGAGTGTCGCGGGACGATGCACCCCTTCTTGAGGTAGACGTGCGCGAGCATCATCCGGTCGCCGGTGATCAGCCGGCGGTCGAGGAGGTCGGTCACCCGCTCCTTGGGCATGTCGTCCCAACGGAAGTGACGAACGACGGCGGCGTCGGAACTCATGGGGCCTCGCGGGGGCGGGAGTGGACGCAACTCGGCGCGATGACCGTGCGTCCGGATGCGGCGCAATTGAAAGACGTGTCCATCACACGTCAACCGCGCGGTTCCCGCCACCCCGGGTACGGCTAGAAGCGATACGACAGCCCGAGTCCCACCACCGGATAGAATCGCCCGTAGCGATCCAGATCCTCCTGGCTGCTGGCGCGCTGCGCGGCGAGATCCGCCTGAAACTGCGCGTTGCTGGCGGCCGGCCCGGTGGCGCCAAGCGCCAGCGCCGGTGCGCCGTACACCGCGCCGAGGTCGACCACCACGCCGAATCCGCCATCGCGGCTGGCCGGCGTTCCCCAGCCGATGCCAGCGTAGGGACGCGTCCGCGCATAGGCCACATCGGCGACGAGCGTGCCCACATCGGAGCCGGCATACGTCTGTCCGTCGACCGTGTACTCGCCGCCGGCGTCGGGGACTCCGGTGGCCGCGACCTCGTTCGTGCCGCTCACGACGCCAGCGGTGACGCGGAACGCCCCGCGGCGCCAGGGAAAGAGGTCGACGAAACCCTGCACGCTCCGCAGCGACAGCGCGCCGTCGTAGGTGATGCCGTCGACCTCCCGCTCGTGATCGTACGAGAGCGTCGCGCCGCCGACGCGAACGCCAAGGTTGCTGGTGAGCAGCTTGCCGAACTCCGCCCCGAAACCGAGTGTGCTGGCCTTGAGGGTGGCCGACGCGTCGAGGCCCTGCTGCGCGGTGGCGGTGGATGGCGCGGCGAGGAGTGCGGCGGCAAGTACCGCGGCGGCCGGAAGCGTGAGCGAGCGGATCGAGGGGCGGCGAACGGCGAGCGGCATGGGCGGACGGGTCGGGGACGGTGGGCAGGGTCGCGTGCGATGCCCGGCGAAATCCGCCGGGCGGCCATTGGCTGCAAGGTGGACGATGCGTCCGAATGGCCGTCACCCGTGCGTGCCCTGGTTACCCGAACTTCGCCGAGGGGACGGTGCCGGCGGTCGAATGCGGCCGACGCGGTCGACTGGTGCTAGATTGCGAGTCGATCCGCTGGCCGGTTGATCGACCATTCGCCAATGCATCGCCGCTGCCCCGCGCAACCACCCTCTGGTGGCTCGGGCGATCGCCGCGCGTTCGTTCCCCGGGAGGTGATCGATGGAAACCAGTCCGAGCGCGCTTGGCGGCGCCTTCGCCAGGGAACTGCAGGGCGCCCGCGTGGAACTCACGGCGCGGTGGCTGGAGCGCATCGTCGACCGCGTGACGGTCGAGCCGGTGCACGTCTTCCCGATGGACGACCTGCTCGATCACATCCCGCTGCTGGTGGACGGGATCGCCCGCTTCGTCGGCGATCCCGCGCAGACGGTGGCCGCGCAGGCGGACGTGATCGACAAGGCGATGGAGCTGGGCGCGCTCCGCTTCGCGCAGGGCTTCTCCGAACACGAGCTCCAGAAGGAGTATGAGATTCTGGGCGGCGTGCTGTTCACTTTCCTGTCGCGCGTGGCCAGCGAGCACACCGCGCGCGCGTCGTCAGGCGATACGCTGGCATGCGCGCACCGGCTGTTCCAGGCGATCGCGCTGATCCAGCAGGCCACGACGACGCAGTTCCTGCGGCACATGACGGCGCAGCTCTCCGAGCGCGAGCAGCGCCTCCAGGCCTTTCATCGCGCGCTCACCCATGAGATCCGCAACCGGATCGGCGCGACGTTGGGCGCCGGCCAGCTCCTCACGCTCCCCGGGCTCGACGAGTCGAAGCGTGAGGAGCTGGCGGGCGTGGTGGTTCGGAACGCAAACGGGATGCGCGCGGTGCTGGAGAATCTGCTCGAGCTGGCGCGTGGACCGATCGCGCCACGTCAGCAGCGGCACGTGCTCCTGTCGGACGCGATCGCCGAAGCGGCGCGACAGCTCCGCGACACGGCCGCGCGGCAGGGCGTGGTGTTTCGGATCATCGGGGAGCATCCCGGCGTCGAGGTCAACGCGGCCGCAGTGGAGCTCTGCCTGACGAACCTCTTCTCCAACGCCATCAAGTACGCCAGCACCGATGGGTCCGAGCGCTGGGCGGAGGTGCGGGCCTATGTCGTCGACACTGACGTTGGGGCTCCGGCCGAGGTTGCGGTGGAAGTGCGGGACAATGGGCGCGGGGTGCCGCCGGAAGCCCGGGCGCGGCTGTTCGAGCGTTTCTTCCGCGCGCACGAGCAGATGGCGCCGCAGATCGAAGGCACCGGGCTGGGGCTGAGTATCGTGCGCGAGATCGTGGAGGGATTGGGTGGGCGCGTCTGGGCCGAATTTCCCGAGAACGGCACGGTGATCGGCTTCACGCTCCCCGCGCGACGCCGGACGGATCGGGACGCGCTGTGCAGCCCGGTACCGCCCCCGCTGGCCATTCCCGATCACGCGTGAGGCGGGGCACGGCCACGGGGCCGCGCGCGGTCCGGGAGCCAGTGCGTCATCGCGCGCAGCGGTCGATCCAGCGGGGGGTGAGCGCGGCGTGAGGCGCACCGTGACGCCGTCGGCATCCTCGCACGCGTCCGGCGTCGGGCAACGGCTGCCTGATGTCGACGACCTGATCCATCTCTACGATCCGCGCGCGCTGGTCGACGGGTCGCTCATCCCCGCCTATCCGTATCTGTTCGAGGAGAAGGCACCGAGCGCCGTCGGCCCCAACGATCGCGTCGTCGCGATTCCTCGCGGTGGCGGCGCGCGGCATGCACGAGGCGGAGTTACTGGCGCATCTCCTCGCCGGGCGGCCGCAACGTCGGCGTCGACGGCGGCACCGCACGGGGCTGAGGGCGGGCGCCCATTACCGCGGCTGCGCAGGAAGGTCCCGACCCTGCCCGACCGACTCCGGGCCATCTGGTCGTACGAGCCGCGCTCGCTCCGCCTCGCTCTGCATGGTTGCACGACGTCC
>JBBQHX010000257.1:0-5178 GCA_038324385.1 Gemmatimonadales bacterium | reverse complement strand
CGGTGGGCACCGCGGTGGGCGCGTCCTCCGCCGGCGCGTGCCTGACCGCGGTCGCCGCGCGCCGACGGGCGTTGCCACCGAGCGGTCGACGCTGCCTGGTTGCGGTGGTTGCGGTGGCAGCGGTGGCAGCGGTGGCTGCGGCGACGCGATCGCCGCTCGAGCCGAGCGGGACTTCCAGATCGCTGGTCACGCGTTCGGGGCGTCCCGGCGCCGGTGTCGGGCGCGCCTCAGCCTCCGCGGCGCCCGCATCGGACGCGCCATCAGAAAAGGAATCCTGCGGATCTAGGTGCACGGACGTCGGGTCGAGGAGTGGCCCGGCCTTGCCCGAATCGATCGACCCGGGGCCAGCTGGCCGGGGGCTCGTGAAAGGCAAGACACGAACCGGCTGGCCCGCGCGGGCGCCCGGTTTGCGCCGCCCCCCTTCACACCAGAGCGATGCCACCTGCTGAGTTGAGTCACTCGCACACCACGCTTCCGACACTCTCGGCTGCCGCACCGTGGCTGGCGCGCTTCACGCCGCCGTTCGAGTTCGGCAGTTTTTTCTCCCCGGAAGACACGGTGCTCTGTGCGCTCGCCACGCGGGCAGCCGCTCGTCGCGCGCGGGCGGAACGATCCGGCGCCGATCCGCGGTCAGGCGGTTCGATCGTGGAACTGACGTCGGGCAGCGCGCTCGTCCTCGGCGCAGCATTGCTCGACGATCCCACACTTCGCGGGTTTGCGGCCGAAACCGATCCGGAGGCCGTCGCAAGCGCACGACGCAATGTCGGGGCACTGGGCCTCGCCGATCGCACGTCGGTGGACCGTATCGGCCTGTTCAGCTCGGCGCTGGTCCCGTGGCTGCGCCAGATCGACCCGACGATCGTGGCCTGCAACCCGCCGTATGTCCCCGAGCCGCCGAGTACGCGGCTGGCACTGGTGGCGGGCGCGGGGCCGCGCGGGGACCGTCACCCTCGGCGCGTCCTGCGTGCGGCGGCCGAGGCCGATGTCGCTCGCGTGGTGTTGTCCTGGTGCAGCCTCGGCGATCCGAATCGCGTGATGCGCACCGCGGCCCGCGCCGGCTATCGGTTGGAACGCCTCTGGGTGGCCGCGATCGCGGATGGCGAGTACACGGGCGGGGTGCACGACTATCTGCACACACTCCCGACGAGCTACCACAACGAGAGCCCCAACACGCTCCGGGCGCTGGGCGGGGACGGGGGCGACGGGGGCGTCCGGTTCGCCTATCTCCTGCTGGCCGGGAGTTTCGTTCGGGACCCTGCCGCGACCTCCGACGGGACGTCCACCCCGCGGCAGCGACGTGCCATTCGACGGGTCGCGCGGCTCATGGACGACTTCCGGCAGGGCGGCGTCGCAGCAATCGAGCGCATGGCCGCCGCGCGGCCTCCGGGGGTCGCGCTGTACCTCGTCGATCGGTGGGACGAACTGCGGCTCCGGATGACGGCACACGGCCGGCCCGACGATCTCTAACGGCGCCGACGCGGCCGAGGTGAAATACCACGTCCATGATCTGCCGCCCACGTCGACTCAGTGAAGCGTGGAGCGGGGGCGCGGCGCGCGTTCGGGGTGGTGAGGGGTGCGACGGAGTGATCGACTGTCGATGCCAAAAAATGGCATGTACGCACCCGCGTCAACGTTCAGGGACGGGACGCGCCTCCAGGTGGCCTATCGCTCCAAACGGAACCCCGGGTCGACCGCTGGGCGGTTCGGCGCGTTCGACACCAGCCAGCCGGTTGCGTACATCCACTGCGTCATGCGCAGCAGTTTCGCATAGTCGATATTCTCCGGAACGTCTCTTGGGGTGTGGTAATCCGCATGCAGGTTCGTCGTGAACATCACCGCGGGCACGTTGCGGCGTGCGTAGGGCAGATGATCACTCCGGAAGTACCATCCTTCGGGGTGGGTGGGGCGATCCCAGAGTGAATCGAGCGCGAACTTCCCCGTCATCGCGTTTGCACGCAACGCCATCTCCACGAGATCGGATGAATTGCGATGTGGGGGCTGCACGCCAAGCAACGTCGCCGAATCGGGGTGATTGCGTCCGATCATTTCTCCATTCAGCACCGCGACAATGTCGGCAAAGGGGACGACCGGGTTCGCCGCGTGCCAGCGAGAGCCGATCAGGCCCCGCTCCTCCGATCCATGATACACGAAGAGCATGGAGCGTTTGCCGGGGTTCTCCACGAACGCTCGGGCAATCGCGAGAAGTGCGACACTTGCGCTGCCATTGTCATCGGCCCCTGCCCAGACACTGTCGCCGTCAATGACATAGCGAACTCCGTCATGATCCTGATGTGAGCTGTATAGCACGTACTCGTTGCGCAGCACCGGGTCTGTCCCGGGGATGACGCCGACAATGTTCACTGACGGCGTCTCGAACCGCTCGACGCCAACGCGCAGTTGTGCCACCCCTCCTTCCGACCGAAGCACCGTGCCGAGTCGGCTCGGCACGACGAAGACCGGCGCGGGCGGCGACGGAGCGGCGCCTCGTGCGGTTGCGGTGCGCGGTGCGAACCTCGGAACTCCACCTTCTATATCGTAGGTGCCGCGTGGACGGATGGCCGCGAGTCCGCTAAAGCCGATGTCTCCGATCGAATCGGCGACCAGGATGATCGCCGCCGCGCCCCGCCGCTGGAGACGAGCCGCCGTGGCGTTCGTGGCAGCGGTGACGTAGCGGTACTCGTAGGAGTTCGTTCCTTCGCGACGCACCGGGTTGACGGGTGGACCCATGGGAGCAACCACCACCTTGCCGCGAATGTCCACGCTGGTGTCCGCTGCATTGGCCAGAAAGATCGTTTGCGCATCCACGTCCACCGCGCCATTCCCCATTGGCACGATATCCGTCCAGAGCGCCAGTTCGCGCGTGCCGACACGCACTGCACTCCCCGCGGTGGAGAGGCGATTGCGCTGCATGCTGAACCACTGGAAGAAGCTGCTGTCAGGTGCGGCGGGGGCGACGCCGATGCGTCGCAACTCGTCGGCGATCCACATCGAGGCGCGCATCTCGTTGACCGTGCCTCCTTCGCGACCGCCCATTTCGTCGCTGGCGAAGTGGTAAAGGTCGCGCCGCAGGTCATCCTGGCGGATCTGCGCCATGGCTGGCGGCTGCCCCGGTACGGACGTGTTCGCGGCGGGACGCGCCTGCGCGGGGAGCGTTGCGGCTGCGGCGAGCAGCGTGAATGCGGGAGGCAGGAGCGATAGGAGGCGCATGGCTCGGAGCATTGGCAGGACGGTGTGAGGACTTCGCAAACAACGCATCAGCGGTTTTTCAATCTACCGCCTAATGACGAGAGTCATGCGGCCAGAGGATTCTGATTGACGGTTGACGCTCGTACGCGATCACGCTGGCCGGCGACAATCAGCAGCTCGGCATTGTCAGCGATTCGGCATGCATGGATGACGACGGATGCACGGTTCGACGAGACACCCCTTAGCCGCGACGCGCCGCCTCGATCGCGGCGATGTCGATCTTCGTCATCTCCATCATCGCATCGAACGCGCGCTTGGCGGCCGCGCGATCGGGATCGGTGATCGCGTCCGTCAGGGCAATCGGCGTGATCTGCCAGGACAATCCCCACCTGTCCCTGCACCAGCCGCACGCACTCTCCGCGCCGCCGTTGCCGACGATCGCGTTCCAGTAGCGATCCGTTTCCGCCTGGTCGGCGGTCGCGATCTGAAACGAGAACGCTTCGCTGTGTTTGAAGGCATCTCCGCCGTTGAGCCCGAGGCACGGAATGCCCATCACCGTAAACTCCACGGTCAACACATCGCCCTCCGTCCCCGACGGAAAGTCTCCCGGGGCGCGGTGCACGGCGCGGACGGATGAATCAGGAAAGGCCTCGGCGTAGAACCGCGCCGCGCCCTCGGCGTCGCCGTCGTACCAGAGACAGATCGTGTTCCGTGCTGGCGTCGCCATGTCACGTCTCCTTCGATACGTTCGTTAGGGATCGCTATGTGACTAGTGATCGTCGCCGGCGCCATGCTCCCTGTTCTGCGCCCGCACATTCTCGTTGCCGAGCGATTCGAGCGTCGCGAGCGTGTCGTCGAGCGTCACGTCCACTGCGGGAATCTACTGACGTCTACGGGAGCTGGCACTGGAGTGTAGCGACGACGGCGGGACCTCGGTTACTCAATTCGGCCCGCACCGCCGCGCCCGGGCGCGTCCCTCTCGACCGCCCTGACGTTGTCGTCGCGCTCGCGCTCGATGAGCTTGCGGGAGGGGTCGATCCCCGCGTACGCGGGGCGGCGCGGGACGACCACCGTGATCATCTGCTTGTCGCTGCGAATGCGGTGCTGCTTCAGGTAGAGCGGCTCCCCCGGCCCGCTCCCGCGCGTGGCCTCAGCCGTGAATACGCCGATCTCCACGAGTTCGTTCATCGGAATCGGCGTCTGGCGCCCGACACGCCTCGCGGTTCGTGAACACGCCTCGCCCGCGCAGGTACTCGTCCAGGTTGTAGTCGTAAAGACGTCGGGCCATCTCGGGGCCGTACGCCGTCTCCAGCACCATCATCGACCGGCTGCTGCACCACGCGACGACGGTCAACATCAAAGGCGACTCGTATCGGCTGCGCGAGAAGCGGAAGGCGGGGCTGATGCGCTCGACCCTCACCCCTCACTCCGAGGCGTGAGATCCACCGGGTGGGGAAGTTGAGACGATCACCAGGTGGGGAGAATCAGACGATCATTGACACGGCCGCGACGATCCCGAGCACGTACAGCGCGATCCCGCCCGCGTAGTTCGCCAGCGCCTCTCGCGTGAGCGCCGCTGCGGGAGGTTTCCGTGTCACCGCTCGGCAGACGATTCGTCGGACGTCACGACGCCAGAATGCTTTCGGCGCACACCGGGCAGTTTCCGGTCGCGATCGCGAGATCCGCCCGCGACATCCCGCCACGGCCAAGACTCCCGTCGAGCAACGGCACGTTGCACGCTGGACACAAGAGTTGGTGGCGCGCTCGCAACTGCCCCTCCCGTCGCCACACGGCGACAAACGATGCCAGCGCGACGACCCAGCCGCCGGCGACGATCACCGGACCGAGCGCGTCAGGCCATCCCTGCTGTTCTGCGACGAAGGCCAGCAATGCCGCGGCGAACAGCCCGCCGATGCCCGTGACCAGGCCAATCCACTGTCCCGGTCGACGATTCTCCTGGCGGTACTTGGCCACGACCGCGGCGAGATCCTC
>JBBQHX010000256.1:0-5208 GCA_038324385.1 Gemmatimonadales bacterium | reverse complement strand
GTGGGGACCAGTTCGTACTCGGCGATGGACGAACGCCGTCGCTCGCTGTCTGGAACACCGACGGCACGCTACGCCACATCCTGCGCTGGCGGGCGACGCCGCGTCCGGTGACGGACGCGCACCTCGCCCGCTATCGGGAGTACAGCCTGGACGATGCGCGCGACCCGAACGAACGGCGCCGCACGGAGACGTTCCTCGCCGAGGCACCGACGGCCGACTCACTTCCGGTCTACCGCAACGTGCTGGTCGACGCGGGGGGCAACGTCTGGGCGGAGGAGTACCGGCTTCCGTGGGAGGAGCAGCCGACCTGGCAACTATTCGCGCCCGACGGCGGCTGGCTGGGCGCGGTGCGCACGCCGCCGCGCCTGACGATCCTGGAGATCGGCGACGGCTACCTGCTCGGCCGTTGGCGCGACGAGGACGACGTCGAGTATGTGCGGATGTACGCGCTGAGCAAGGATCGCTAGCGGTCGGCCGACTCCGCCAGCCTGTAGCCCTTGGCGTCATGCGCCACCTCGCCCCACGCGACCTGCGCGTCATGCTCGAACATCACCGTCCACCGCTCGTCGACGGCGCGGCGCAGGAGCCACCGTTTGCTCTCGAGCGTTACCAGCGGCTCGACGTCGTATCCCATGATCCACGGGAGCGGCAGGTGCCACTGTGTCGGCACGACGTCGCCGAGGAAGCAGAGGGTCACGTCGCCATCGGTGAGGAGGACGCTCTGATGGTGCGGCGTGTGGCCGGGCGTCGGGATCAGGCGCAGTCCGGGCAGCAGCTCCCCGTTCCCCTCGGCGAAGGCGAGGACCCCGGCGTCGTACAGCGGCACGTAGTTGTCGGCGAAGTAGCTGGCCGACGTGCGCTCGTTGGCGTCCTGGGCGTAGTCGTACTCCCCGCGCTGGACGATGTATTGCGCGTTCGCGAACGCCGGCAGAATCTCGCCGCTGGCGGCGCGCACGGTGTTGCCGCCGGCGTGATCGAAGTGCAGATGCGTGTTCACGACATAGCGCACGTCGTCAGGCGTGAAGCCGGCCGCGCGGATCCCCGCCTCGAGCGCGGTGGGGCCCGGATCGTCAGGCATGCCGGCCGTCGCGGCGCTGTTCTCGATCCCATAAATCCCGTAGAACTTCTCGGTCTCCTTGTGCCCCGCCCCGGTATCGACCAGCACCAGCCCGGCCTCGTGCTCGATCAGCAGGCAGCGCATCCCCATCGGGATTCTGTTGCGGCTGTCGGCGGGGAGCTTCCGTTCCCAGAGCGGCTTGGGAACGACGCCGAACATCGCGCCGCCGTCGAGCTGCTGGCCGCCGGCCTGGATCGCGTGGACCGTCCAGCGGCCGTGTTGGCGTGTCTGGTGAAGGGGTGCTGGGAAGGTCATCGTTCGATGGGGTTCGTGGTGCCTGGCTCCTGGGAGCCCGATGTGGCGGTCTGGGGTCGTTCGGCTGTTAGGGCTGTCTCGGCTGCTCTGGCCGCGTCAGGCGGGTGGGGTCGTACAGGTTTTTTACCACGGAGGACGCGGAGGACGCGGAGGACTGCTCGCGAGGTCGAGACTCGGCTGGCGAGTTGAGTTCGCTGCCAATCCAGGTCTGTGAAATGCTGGGGGAACAGCACCGCCAGCCATCGCAGGCGCGCCATCTGGGGCGCCGGTGCTGACGCGGCGGTGCCGTTCCTCTCTTCGCTCATCGATGATCCCGTCGCGCATCGCTGCCAGAGCCGTCGCGCCAGCCCCTCGTCGCTAGAGGCACCCGCTGCTGCCGTCCTCCGTGTCCTCTGTGCCCTCCGTGGTCGATCTTGCGAAGCTCAGCCCCCGCACGGGCGTCGACGGAGGTCGAGACCATTACGCCGTCGTATCCCGATCCACCGGCCCGGGCATCCCTGACCGCCCTCGCGGCCGCCGACGCCGGGCGGTGGCCGAGGGCGCCGAGAGGAAGCGGTCGAGCTGCGACCAGGTCTCGACGCCGTGATCGGCGGCATCGCGGAGGAGTCCCTGCAGAACGTGCGCCGTCGCCACCGCATCGCCGGCAGCACGGTGGCGGGCGGTGATGTCGACGCCGTAGTGGCGGGCGACCCAGTCGAGCGAACGACGCGGGAGCTGCGGGAGGAGCTTGCGGGCGAGCCGGACGGTGCACAGTCGCCGCCCCTCGAGCGTTGCACCGCTGCTGCGGGCGACCTCGGCGCACACAAAGCGCCAGTCGAAGGCCGCGTTATGCGCGACGAAGACATGTCCCTGCATCACGCGGACGACGTTCTCGCACAGCTCGGCGAAGGTCGGCTGGTCACGCACCATCTCCCACGAGATGTTCGTCAGGCGGGTGATGAAGGGCGGGATCGCCCGCTGCGGGTTGACGAGGGCCTCGAACACTTCGACGATCTCGCCGCCGCGGACGACGACGGCGGCGATCTCGGTGATCCGGTCTCCACGCTCGGCCTGGCCGCCGGTGGTCTCGACGTCGACGACGACGTAGGAGAGGCGGTCGAGCCTGTCTCTATCACGTGCCGGCGCGCTCGTGCCGGCGGGATGGACGAACAGGCTGTTATCGCCGGAGTCGGGCGCGGCACCAGCGCCTGACGCGGCCGCGTGGCGCCAGAGCCCGTCCGCCCCGCGGCTGAACTCGGGCCACTCGCCGAGTAGCGCCATCGCCATGTGTTCGGCGATGAGCGCGGGGGTTCTGGCCTGCGCACAGACGTGCGCGATCAGTGTCGCCGCGTCGAGCGGGCCGGCCGCGAGAAGATCGCGGGCGCGCTCGACGAGCAGCGGCGCCCGGGGACGGGCGGCCAGTCCGAGCGTGTGGCGGAGGGCGCCGTCCATCAGACGGCCTGCCTCACGACCGTCTGTGACGCGGTCAGCCCCACGGGTCGTCCCGCGTCACCGGGCAGCTCATGCACCGCGGGCCGCCGCCGCCGCGCACGAGTTCGGCGCCCTCGAAGGTGACCACCGCACGTTCGCCATCTTCCACACGCGTGCCACCGGTGAGGAAGTCGACGGCGGGGATGATCCGGAAGCCGAACTTCTCCATCTCGCGCAACGTCGCGTGGTTCCGCTCGTACGAGATCACGAGTCCCGGACGGAGCGTGACGAAGTTGCAACCGGAGGCCCACTGCTCGCGCTCCTGCTCGATCCGCCGCTGCCCGCCGCAATAGATCGGCTCGACCTTCATGCCGACCCGTTCCAGCGCGGCGAAGACGCTCGGCATCTCGTGCAGCGTGCTCTCCCCCTTCTTCCAGTAGAGCACCGATAGCCGCTCCGTGCCCACGAAGTGCGGGGGGAAGACCACGGCCAGGTCGCGGTCGACCTGGGTGAAGATCATGTCGAGATGGAACGCCGTGTTCTCCTTCGGCATCACGACGACGATCACATGCTCGATCGGCGTCTGCTCGAACAGCAGCGCCGTCAGCGCATCGATGGCCGCGGGGCTCGACCGCTCACTGAAGCCGATCATCACCGTGTCGGCGCGCAGCGGGTGGACATCGCCGCCTTCGAGCGAGTAGTTGTGCCGCCGCTCGATCGAGCCGTCGTAGAGGATCCCCTTGTTCTCCAGCAGTGGGTGCGAGCGAAAGAGCACTCGCATCAGCAGCTCCTCCGTCCACCGCACGGCGTAGCGCATCGAGCCGACCATCATGTGCTCGCCGATCGCCATCGCCGTGTCGCGCGTGAAGAAGAGATTCGGCAACGGCGGGAGGATGTACCCGGTCTCGTTGAGGGTGCGCGCGAGCGGACCCTGCTCCTCCTCGCGCCCCTCGATCAGCCGTTGCACGAACAGCTCGGTGGGCACCTCGAGGAGTTCGCGCGCGAGCGGCTCGGACGGAATGACGTTGGTAGTCTCGCGCACCACGTATTCGCGCACCTCGGGGTTCTCAAGCACGTCGTGCAGGAGATCGCGCACCTGATGGACGGCGGCATATCGCTCGAGCAGGGCGACGAACCGGCGATGCTCGCGGTTGGCCGTCTCGATGTCGATGATGTCGTCGTAGAGGAAGTCCTCGCGCGTGTCAGGCGTGACCGCGAGTAATTCGGGCCCGGGGGTGTGCACCAACACCGCGCGCATGCGGCCGATTTCCGACGTGACGTTTACAGGCATTGCCGAAGATAACCCGGCCGCCTCGCCCAGGCGATTGCCCCCGCCGCGTGGCCCTCCCTCGCGTCGAGACACGCTCCGCTGGTGCCGGGGGGCCGGCTCGCGTTATCTTGTGAACGAATTCACAAGCCCCCGCCCCCCTCGTGAAACGCATCGCCGACTCGACCGTCCGCCGCCTCTCGCTCTACCTCCGCTTCCTGGAGGAGTTCGAGCATCACGGCCACTCCACGGTCTCCAGCGAAGAACTCGCCCAGCGCGGCGGGACGACCTCGGCCCAGGTCCGCAAGGACCTGAGCTTCTTCGGGTCGTTCGGCAAGCGAGGGCTCGGCTACTCGGTCCCCGAGCTCGCCGGCCGCCTCCGCGAGATCCTCGGCCTCGGCCAGGAATGGCGCGTGGTCATCGTCGGCGCCGGAAAGATCGGCACCGCGCTGGCCCAGTACCGCGGCTTCCGCCAGCGCGGCTTCCGCATCATCGCGGTCTACGACAACAACCCGGAGAAGATCGGGACGATGTGGGACCGGTTCGAGGTGCGCGACGTCGCCTCGCTCACGGCCGACGCGGCCGACGATCGTCCCGACATCGCGGTGCTCACGGTTCCCACCGAGCAGGCGCAGGGTGTGGTCGACCTGCTGGTGGAGGCCGGTGTTCGGGCGATCCTCAACTTCGCCCCCGCGCAGCTCGTGGTGCCGGCCGGTATCACGGTGAAGCACGTGAATATGGCGATGGAGCTGGAAGGGTTGTCGTTCGCGCTGACGAATCGGGAGTAGGGGCGGCGGGGGGAAGGGCGGCGGTGGGAACGGCGGCTGTGGGAACGGCGGCTGTGGGAACGGCGGCTGTGGGAACGGCGGCTGTGGGCTGTGGGCTGTGGGCTGTGGGCTGTGGGCGGTGGGCGGGGGGCGGTGGGCGGTGGGCGGTGGGCGGTGGGCGGAGGGGGTTGGCAGTGGGCGGGGGGCGGGGGGGGTTGGGCGATTGTCATCCCGCAGGAGCGGCGCAGCCGCGAGTGTCGGGACGGGCCCGCCCTCGCCCATAGCCCGCTGGCGACACCGCGCCGTTTCACGATGCGGTCGGCATCGCTTTCGTCCGCCGCCGATCGCCCCCGCTTGCATCGTGCGGGCATGCCGCCTCGAATCTATTACGT
>JBBQHX010000255.1:0-5213 GCA_038324385.1 Gemmatimonadales bacterium | reverse complement strand
AGCGGCGTACGCGTGGGATGGATCTGCACGCGCCAGATCCGCTCGCGCTCCTCCTCGCCCGGCATCTCGAAGAGAACGTGCGTGCGGATGCGGCGCTCGAAGGCGGGATCGAAGTTCTGCGCGAGATTGGTCGCGAAAATCACCACTCCGTTGAACGCCTCGAGCTCGCGCAGCAGCTCATTCACCACCGTGGTCGACTCGAGTTGCTGCGGCAGGTTGGCGCCGGCGGTGCGTCGTGCGGCGATCGCGTCGGCCTCGTCGAAGAAGAGCACCGCGTCCTGATCGGCCGCCGCCCGGAAGACGGCCGCGACGTTCTTCGGCGTCTCCCCCATCCACATCGATTCGACCTCGGCGTAGTTGACGACGAGGAGCTGCTTGCCTAACGCATGCGCGATCGCCTCGGCGCAGATCGTCTTTCCCGTGCCTGGCGGGCCGGCGAAATTGAATGCCAACCCGAGCCCTGTCGTGTGGCGCTCGCCGAGCCCCCACGTGTCGAAGATCAGCGTGTGGCTGCGCACCTGCGACAGCGCCTGATCGAGCGTGCGGCGTGTCGCGGGGGGCAGGATGACATCGGCGAAAGTACGGCGCGGGACGATCGTGACCACCGCGCGACGACCGCCCAGCCGTCCCGAGAAGAGCGAGAGGAGCGATGAGGTCACCGGCGCCGCCCGGCCCGGCGCCCCGCCGACGCTTCGTAGGTTGCCGCGCAGGTGGCGGCGATCGCCGTTCCGGCCAGCCACCCGCCGACGATGTCGCTCCCCCAATGGCCGTCGCGCGCGAGCTTGCTCACCGACGCGGCCAGCGGATAGGCGAGCGCCACCGGCACCATCACCGCCGGCGGGCCGAGCCCCTCACGCGCCAGGATGTACGCCGTCGTGAACCAGATCGAGGACGTCTCGAGGGCGCGACCGCTGGGAAAGCTGGGCTCGCTCTGATCGCGTTCCGGCGGCGGGCGGCGACCGGGCATCCATTCCTCGAACGCGCGACTCACCAGGGCCGCCGACGCCGCCGCGCCGGCGATCGCCCCGGCCGGCCCCTGCCGACGGACCGTCCAGACCGCCGTCGCGACCAACAGCGCAAGGGGAAGCTGGACCTCGGTCTTGCTGGTCGGCCAGGTCGCGTCGGCGACCTCGCCCGCCGGAGTGTCGGCGCCCTGGTGCATGACGTCGCGAACCGTCGTATCCGCGGCGGCGGTCTGGCGGGCGAACACGCGGCGGGCGGTGACGACGAACGCGACGGCAGCCAGCCCGGCCAGTCCGCCGAGCGTCACGAGTCTCGTGGGATCGGGTTTCTTCGACATACCCGCCCCATGGCGACTTTCGTACCCGCTCGGCACCGGCCGCCGTGTCACCGTCTACCGCCGGCGACGACCTGCCTGACGCGGGCGAGGGATCGACTCGCGGCTGCCACCGTTCCGCAGCCACGCGTACGCGGCCAGCCCAGCGACACCCAGCGTTCCGACCACCATCGGGTTCAGCGCGGCGCGGGTGTAGGCGCTGGTCCGCATGACGTACCCTGGATGATCGCCCTCCACGCGACCGTCGCGCCCGGGCTGATGCAGCGACCCCGCCGGGTCGCGGGGCGGCTCGTCGCGCCGCTGCTGCCCGATCATCGTCTGTTCGGCCAACCAGTCCATGACGCGCGGCACGCGGCGGCCGAGCGCGCTCATCACCTTGCCGCCACCGCCGACATAGATGTCGCGCACCGGATGCGTTGCCGCGTGCAGAATGGCGTTTGCCACTTCCTCGGCCGGATAGACCGGCGGTGGCAGCTTGGGCTCGGCATCCATGTAATTGCGCGCGTGCTGCGGAAACGGCGTGTTGATCCCTGCCGGCTTGATCAGCGTGACCGAGATCGGCGCGCCCTCTTCCTCGATCTCCATCCGGAGCGCATCGGTGAATCCCTTCACGGCATGCTTGGTGGCGGAGTACATCCCCTGCAACGGCAGCGCCTGATCCGACGCGACGCTCCCGATGTTGATCAGTGCGCCGCCGCGCGAGAGGAGGTGACGCCGGGCGATCAGCGACCCGTGGACCATGCCCCAGAAGTTCGTGTCGAACATGCGCCGGCTGTCCGCCTCGTCGACCTCGTCCAGCCGGCCGTAGATCGAAACGCCCGCGTTGTTGACCCAGCTATCGAAGCCGCCGAACCGCTGCGCGGCCGTGTCGGCGACGCGCTGCATCGCAGCCCTGTCGGCCACGTCGGCCGGAACGGCGACCGCCTGTCCGCCGTCTGCCGTCAGCGACTCCGTCACGTTGGCGAGTGCCTCCTCGTTGCGCGCGGTCAGCACTACGCGGACGCCGCTCGCGACGGCACGCCTGGCCGTGGCGAGCCCAATCCCGCTGGATGCGCCGGTGATGACCATGACCTGTTCTTCGAGCGGCTTGAGCTTCGGCGTCATATGGTTCTCCTGTTGGTCGGGTGTTCGCGGCGCGTCCCGGACGGGGGCGCACTCGCGATGGAGTTCCATGCCTCAAGAGCCGTTCCGTTTCCCAGACGTTTCGGCAGATCCCGGGCGCCGCGCACGCATCTCGCGAGTGAAGCGTTCACCTGACGAGCCACGCTCGGCCTGATCGGCCGGTCGCCGCACGATTGCGGCGCAGCTCCGCGTGGCGTTCCTCCCATTCCTCACCTGCCCCCCGGATCATGGACACACGATCGATCGGGAGCCTCGCCGTCTCTACCGTCGGCGTCGGCTGTAACAACTTCGGTATGCGCATCGATGCGAACGCGACGGCGAAGGTGGTGCACGCGGCGCTCGACGTCGGCATCACGTTCTTCGATACGGCCGACGTGTACGGCGGTGGCGGCGACAGCGAGGAGTACCTCGGCCGCGCGCTCGACGGGCGTCGCACCGAGGCCGTGATCGCGTCGAAGTTCGCCAACCGGATGCCCGACGGACGCGGTGCGTCGCCGACGTATATCAAGAGCGCCGTCGAGGCGAGTCTACGCCGACTCGGCACCACGCACATCGATCTCTACCAGCTACACAACCCCGATCCCGATGTGCCGATCGCCGATACGCTGGGCGCGCTGCACGAGCTCGTCTTCGAAGGAAAGGTGCGCGAGATCGGCTGCTCCAACTTCTCGGCCGACCAGTTGCGCGAGGCCGAGCTGGCGGTGGAGCCGGGTGCGGCGCGATTCGTCAGCGTTCAGAACGAATACAGCCTCTTCCATCGCGAGCCCGAACGCGCCGTACTGCCAGCGTGCGCGGAGCTGGACGTCGCGTTTCTGCCGTACTTCCCACTGTCGAACGGGCTGCTGACAGGGAAATATCGCAAGGGCGCGGCCGCACCACCGGGCACCCGGATCGCCGACATACCGCGGTTCGCGGGTGGGCTCACCGAGGACAACCTCGACCGGGTGGAGCGGTTGACGCACCTTGCCGCCTCACGCGGCCGGACCCTGCTCGAGCTCACGTTCTCGTGGCTGCTGGCCCGGCCAGCGGTGGCATCAGTGATCGCGGGGGCGACGTCGGCGGAGCAGATCGAGGCGAACGCGGGGGCGGCGGGGTGGGCGTTGGGGGCGGACGAGCTGGCCGCCGTGGACGCGATCGTGCCACACGACGCTTAACGCGCAACGGGAGTCGTGTGGCGATGGTGTCAGCGCACCGGCACGATTCGGTAGACGCTGAGCGTCACCACGTCGTCGGCGTCCCGCGACCGGAGGACGACGCGATCCGGTCCGAACGCCATCGGGTGGCCCTCGAGGGTGTACGTCAGGCGCCCGAGGATTGCGCCATTCAGGTCGAACATTGTGGCCGCGCGTATGGAGTCGTCAAACGCGGTCGCATCGACAACCCAGAGGCGGTTGTCGGAGGAGGCATGAAGACCGCGATACGGCGGCAGCGAATCGGCAAATGGGTGTTCGCGTGTCAGGCGCCTACTCTCCGCCGGGTCGACCATTGCCTCGCCGCTCGATCTCTCAATCCGCTCGAGCGCCGTCGCGATGAAGTCGTCGCGCATCGCCTGGGTCACGGCCCTTCGAGGCTGATCCACCACGATTCGTCGCACGATCGTTCCATCGGGCGTCCGAAAATCTACAGTGTACCCGTCACCGATCGCGGTCGCGACGACCGTGTCCAACGCGACCGCATGCGCCCCTCGGCCGAAGCCAAGCACGGTCGACTCGTTGCTGCGTCGCCCGCGGTAGCGGGTCTCCCGGGTGGCGAGTTCGTGCCCGGGCAGTGACGCCAGAGGTGTCACGGCGCCGGAGGCCGGATCTAGAACGCCAACCTCGCCGAGCGGCCGGAACACCGTGTCTGCCGACTCCCCGTACGCAACGTTATAGAGCGCATGGACGATGACCCGCCCGTCGCGCAGCGCGCCGCCGGGAGATCCCCGTGCGGCGAGCGGGTTGCCCGACAACGGGATTTCTTCGACCACGCCCGAATCCGGGGTAACCCACGACAGTCGGCGATTGGCCCCGTCTCGGATCAAGAGGGTATCGGCCGCGAGCAGTGTGATGCCGGTGGGGGCCCAGAATTCCCGCGGACCTCGCCCCCTACGGCCGAGTACACGTCCCGGTGTTCCATCGGCCGCGAACAGGAGTAGTCGCGCCCCAATCCCGGCGAAGGTCGCCACCCGGCCGTCCCGCAGCAGAACGACCTGCGACACGCGCGTCAGGTCGAAATCAGCCGGCTCATCCTGGCCGCCCATGACCGCCAGCGGAACCGAGTCGAGTGTGAACCGCGGCGCGCGGTCGAACGCGTCCGCGCCATGTTCGACGATCGTCACGCCGTTCTCCGTCCGACTCGTCCCCGGGAGCGGCGCCGCCGACGCGATCACGCTACGGGCGGTTCCGGACGCAGGTTCCAACCGATTCGCGGCATCCGAGTCCCCCGCACAGCCGGTTGCGATCATCACCAGCAGGCCCGCCCTGCGCCACCCCCGACGACGGGGCCCACGTCCGGCCGCGCCGTCGAATCGATCGATCCCTGCCCGCATTGAGCGCGCTCCCGTGTGGGGGTGACGTCCGCGGCCCTCTGCCGCCGCACGAGAATGCAGCGCCGGGCGACGGTCCGCAAGCCGCCATTGACCTCGTGTCAAGCGTCAGTGGAAGTGCCGCCTGTATTCGTTCAGGAGACAGGTTCCCTTGGTTGAGGGTGAGCGGATACAGGACCGGAGGACACTCAGGGGGCGACGGGGACGGGCGGGTCCGGGCGGTGCTGCGTTCGTGGTTTTGTGAAGCGTCCAGCTGCGTCGCGAGCGGCC
>JBBQHX010000254.1:0-5229 GCA_038324385.1 Gemmatimonadales bacterium | reverse complement strand
GTGCACCATGAAGACGGTGACGCCGGTCGCCGTCAGCGCCCCAACCAGCCGGTAGAGCGACTCTCGGAAATCCTCACGGAACGCTGGCGCGAGTGCCACCTCGAAGCCGGTCAGCGAATCGATAAGGACCCGCGTCGCGCCGGATTCGCGGACGCTCTCGAGAATCTCCGCGAGCGTTTCGTCCACCGAGAGGTCGAGCGGCCGGAGATACGTCACCCGCAGCTTTCCGTCTGCAATCTGCGCACCCGTGTCCACGCCGAAGGCGCCGAGGCGCGTGAGATAGTCGGCCGGGTACTCCTCGAATGCGGCGACGACCACCGCCTCGCCGTTGCGAAGACCGTCGGCGGCAAACAACATGCCGAAGGTGGATTTGCCGGTGCCGGACGGGCCGGCGATCATGACCGCGTCGCCCGCCGGGATACCGCCGCCCATGAGCGCATCGAGTCCGGGCACGCCGGTGGACAGACGCGCGTCGGAGCGCTCGCGACGCTCCCGGCGGCCCCACTGTTGATCGGGGATGCGCGGGAAGACCTGCAGTCCGTCATCGCTGATGCGGAAGGTGTGCAACCCGGGCATCTGCGCCTGGCCCCGGACCTTCACCGCCTGCAGCTTGCGGACGACGGAGTTGCGGTCGGTGGCCTGGGTGAGCCAGAGGATGCCATCGGCGATCGTGAACAGCGGCTGCCGTTGCTCCTCTTCCGTGTACTCGCCGATGAGGAGCGACGTCACTTCCCAGGACGTGAGATGCAGCGCGAGCCGCTGCACGAACTGTTCGAGCGCCATCGTCTCGGGCACCCGCGGGGCTCCGTCTGCCGATATAGGGGTGTCGAACCCGGGCCGGATGGTGCGGAAGGAATCGACGACGATGATCCCCGGCGTGAGCCGCTCGACCTCGACGGTCATCCGCTCGAGGACGGCGCCGAGATCGCCGGACAGCACCTCCTCGCTGAGATTGAGATACTGTACCGCCGATCCGACACGGTCGGGCCGGAAGAAGGTGAACTGCCGCTGATAGCGCAGCATCTTCACCGTCGGTTCGCCGAGCACCGTGAAATAGAGTGCCGGCCGCTCCCGTGTCGCGTTCGCGAACAGGATCTGCTGGGCGAGCGTAGTTTTCCCGGCACCGGGTCCGCCCGCGAGCACGTTGAAGGAGAACTCGGGGAGTCCGCCCCCGAGGACCGGGTCGAGACCCGGCACGCCGGTCGCGATCTGCCGGATGCCGGGCTGTGGGGCTGCCTCGGCGCGTCCGTGGCCCTGACGCGACCGTGGAGCGGGGTCGCGAGTTACGTCATCAGTCATGGCTCTTTGATCGGCTCAGGTACGTCGTCGCTCAGTCCCAGGTCGGCTGCCGGCGCGGCGCCCGTGGGTGTGGATCCAGTGACGCACTGCTCGAGGAGGTTCTCGGCGATATCGTTGCCGATCAGCCGGCCGAGTCCGTCGGCGAGCGACGCGAGCATGGCGACAAGGCCCTCGGCGGTTGCGGACGCGCCGTGGAGCCGCGCACTCTCGGCGAGCCCCGTCAGGCACCGTGCCGATTCGCCCGTGAAGGTCACACCGTTCAGGACTGGGTGGTCGACCTTCGCGCGTGCGATGGCCCGCGTGACGAGCGCGCGCGCGCCATACGGGCCGAACCAGCGCGACAGGCCGTCCGAGACGCGCGCACAGGTGCGGTCGCCAGCGGCGACCGAGGCGGCTTCGTCCGTCTCGCCTCGCATCTCGCTGGCGAACAGGCGGCGCACGACATCGTGCCAGGTGTCCGAGAGGAGGGATTGCGGTGATTCAACCACGCGGCTTCCGGGCCCGGACGTAGGGTGTGCCGTGCAACGACCTCAAATCGGCGTGATGGGGTCGAGTGGAGGCCTGGGCAATCCGCGGCGGTACGGAGCGCCGCGATGCTGCAGATGGCATCACTGGGCGCCGGCGGCTAGATCAGCGCGGACTGACCGCGTCTTCTTGTCTGTAAATACGGCACTGGACCATGAATGAGCAAGAGGCCGGCCCCCCCTGCCGACGCCGCCCGGGCGGTCGCGCAATCGCAGGCCATGGGCCGATACTGAACTGAAACAGATGAGTTCGGAGAACCCTCGACGAGAACCTCGCGTCATATCGCGGCGCGATCGGCCGTGGGTCGCCTCGTCATATGTTCGGGCGATCGTACAACGATGCGGGTTGGTGGCGCGCGTCTTGAAACGTTTGCTTCCAAAACGCTACACGGACACCGATATCGTCCTGATGTGTCGGGCGGCTCGAGAGCCTGACGTGACGGAGGGACGCCCGTCGGACCCCCTAGGTTTCGAGCGGTGACCGACGATCCCGTGTGACGCATGCGAACACGAGGAGAGGATGCCTGGAGGACCGTGGATGCCGACCGCCAAGCCCGATGATGAGCGAGTTGCACGCACCGAGAGAAGCCAGAGCGATCAGATGGTGGAACGCGTTCCAGTGTGGGACATGGGAACGGAGCGGCGGGGAGCCAGTACGCACGGGATCATCGCGACCGCGCGCCAGTGGTGTGACCGGTCACCCGTCCCCTGTTTCCTGGCACTGGGCAACGACCATCGCGTCGCGTACGCCAACGCCCCATTTCTGGACGGTGCGCTGCTCGGGATGCGCGTCGCGGTCGGGGCGCCCTTTCCCGGGAACGAGCAGATGGACGTTGCGACCGCCGTGGCGTCGGCGCTCGAGACCGTCTATCGCACGGGAGGCGTGGTCGACGAGATCGAGCTTCCCCCGGCACCGTGCAGCGCCGACGGGGCCTCGCGGCCGCGCGTCACGCTGACGGCGTGGCCCGTGCGGCGTTCAGCCGACGAGATCGCTGGAGTCGCCGTGCAGCTTCACGAGTCGCCCGTGGCTGCCAGTGAAGGAGAGGCGCACGAGTTGGCGGCCGAGTTGCAGCGGCAGATGGATGACACGCTGTTGCTCGCGGCGTCCCGTGAAGCGGCGCTCGTTCGACGGGCCGAAGTGGCGGGGCGGGCGAAATCAGAGTTCCTGGCGACGATGAGTCACGAGTTGCGCACGCCACTCACGGCGATCCTCGGCTATGAAGAGCTGCTCGCCGACGGGATCACCGGTCCGGTCAACGACGAGCAGCGCACGCAACTGCGGCGCATCAAGGCGAGCGCGATGCAATTGCTCGGGCTGATCGATCAGATGTTGACGCTGTCGCGCGTGGACGCGGGGCGAACGCCGGTGCGATGGGAGGTGCTGGACGCCTGCAGCGTCGTGCGGGAAGCGATGCGGGTCGCCGCGCCGCTCGCGAACAGCCGCGCGCTCCGGCTCCGCGCGGAGTACCCCACCCAGTCCGTCGCATTTACCGGCGACGCGAGCAAGCTGCAACAAATACTCGCGAGTCTGCTGGATAACGCAGCCCGGTTCACGGACAGCGGTGAGATCGTCATCACGTTCATCGGGCCCGTGCCGCATGGCGGGGACCCGGATGCGCCGCACGACATCCTGTTCACGGTGCGCGACACCGGGATCGGCATCCGGCCGGAGCATCACGAGGCGATTTTCGACCCGTTCTGGCAGGTCGAGCAGACGACGACTCGCCAGGTGGGAGGCACGGGGCTCGGACTGGATGTGTCTCGCCGCCTGGCGCGGCTTCTGGGCGGTGATATCACGGTCGAGAGCACGCCAGGCGAGGGAAGCACGTTCATCGTGCGGCTGCCGATCAGCCATGACGACGGCCAGCGCGGCCGTCAGGGAACCGATGTGGGCGCTGAACGTACCAGCTGACCGCCCTTCATCACCATGCCCACCTCGCGCACGGCCTGGATGTCGCGAGTCGGGTCGCCACGGACAGCGACGAGATCGGCGAACAGTCCCGGCGCGATGGAGCCGACGCGATCCTCCATGTGCAGCATCGCCGCGTTGCCGGACGTGGCGGCCCGCAGGACGTCGATGACCGGGACGCCGTACTCGACCATCAGCGCCATCTCGCGCGCGTTCTCGCCATGGGCGTAGACGCCGACGTCCCCGCCCATGCATAACGACACGCCGGCCGCTCGTGCCGCGGCGATGCTGCGGCGCTTGGCGGCGATGCGAGCGGGCTCCGGTCCCTCGCCAGGCACCCACCCCCCGTATCGCGAGATCGCGTCCCCCGCGGCGATCGTCGGGCAGAGCACGACGCCGCGTTCGGCCATCAACCGGAACACTTCGGGCGTGCCGCCGTCGCCGTGCTCGATCGTCTCGACGCCGGCCAGCACCGCCCGCCGCATCGCCTCGGCGGTGCTGGCGTGCGCGACCACCGGCCGTCCGCTCGAGCGTGCGGTCTCGACAATCGTGGTGAGCTCCTCGAGCGAGTAGGTGGGCTGCGCCGAGCCGTCGGGACCCCAGCGATAGTCGGCGTAGACCTTGATCCAGTCGGCGCCCGCGCCGATCTGCTGCCGCACGGCGCGCACGAGATCCGGACCGTCCGCCTCCTCGGCGCCCTGCGGCACGCGCACCTCGGTGGCGAAGCCCTTCGGCGCGTAGCTCCCCGTGGCGACGAGCGCGCGATTGGAGATGACGAGCCGCGGCCCCGGAATGACGCCGCGCTCGATCGCCTGCTTGAGCCCAACGTCGGCGTCGCCCGCGCCCTCGGTGCCGAGATCGCGCACGGTGGTGAAGCCGGCCTCTAGCGTCTGACGCGCATGGACGACCGCCCGCGCGGTGCGTAGCGCGTAGGACTCGCGGAGCACCTGCGTCTCCCATGGCGTCTGATCGTAGGGATAGAGAAAGAGGTGTGCGTGCCCCTCGATCATCCCCGGCATCAGCGTGTGACCGGGAAGCCGAACGGTGTCGGTGCCCGCGGGCACACGCATCCCCGTCGCCGGCCCCGCCGCGGCGATGCGCTCCCCCTCGACGAGCACCGCCCACCCGGACGACGGGCGCCCGGCGTGACCATCCCAGACGGCGTCGGGAAGGAGCAGGGTGCGGCGGATCGGCGTGTTGTCGGGTCGCGCCTGGGCTCGTGCGGCGGGCGCGGTGACCGTTGCGGCGAGCAGCAGTGCGGCGGCGATCGTAGCGGGGCGCATTGGTCTGTGGTGCGGGTTTGTTTTTCTTTGGCGGCTCTGGTGAAGTTTAAGGATGCGGGGGCTCGGTTTCGACGTCCCGGGGGGGTGGGGGTGCGGGGTGGGGGACTACGAATTTGACCGCGGAGGACGCGGAGGACGCGGAGGACTGCCCGCGAGGGTGGGACTGGGCTTGGGGCCTGAAGGGTGGCGCGGCATTGAGCGTGGCGCGTTCTGA
>JBBQHX010000253.1:0-5263 GCA_038324385.1 Gemmatimonadales bacterium | reverse complement strand
CGGGCGGGCGAGCGGGCGGGCGAGCGAGCTATGAGCGAGGGGGAGCCCATCCCGACACTCGCGCCTGACGGCGCTCCTGCGGGATGACACTCCCCTTACGCGCCCATAGCCCATGGCCCAGAGCCCAGAGCCGCTACTCCCCCAGCCTGAACCGGTTCGTCAGTATCGCGAGCTGTTCCGCCGCACCGGCGAGGGTGCCGGCGGCGGCGGCGATCTCCTGCGTGCTCGCGCTCTGCTCCTCGCTCGCGGCCGCCACCTGACGGGTGGCGACGACGAAGGTGCGGGTACCGTCGGCGAGTGCTTCGAGGCGGGCGCTCATGCCGTGCGCGAGCTCGCTCGTGGCCACGGCGGCGGCCTCGGTCGCGCTCATCCAGGCGTCGGCTTCCTGTACCGCCCCCTCGACGAGGCCGAACGAGACGCCTGCCTGACGCGTCGCGCTCAGGGCGTCGTCGACCGTGGCGACGGCGCGAGCAGTCGAGGCTCGTGAGGCTTCGAGGCGCGTGAGCAGCGCCGAGACGGTGGTGTCGGTGCGTGAGGCGGCGTCGTTCGACATGGCGGCGAGCCGCCGGACTTCAGCGGCCACGACCGCGAACCCGTCGCCGTGCTCACCGGCGCGCGCCGCTTCCATCGCCGCGTTGAGCGAGAGCAGGCGGCTCTGGCGCGCCATCTTCTGCACCAGCGTGACGAACGACCGGATCTCCTCCGACGCGTCGGCGAGTGCCTCGACGGTCTTCGCCGTGTGGTGGACCTCGTCCTCGAGGCGGCCGAGCGCGATCGCGCCGGCGTCGAGCCGCTCGCGGTTGTCGGCCGATAGCTCCCGCAACTGGCGGTTGCGGTTCGCGCCGGCGTGCGCGCCTGACGAGAGATCGGCCGCGATCGCGTTGAGCCGACGCGCGTCGTCAGTCACGCCGCTGATCACGTCCGCCATCTCGTGCGCGCGCTGCGAGAGCTCGGCCGACGTCTGCGCCGTGTCCTGCGCGCGCCCCGACATCTGGTCGGCGCTGGCCATGATCTGCTCCGCCAGCGCAGCCGCGTCGTGCGACGCGCCGCGCATCGCGCCGGCGAGGTCGCGCAGCGACGCGACCATCCGCCCCACCGCCCGGCGCAGTCGCTCGAGGTGCCCCGATCCCGCGCCGCGCGTGACGACGATGGTCAGGTTGCCCGCCGCGACCGCTTCGGCCACCGCCGCCAGCTCCGCCGCCGGTCGTTCGATGCCCGGGGCGACCAGCAGTCCCAGGACCAGCGCGGCAAGGCCGAGTCCGAGTCCGACCCCGAACACCACCGTGGCGATCGAGACCCCGCCGCCGCCCGGCGTCCACAGATCGCGGCCGAGCGCGACGGCGCCGAGCGAGGCCGCGATCGCCGCGATGCCGAACCATCCGGCGAGGCGCGGGAGCATCGTCATCGCCGTGCGATCCGACAGCGTCGGCTCCTCGTTCACGCGTTCGCGCGCGGCCTCGCGCAACGATTCGCGAAAGGCGAGGCGTCCGCGACTCCACCGACGCGGCGGCGCGGGAGCGGGGCGGCTGTCTTGGTCGGCTTCCGACCGCGGCGTAGATTGCACGGAATTCGTCACGTCCATCCTCGTTGTGCCCGCCCGCCACCGTTCTGGTGCCGGCGCGCCGTCCGTCGTACCGTCCCGCCGATGACCGCGTCCATCCCCGATTCGCCGATCGACGAACCCCTCGCCTATGATCCCGCCGCCGTCGAGCTGAAATGGCAGCGACGCTGGCAGGAGCGCGGCACGCACGCCGTCGATCTCCGTGGCGGCGAGCGGCCGTTCTATGCGCTGATGATGTTCCCCTACCCATCCGCTGAGGGGCTCCATGTGGGCAACCTCTTCGCGTTCACGGGGAACGACATCTATGGACGATTTCAGCGGCTGCAGGGGCACACCGTCTTCGAGCCGCTCGGCTATGACGCGTTCGGAATCCACTCGGAGAACTACGCCCTCAAGGTGGGCGAGCATCCGATGCGGCTCATTCCGCGCAACATCGCCAACTTCCGCCGGCAGCTCGACCGCGCGGGGTTGATGATCGACTGGCGCTATCAGGTCGACACCACCGATCCATCGTACTACCGCTGGACGCAGTGGGTCTTTCTGCAGCTGTTCAAGCGCGGGTTGGCGTTCAAAAAGCGCGCGGCCGTCAACTGGTGCCCGAACGACATGACCGTGCTCGCCAACGAGCAGGTCATCGCCGGCCAGTGCGAACGGTGCGGCGCCGTCGTCGAACAGCGGTTGCTCGAGCAGTGGTTCTTCCGCATCACCGACTACGCCGGCCGTCTTCTCGACAATCTCGACTGGCTCGACTGGTCCGAGACCACCAAGACCGCGCAGCGCAACTGGATCGGGCGGAGCACGGGCGCGCGGGTGCGCTTCCCGGTGGAGCCGAAGGCGGGCGCCGCGCCCGGCTCGACGGCGAATAACGATGTGGCGATTGAGGTGTTCACGACGCGCCCCGACACGATCTTCGGCGCGACGTATCTCGTGCTCGCCCCCGAACACCCGCTCGTCGCCCCGGTCACCACCGACGCGCAGCGCGGCGAGGTGGCCGCCTACCGCGAGCAGGCGGGGAAGCAGGATCTCGTCGCGCGGAAGGTGAACAAGGAGAAGACCGGCGTCTTCACCGGCGGCTACGCCACCAACCCGGCCACCGGCGCGCCGATCCCGATCTGGGTCGCCGACTACGTGCTGATGGAATACGGCACGGGCGCGATCATGGCCGTCCCGGGCCACGACGAGCGCGACTTCGAGTTCGCGACGCTGTTCGAGCTACCCATTCCGCGGGTCGTCGCGGGCGAGGGTGACGATGCGTCGACACCGCTCGCCGAGGCGTACACGGGCGACGGGCGACTGGTCAACTCGGGCGAGTTCGACGGGCTCGACGTCGACGCGGCGATCGAGCGCATCACGGCCTGGTTGGCCGAGCGTGAGGCGGCCGACGCACAGATCAACTATCGCCTCCACGACTGGTGCATCTCGCGGCAGCGCTACTGGGGTCCGCCGATTCCCATCGTCTACTGCGACGCGTGCGGCACGGTGCCGGTCCCGGAGGATCAGCTCCCGGTGGTCCTCCCCGACATCCCGGACTTCCGGCCTGACGACACGGGGATCTCGCCGCTGGCGCGCCACGAGGAGTGGTACTTCACGAGCTGTCCCTCGTGCGGCGCAAAGGCGCGGCGCGAGACCGACGTCTCCGACACCTTCCTCGACAGCGCCTGGTACTTCCTGCGCTACCCCAGCGCCGACCGCGACGACGTACCGTTCGACCCGGCGCTCACGAAGAAGTGGCTCCCGGTCGATTCGTACATCGGCGGGAACGAGCACGCCGTGCTGCACCTGCTCTATTCGCGCTTCATCACGATGGTGCTGCACGACGCCGGGCATCTCGACTTCGAAGAGCCGTTCACCCGCTTCCGCGCGCACGGGTTGATCATCCGCGATGGCGCGAAGATGTCGAAGAGCAAGGGGAACGTCGTCAATCCGGACGACTTCATGGACCAGTGGGGCGCCGACGCGTTCCGCACCTTCCTCATGTTCCTCGGCCCCTACGAGCAGGGCGGCGACTTCCGCGATCAGGGGATCAGCGGCGTGCGGCGCTTCCTCGATCGGCTCTGGAGCAGCGCACGCGACTGCACGCCGTCAGGCGAGCCTGACGCGGCCGTGCTGCGCAAGCTGCATCAGACGATCCGCAAGGTCGGCGAGGACACGGCCCGCCTGTCGTACAACACGGCGATCGCCGCGATGATGGAGTACATGAACGTGCTCCGCACTGGTGAGCGCACCGTGCACCGCGCCGAGGTGGAGCCGCTCGTCGTGCTGGTGGCGTCGTTCGCGCCGCACGTCGCTGAAGAGCTGTGGGAACTCTTCGGACACACCACCAGTGTCTTCGACGCATCGTGGCCCGTGTTCGATCCCGCGCTCGCGACTGAGGATTTCGTGACGCTCGCCGTTCAGGTGAACGGCAAGTTGCGCGGCACGATCAAGGTCGCCGCCACCGTCACGCAGGAGGAGGCGATGGCGCACGCGCGGGCCGACGCGGGGGTCGCGAAGTTCGTGACCGGTGCGCCGCGCAAGGTCATCTTCGTGCCGGGGCGTCTGCTCAACATCGTCGTCTGACGGGCGAGGCAGCGCGCGTGGGTCGCTGGAAACCCTCGCGCGTGGGCTGGTGTCCTACACACGGACAGTTCACCAGCCGAGGATTGCAATGCGTACGCAACTACTTCTGGTCGCCGGTGCCGCCGTTGGTGCCGTCGCCCTTGCCGCTCCGCCCGGACTCCACGCGCAGCGCGCGCCGTCGGCCCCCGAGCCACGCGCATCCATCACCTTCGGCACCACCGTGCCGGCCAATCGCGCCGTCGTCGGCCTGCTCCTCGCCGAGGGGAATGCCGCCGACACGCTCGGCGTTCGGATCGACGAAGTGACGCCGGGTGGGCCCGCCGCCGACGCTGGCGTGCGGGCGGGCGATCGGGTGGTCGCCGTCAATGGACGCGACGTCCGCCTCAGCGCGAGCGAGGCCCGCGATCCCGCCCAGCGTGGGCTCGGGGTGCGTCGGCTCACTCGCGCACTGGCCGACGTCGAGCCAGGCGACGAGGTCACGCTCCGCGTCCGCGGCGAGAGCGGCGGGCGGACCCTGACGATGCGTGCCGTCCGCCCCTCGGCGCTTCCGGCCGCCGCCCGGGCCGAGCCGGGGCCGCGCGCGTTCGGCCTCGGCGGCCGCGACAGCTCCGCCGCGATCGGCCTCGCCGTGCAGGCGACCGGTACCCCGCGCGACACGCTTGGCGCGTTCGTCGCCAGCGTGGTGAGCGGCGGTCCCGCCGAAGCGGCGGGAATCTATGAGGGTGATCGGATCGCGAGCGTCGGGACCACCGATCTCCGCGTCAGCCGGGCGGACGCCGACGATCCCTACGTCGCCGGTCTCAAGGCCGATCAGCTCACCCGAGCCGTCCGCGACGCCCGGATCGGCCAGCCCCTGACGATGCGCGTCTGGCGCGCCGGCCAGGTGCGTACGGTTGAGGTGACGCCGCGCCCCGCGGCCGACGTGTACGAGGGCGAGACGATGGGCGGTGGTCCCTTCTCGTTCGACTTCGACGGCGGTGGTGTGCGCATCCGCGCGGGACGTCCCGATGGAGCCTCCAGCGAGCTGCGGCGGATGATCGTGCCGCGCGGCGGCGAAGGCGCGCGCGTCCTCCGCTTCGACGATCGTGACGGCACACTGCGCCTGGATGGCGAGATGAACGCCGAGATCCGCGAGCGCGTCGA
>JBBQHX010000252.1:0-5309 GCA_038324385.1 Gemmatimonadales bacterium | reverse complement strand
CGCCGAGCCGTGTCTGGCGCTCGCTGAGCATCGGCATGCCGAATTCGCGATCGGGCGCGCCGTAGTGGGTGCCACGCTGGATGAACTGGTGCAGGTGGCTATCGGTCCAGCCCATCGCTGCCTGCAGCACGCGATGCAGCTCGAAGAGCGATAGGTCGGCGGGTACCTCGAGCCGGCGCCAGATCGCCGGCCGGATCTCCCGCAATGTCACCTTGAGTGTGAAGATCGGTGCGGACATGCGCGTGCGCGAGAGTGGTATCCGACGGCCATGCCACCTATCGATCAGCTGTCGGTTGGTCGAATATGATGCAACGCACGGCGACGGATCGCCAGGCTCTCCACGGGTGTTGCGTCCGGTCGACCGACAACACACGGGGTTCCGCCGCCAGCACATATGGGAGCGAGCTCTGCGTGCTCTCGATCCGACTCGAGAGCACGGCCTCCCTGAGCGCGTACATGGGGACAGAGAGATCGGGATGCGGCAGGGTCTGGATCGAACCGTCCAGCCGACCCAGGGCGCGGTCCCTCTGGGAGAGCAGCGCCTACAGTTCGACCTCCAAGCGATCGGGGGAGGTCCGGTGGCAGTGGCGCCGGCATGAACACCTGAAACCCGCCCGGCTGCCGGATAGCGACCGACCCGGTCGGCAGGACATGGGACTGGCTGCCGCTCGTGTAGACGGCGCATGGCGACATAGTAACGCCAGCCTTTACTATGGACGAAGGAGTGTGCCCATGCGAAAGGGAGCCTTCACCAAAAGCGCCCCGTTGAAGCAGGGTCGTCTACGCCCCAACTCGTCCGGCTCGGCGAAGTCGACGCCATCGGAACGCTGATCACCGGCTTCTCCGCGGAGGCACGGCTCGCGTTCCGGCGGCGCGTGATCGCGAAGTCGTGAGGGGCTGAGCAGGATCGAGCGCCACACGTCCAGCTTCAACCCGCGCGGCGCTTCCGGGCGCGTTCGGCAGCGAGGCGTTCGGCGAGGAAGACCTTGAGGAGGCTCTGGTACGGGACGTCTCGCTGATTGGCCAGGATCTTCAACTCGTCGAGCATCCCTTCGGGGAGCCGGAGCGAGATCGTCGCCGTCGACGGCTTCAGGTTGGGGAGCCGGACGCGTTCAGCGGTCGACCAGTCGATGCGGTCGGCCGTGTCGGTCTCCTGCCAGAAGTCGCGCTCGTCGGCCTCGGAGGCGAAGGCGGGCAGTGGGGCGGACGCGGGCGCGGCTGGAGTGTCCTTAATCGGCTTCTTGCTTGGCTTCGGCATCGGCGTATACCTCGCGTTCACGGCGACTCATCGGGCGGGCCGAGATGACGCGGAGCAGGGTGCCCCGTAAGGTGACGACGACGAGGAGGGGGCGACTCTCGTCGGTCCGCCCGAGGGCGAAGTAGCGGGCCTCATGCCCCGAGTGGGCTGCATCTGCGGCGATGACGAGCGGCGTGTTGAAGAACAGCTGCTCGCACTCGGATTGGCTGACCGTATGCCTCGCCCAGCTTTTCGTGGCGTTACCCGGGTCCCACTCGAAGCCGGTTGTCTGGGCGAGGAGGGACTGAAGATCGGCCATCAGGGAAGTATATTACTGTCATATACCGCGAGCAAGGCCAGGCGGTCCGACTCCCATCTGTACTCGCCCCGCGCCTGATCTCGCCTCATGCTAGCGACGCACGGTAAAGAACGGGGTCCAACGCGACGGATTCCTCCAGGGATCCTGGCAGGATGAAGAGCTTCGGCCGCGCGTCGAACTTGTACAGACGGTACAGGTGATACTTCGGACCGGCCTCCGCCGAGACTGCGACCTCGTTCCTTGACGCGAAGAAGGGCGTGAGAGCGCCGAAGCGTGTTGTCTTGACCTCGATCAAACGCTCCTGGCCACTCGTTTCGTACGAGAGGATGTCGTACCCGAGTCCGTCGCCGCGTTCGCGTGACGAGTGTTCGATGCGATCTGCCAGGCTGCGTGCCCCAGCGCTCCAAAGACGGGCGTGCTCCAGCCGGAGGACGTATTCCTCGCCGGCGGCGCCAAGGGAGCGGTTGCGTGCCTCACGCTCGAGATAATTGACGCCCTTCACGATCGCTCCGCCTGCGGAACGTCGTTCGTAGACGCGGTCGCTCGGCCGTTCACGAACCGGCGGCGGAACGAGCACGTCGTCCCAGGCAAGGGCGTCTGGCACTGCTGCAATCGATTCAGCCACCGCGGCGGCGGCCGCGGCACGCAGGAGGTGGTCAGTTTCGATGCGAGCGAGGACTGTTTCGCGGAGAAGATCCTGGTAGTTCCCTCTCGGCTTGTATCCGTCGATGTACGGATAGCCGAGCTCGATCAGGACCGCGCTGATGTTGGCGTGCTTGAACTCGATCGCGCCCCGGGATCGCACCGCGAGCACTCGCTGGAGCGCGCGATTGTGGTCGCGCTTGTTGACTGACTCCCTGTTCAGCTCACGGGTGAGCATCACGAAGTAGTCAGCGACCGTGGCTTCGACTTCGGCGAGCGACCAGCTATCGGGCATGCCTCGTTCGGCTCACGGTGGACGATCGCGGTTACCCGTCAGGTCGGAGTAGCTAGCGTGCCGTTCATCGCGCGGCGATTCAATTGCGTCTGTCCGTCCGCTCGCCCCCTCGGCCCCGCATGAGCGACGCGCAATCCTACTGCGCCGCGAGGAGCTCTCGCAATCCCTCGAGGTCGCCGAGCATCACGAGCCACCATCGGCCCTGATCCCACCGCAGTTCGGTGACATTCGCGCCACGCAGCGGGCGCTCGGCTGGCGGGAGGACCCAGCGATAGATCACGTATGCCGTATCCGGAGACGGACGGGCGACGCCGAGGATCTCGACGTCGGTGAACCGGTCGAGCGCGGAGCCCTGGGACGCGAGCGCGACGTGGAAGCCGAAGAGGCGCGCGTGGAACTCGGCGTCAGGCAACGCCTCGACGCCGCCGGGCGGGAGTTGGCCGAGGACTCGTGTGGCGAGGAGGCCAGTGGTGTCGCGCGTGAAGATCGGGAGGAAGACTGCCTTCGTGCGCGCGAGCTCGTCAGGGTGCGTCAGGGCAACGCTGGTGGCCCAGTCCTGACGGATGGTGGCGCGGAGGTGCTGCCGCACGACGGATTCCGGGGTGGAGTCGGTGGGGGTGAGTGATTCGATCTGGATAGGTGTCGGCGGTTGTGCCACGCTACAAACCGGCAGGGCGGTAAGGAGAACGAGAGCGGTAAGGCAGATTGTCGTGGGCATGCGTCAGGATGGCGGAGATGCGGAGAAGCGGGGGCGGTCAGAACGACGTGACGCAATTGCGTCACGTATGAGCGCGATTCCCGACGGATAGACCAGAGCGACCGACCGCTCAGTGGCGATCTTCATCCGGCGCTGCCCAGAGGCCGCATATGCACCTGCACCCACGCCAGGAAGGCCGGTCGGTCGATCGTGCTCGCCGCCACGCCAAGGATAATGCGTTCGGCTTCGTCGACCTCGGTGTTCAATTCGTGCGCGTTGAGCACGAGGAACACTTCGAGCGCCGCGTGGCCCACGCGCTTGTTGCCATCCATGAACGGGTGGTTCCGGATGATCGCGAAACCGAGCGCTGCCGCCTTCTCCGCGAGCGATGTATACAGCTCATCGCCGTCAAATGTCTGCCGCGGCTGCGCCACGGCTCCTTCGAGCGCGCCTAAATCGCGCAGGCCGTTAGCACCGCCCCAACTCCCGACAACCTGGCGGTGGAGATCGAGAACTTCGCCAAGCGCGAGGTATCGAACTGGGGCGATGGTCACGCCAACCGTCGGTACAGCTCCCGGTTCTTGGCAAGCACACGCTCAGCAGCACTCGCGAACTCGTCGCCTGGCGTGGCGACCAGATCCCGGACCGCGGCGGCGGCCAGCTCCGCGACCGGCACGTTCAGCCGTTCGGCAACCGCGGCGAGGGCCTGCTCTTGGGCGGGGCTCAATTGGACAGAAATGGTCATCGGGGTCTCGCCTTACGGTAGTGTCCGGGGGGTGGATCGCGACATCCGGGGTGTCAGCAATCTGCAGCGACTGCATTGAATTCTACGCAATCGCGTATCGTCGCGAAAAGCCGATGCATCGAGGATCTCGCCGAGGAGGATGGCGAGGTCCCGGCTCATACGCGTCTGATCCAGGTCTCTCAGGATCTCGTCCCGCATCCCGGGGTGAAGGGAGCCTGCCGTGGCAACATCGACGTCGCGCCCGAGCATCTCGCGGAGGTCCAGGCGGGGGCCGGAGCGGTCGATAAGGGGGGAACGCAAAGAAGACGGTGGACAGCAGGACCCCCTGAATCTACCGTGAGTCGGCGCTTCCGTTCCCGAACGTCCCCCAGGCCCGATCCGCATGTCGCCGTCCGCGTCCCGATTCCTCGTCGTCGCGCTACTCCTCGCCGCGCCGCTCTCCGCCCAGACTCCGACGGCGATTCCGGCCTCCGCCGCGAGCGGTCTCGAGCTGCGGGCCATCGGCCCCGCGCTCATGGGCGGGCGAATCGCCGACATCGCCGTGCATCCACGCGACCCGCGCACCTGGTACATCGGCGTCGGGTCGGGCGGCGTGTGGAAGACCACCAACGCGGGCGTCACCTTCGCCCCCGTCTTCGACGAGCAGCCGTCGTACTCGATCGGCGCGGTGACGATCGACCCGACGCGGCCGAACGTCGTCTGGGTGGGGACGGGGGAGAACGTGAGCGGCCGGCATGTGGGGTGGGGCGACGGCGTCTATCGCAGCACCGACGCGGGGAAGAGCTGGCAGCGCGCGGGGCTTCGCAGCTCGCAACACATCGGGAAGATCCTCGTCGATCCGCGCGACGGTGACGTCGTGCTGGTCGCCGCGGAAGGGCCGCTCTGGTCGGGGGGCGGCGAGCGCGGCGTCTATCGCACCACCGACGGCGGCGCGACGTGGGCGCCCGTGCTGCAGATCGACGCGAACACCGGCGTCACCGATCTCGAGTTCGATCCGTCGAACCCCGACGTCGTCTACGCGGCCGCCTATCAGCGCCGCCGCCACGTCTGGGGATTCCTCGCCGGGGGCGAGGGTTCGGGGATCTACAAGTCCACCGACAACGGCGCGACCTGGCGTGAGGTGACCGCGGGGCTGCCGAGCAGTGAGATGGGGAAGATCGGGCTCGCCGTCTCGCCGGCCAACGCGAACATCGTCTATGCGACGATCGAGGCCAACGACGAGAACGAGCAGGGCCTCTATCGTTCGGTCGACCGCGGGGAGAGCTGGGAGCGGCGCAACGGCTACGTCTCGGGCGGTACGGGGCCGCACTATTACCAGGAGATCGAGGCGTCGCCGGTGGACGCGGACGTCGTCTATCAGATGGATGTCTTCAT
>JBBQHX010000251.1:0-5336 GCA_038324385.1 Gemmatimonadales bacterium | reverse complement strand
GTCGCGGCGGCGGGCTACCCCGAGCGTGCCCGGACGGGCGATGCGCTCACCGTGCCGGCCGTCGACGCGGACGATGTTCTGATCTTCCAGGCCGGCACGGCACGGGCCGGATCGGGAACGCTGGTGAGTTCGGGGGGCCGCGTACTGGCCGTCACCGCCGTGGCACCCGACATCGCCGCCGCACGCGAGCGGAGCACCGCCGTCGCCGCCCGCGTCGTGCTCGACGGCAAGCAGTCGCGCACCGACATCGGATGGCGCGAGCTCGCGCGGAGTGCCGGAGCTTCCTGAGACCGAGACGATCGCGCGCGACCTCGCGCGGGCGGTGGTCGGGCGGCGCATCATCGGAGTCGAGGTTCGCCGCGCCGACGTGCTCCGCGATACCGATCCCGCGGACCTCGCCCGCCGCACGGCGGGGGCCGTGATCGCCGACAGTTGGCGGCGGGCCAAGCTGATCGTGCTCGACCTCGATACCGGCGACCGGATCGTCGTCCAGCCACGCTTCACCGGCGCACTGCTCATCGACGCGGGCGATCTTCCCCCCCGCGAGCGTGCGTACTCCACGCTCGACTTCCTGCTCGACGACGGCCGCCGGCTGCATTACCGCGACATCCGCCGGCTGGGCACCGTATCGCTCATGGACGTGGAGCGGTGGCGGGCCTACGAGTCCGGTCTGGGCGTCGAGCCCCTTGACCCCGCGTTCACCGCCGAGCGATTATCGGAGTTCCTTCGGGCGTCGCGACAGCCCGTGAAGAAGCTCTTGATGGATCAGCGGATCGTGGTGGGTATCGGTAACATCTATGCGAATGAGGCACTCTGGCGCGCCGGCATCGACCCGTCGCGCGAGGCGCGCTCGGTCGCCCTCCCGTCGGCTCGGCTGCTCCATGCGGCCATCATCGACGTGCTCATCGAGTCGATCGCCGCCCGCGGAACGAGCTTTCGCGACTACCGTGATGCCAGCGGCGGCGCGGGTGCGTTTGCCGAACGGTTGGCCGTCTACGGCCGCGAGGGCGAGCCCTGCCCGCGGTGCGCGCGGCGGCTCGTCGGCACGCATGCCGTGGACGGGCGGGCGACCGTGCTGTGCGTGGCATGCCAGCGGTAACCGGAATGCGCGAGCCGGCGACCACCGACGCCCAGCTCGCCGCGATGCGCCGGCACGTCCGCGAGGGCACTACCGATCGGCCGGGTATCTATCGCATGCTGGCCGACGACGGCGAGGTCGTCTACGTCGGCAAGTCGAAGAAGCTACGCACGCGGCTTCTCAGCTACTTCCGATGCGGCCCCGACGACAAGGGCGCGCGCATCCTGCGTACCGCGCGCTCGATCGAGTGGGAATACGCGCCGAGCGAGTTTGCCGCGCTGCTGCTGGAGCTTCGCGCGATCAAGCGGCTGCGTCCCCGCTTCAACGTGGCGATGAAGCGGGACGGGCGGCACTACGCGTTCGTGAAGGTGACGCGCGGGCCCGCGCCCAAGCTCCTCGTCGTGCGCGGCGCCGGGAGCGACGACACCGGGACGTACTACGGGCCGTACCACGGCGCGCAGCGCATCGGTGAGGCGGTGCGCGAGTTGAACGACGCCCTCGGCTTGCGCGACTGTTCGCTCACGACGCGCATGCACTTCGCCGACCAGCGCGAGCTGTTCGTCCTCACCCCGCGCACGCCCGGGTGCATCCGGCACGAGATCCAGAAGTGCCTCGGGCCGTGCATCGCCGGCTGCCGCGAGACGGAGTACGACGAACGCGTGCGGCACGCGCGCAACTTCCTCGAGGGGGGCGACGAGGCGCCGCTCGAGGCGCTGCGCGCACGGATGATCGAGGCAAGCGAGCAGCTCGCCTTTGAACGCGCTGGCATGCTGCGCGACAAGCTCACCCGGCTGGAAGTGCTGCGCGAACAGCTCTCGCGTCTCCGCTTCGCCGTCGAGACGCTCTCGTTCGTCTACACCGTGCCCGGTCACGACGGCGACGATCGCCTGTATGTCGTGCGGCGTGGACGTGTCTGCGCCGAACGACAGCCGCCGCGCACGCGCGCCGACCACGACGAGCTCAAGCAGATCGTTGGCGACATCTTCTCGCCGGCGGTGCGCGAGTCGCCGGCGGCGATCCCGGCGCACGAGATCGACGAGTTACTGCTGCTCTCGTCCTGGTTCCGCCGCTTCCCGACCGAACTCACGCGCGCCGAGGACGCGACACGCTTCCTCGATGCGACGGTGATGTAGCCAAGATGTAGCCAACGGGCACACGTCGCCCGTGCACGTTTGCTGGTCGCAGTCTTGCACTTCGGAGCCCTTTCTCGAACCGGGAGGCCTCTGTGACGGCAATGGCGTGGGAACCATCAGCGCTCGTGCAATGCACAAGTACCACCCCCTGGCTCAAGCTCCCGAGCTGGGCCGCGCCCGGCGGCTGCGACGACCTGACGCTCGGCAAGATCTACGAGCTGCTCGCGGTCGAGGCGAAGGGATGCCTGCTGCGCATCATCGACGACTCGGGCGAGGACTACCTCTATCCGGCGTCGCACTTCAAGGTGATCTGACAGCGGCGGGCTTGGGTGCCGCCGAGTTTCAGAGCGTCACGAGCTCCACGTCCGCGACGCCGTCGGTGATCGTCAGGCGGGCCACGCTCGGCGCCAGATCGAACCGTCGCTTCCCCGCCGCGCCGGGATTGATCACCAACCGCTGACCGCTGCGCGCAATGAGTTGACGGTGCGTGTGCCCGTAGACGATCACGTCGTGCGGGTAGCGTGCCAGCAACGCATCGGGACGCGGGCTGCCGAGTTCGTGGCCGTGGCTGACGTGGACCGTCACGCCGCAGAACTCCAGCTCCAGCGACTCCACCAGGCGCGCATGACTGGCCGGGTCGGTATTTCCCCACACCGCCTGCACGGGCGCGATTGTCTCGAGCTCGATCAGGTTCTCCTCGCCACCGACGTCGCCCGCGTGGAGAATCAGCTCGACACCGGCGAGGGCGGTGTGCACCTCGGGGCGCACCAGTCCGTGCGTATCGGAGATGAGGCCGATGACGTGCGCGCTCATGCCGGGCGCACTCCGATGTGCAGCGCAGCGATCCCAAACGTCAGGCGGCGCCACCGCACGTCGGTGAAGCCGGCCGCCCGCATCCGGTCGGCGAGGGCATCGGTCTCGGGAAAGCGTTCCACCGACTCGGGGAGATACCGGTACGCCGTCGGGTGTCCGCTCACCGCGCGGCCGACCAGCGGCAGCACGTGATGGAAGTACGCGTGATAGGCGCCCCGAACCACCCGCGCGCGCGGTGTCGAGAACTCGAGGATCACGAAGCGCGCGCCCGGCGCCAGCACGCGATAGGTCTCGCGCAGACCGGCGTCCAGATCGGCCAGATTGCGGATGCCGAACGCGACGATCGCGCCGTCGGTGGACGCGTCGGCCAGCGGCAGGTCGAGTGCGTCGGCGACCACGGGCCTCACGGCGCGCGACCGCACCTTGCGCTGGCCGGCGCGCAGCATCGGCTCGGCGAAGTCGGCGGCGAGCACGCTGCCGGAAAAGCCACGGGTCGCCGCCAACTGTACCCCGACGTCGAGCGTGCCGGCGCAGAGGTCGAGGTAGCGCCCGGCCGGCGCACGGCTCCACGCGAGCTCGGCGATCGCCACACGCCGCCACCGCCGGTCGATGCTCGCACTGAGCACCCGATTGAGCAGATCGTAGCGTGGAGCGATGTCCGAGAACATCTGCCGGACGTAGGCCCGCTTCCCGTCACCGCCGGCCGCGGCGGCGCTGGCTTCTTCGGCGCTGGCTTGTTCGGCGCTGGCTTGTTCGGCGCTGGCCCCCCCGGGCCCCGTTCGCGTCGTCATGCGCGGAACATAGCGCGGCTGCGACGATGCTGGAGGGCGCGGCGTGTGGCGACCGGGCTCGCCTCTGCTGGACCCCGTGCCGCGCGGACGATAGCTTGACCCCCCGAACACCCGCCCATCCCACCCGTTCGTATCGGGACCGGAGGCGCGGGACGTGGAGACTCGTCGCGTGGGTCCGAGGCGGACGGTTCGTCGCGATCCCCCTTCCGCACCGTCCGCCCGTCATGGCCTCGCTGCTCGACCTCGCGAACCTGCCCGATGCCGACGTCGTCGTTCTTGCTCAGCAAGGACGACACGAGGCGTTTCGGGAACTGGTGCGACGCTACGAGCGGCCCGTGTTCTCGCTGATCTACCGCATGGTGCGCGACCGCGAGATGGCCGAGGATCTGGCGCAGGACAGCTTCGTCAAGGTCCTCAACCACATCGATCGTTACCGCCCCGAGTTCAAGCTCTCGAGCTGGCTGTTCAAGATCGCCAACAACGTCGCCATCGACGCGCTCCGTAAACGGCAGCTCGACACGATCTCGATGGATGGCTCGCCGCACGCCGGCAGCGCATCGGAGATCGAGGCGACCTCGTTCGACATTGCCGATCGTCAGGAGACCGCGCTCGACGAACTCGAGGCGCGCGAGCTTGGCGCGACGATCGAGGACGCGATCGCGCAGCTCCGGCCGGAGTATCGCTCGTGCATTCTGCTGCGTCACGTAGAGGGGCGATCGTACGAAGAGATCGCCGCCACACTGGACCTTCCGCTGGGCACCGTGAAGACCTACATCCATCGCGCGCGCCACGAGTTGCGTGCCCTCCTTGGCCACCTTCGCGACGAGTGATGCCAGTCCCTTCGAACCCGGGCGATCATCGCCTCCCGACTCGCGGCACGGTCCGTGAAACCGACCGCCGTGCCGAGCCGTATGTGCCACCGGAGGCATTGTGAATCATCGTCATCTACTACCCAACGAATTCGATCTCCTGCTCGACGGTGACGTCGGGTTCGGTGTCGCTCCGCTCCGAGCACACGTGCGCACATGCGCCCGGTGCCGTTCGGAGCTCGACGCCCTGCGGGATCTTGCCCTTTCGCTCGACGACCTGCCGCACTTCGCCCCGTCGCGGGATTTCGCCGAACGGGTCCTGGCGCAGGTGCAGGTGTTCGAACCGTGGCACGTCGCGGCGCGGAATTCCGCTCGCGCCCTCATTCCGCGCGGCGCGCCGATGCGTGTGCTCGCCGGAGCCGGGGCCGCCGGCGCGCTCCTCGTCTTCTCGCTGATCACGGCGGCGATCGTCCTCCGCCTCGACCTCTTCATCTACTCGGCCAGCCTGCTGGTCGATCGCGCCCGGTCGGGTGCGCTGGCGCTGGGGACGGAGCTGGTCTCGGCGGTACTCGGCCAGTCGGCCGGCAGCGCGCTGACCTCGGCGGGGAACGGCGCACTCCTGCTCACGGCCATGGTCCTGCTGGCCGCGATCGCCGCGGGCGCGGCTGGATTCGGCGTGATCGCCGCGGCGGCGCGGCGTCACCGCACCGTT
>JBBQHX010000250.1:0-5430 GCA_038324385.1 Gemmatimonadales bacterium | reverse complement strand
CCGCGCGCGGCTCGCCGCCGGCGACACGGTGGCCGCGCTGCGCGACCTCGCCGAGCACACCGCGCGCGCCGAGACCGACGTCGAGGCCAACGACCTGCAGGCCACGTTGCTCGCCGCCCGCGGCGATCACGCCGGTGCGGTCGAGGCGCTGGAACGTATGATTTGGATCGCGCCGTACGATCCCGACGTTCATGATCGGTTGGCGCAAGCCGCGGCGGCCGCCGGCGATCGGTCGCGCGTCGTGCGGGAGCGGCGGGCGCTCGTCGCCCTCCGTCCCACTGACGAGGCCGGCGCACGCTACGCCCTCGCCGTCGCTCTGCGTGACGCCGGCGACGCCTCCGCCGCGCGCCGCGAGGTGCTGCGCGCGCTCGAGCTTGCCCCGAACTTCGTACAGGCGCAGGATCTGCTGCTCGACCTGCGTGGTGCCACCTCTCCACCCCCCGGAGCCGTGCCATGACCCGACGCATTCTGCTCGCGGCGCTCGCGCTGCTCCTCACCGGCACGGCCACGCTCGTCGCCCAGCGCGGATCGCGGAACAGCACCGAGGTTGCGCCGTCCGTCCCGTACGACGGGCGGTTCACATTCGTGCGCGTGCGTTTCGGGCCCGAGGGGGATATGGATTACGGGATGCGCTTCGACCCCAAGTGGAACCACGATTATCCGCGCGCCGAGCGGAACTTCACGCGCATCCTCAACGAGATCAGCCTGCTCGATCCGCACATGGCGGGGAGCAACGTCATGACGCTCACCGAGCCGGACATCTTCAAGTATCCGGTGCTCTACCTGTGCGAGCCGGGCTTCTGGCAGCCCACCGACGAGGAAGTGGCGATCGTGCGGTCGTATGTGCAGAAGGGCGGCTTCATCATATTCGACGACTTCATCGGGATGCGGCACAAGTACAATTTTGACGCGCAGATGCTGCGCATCTTTCCCGAGCTGCAACTGGTTCGTCTCGACCTCTCGCATCCCATCTTCGATTCGTTCTTCCAGATCGAGTCGCTCGAGATGTACGACCCCAACCAGGGGCAACTGGCGGAGTTCTGGGGCGCTTTCGAAGACAACGATCCCAACAAGCGGCTGCTCTTCGTGGCCAACTACAACAACGATATCGGTGACTACTGGGAGTGGTCCGACGAGGGCTTCCTGCCAATCGAGCTGTCGAACGAGGCGTACAAGCTGGGTGTGAACTACATCATCTACGCGATGACGCATTGAGGCGGCTGTGGGACGTGGGCTTTGGGCTGTGGGGTGTGGGCTGTGGGGCTGCGGGGGGCGTGTCATCCCGCAGGAGGGCGCGCAGCGCCCGAGTGTCGGGACGGGCTCCCCCTCGCCCATAGCCGGCCAATGGATAGGGAAAGCCCGTCCCGACACTCGCCGCCTGTCGGCGGCTCCTGCGGGATGACACTGAACTCAAGCTCCCGTCTTCGGTTTCCCGCCGTCGTCCCCCACCCGCTGTCGTCTCACAGCCGCTGTTGTCCGCTCTCCCCCAACCCGCCGTCGTCCCCACCGGAGACCCGTTCGTGACCATGACCCCGTCCGCTCCACCCGCGGCTGCCCCGCCTCACGACGCCCACGACGCCGCACTCGCCGATCGCCTGAGCACCGCGCGCGACGAGATCCTGCACGAGCTGCACAAGGTCGTTGTCGGGCAGGAGGAGATCGTCGAGCAGACGCTCGTCGCGCTGTTCGCCGGCGGCCACTGTCTCATCGTCGGCGTGCCCGGCCTCGCGAAGACGCTGCTCGTCTCGACGCTCTCGCGCGTGCTCGACCTGCAGTACTCGCGCATCCAGTTCACCCCCGATCTGATGCCGAGCGACATCACGGGGACGGACATCATTCAGGAGAACCCGGACGGCAGCCGCAAGCTCGCCTTCGTCGCCGGCCCGATCTTCTCCAACGTGGTGCTCGCCGACGAGATCAACCGCACGCCGCCCAAGACCCAGGCGGCGCTGCTCGAAGCGATGCAGGAGCGGCACGTCACGGTGCAGGGACGCACCTATCCGCTCGACGAGCCGTTCTTCGTCTTCGCGACCCAGAACCCGATCGAGCTCGAAGGCACCTATCCGCTGCCGGAAGCGCAGCTCGATCGCTTCATGTTCCAGATCATCGTCGACTATCTGCCGGAGGACGATGAGCTCAACGTGGTGCGCGGTACCACCTCCACCGCGCGCCCCGAGCTTCGCAAGGTACTCGGCGCGGCCGACCTGATCGCCTTCCAGCAGCTCGTCAGGCGCGTGCCGGTCGCCGATGACGTCGCGCGGTTCGCGGTGCAGCTCGTCCGCAGCACGCGTCCCGGACTTCCCGGCGCGTCGGACCACGTCAGGCGCTACGTCACCTATGGCGCATCCGTACGCGCCGCGCAGAGCCTCGTGCTGGGCGGCAAGGCGCGTGCGCTGCTGCATGGGCGCGCGCACGTCGGCTACGAGGACATCCGCGCCCTCGCGCTCCCCGTCCTGCGTCACCGCATCCTGCTCAACTTCCACGCGCAGTCCGACGGCATGACCGCCGACCGCGTGCTGGCCGAACTCACGCGTGCGGCACAGCCGCCGCGTTCGGGACTCTGAGCCGCCGCCGTCGATGACCGCACCCGCCTGGACCCCGGCGCCGCCGCAGCTGCTCGATCCCGCCGTCATCGCGCGGATCGGCGACCTGTCGATGGTCGCGCGCGTGATCGTCGACGGTTTCCTCGCCGGGCTTCACCGCTCGCCGCGCCTCGGCGTCTCGACCGACTTCGCCCAGCATCGCCCCTATCAGCCCGGCGACGACATCCGGCGCGTCGACTGGCGGCTCTATGCGCGCACCGATCGCATTCACGTCCGCGAGTTCGAAGCCGAGACCAACACGGAAGTCATCTTTCTCCTCGATGCCTCGGCGTCGATGGCGTTCGGGTCGCACGCGCTCACCAAGCTGCACTTCGCGCGCGTGCTCATCGCCTGCCTCGCGCACTTCTCGGCGCGCCAGCGCGATCGCATCGGCCTGATCACCTTCGACGGCGCGATCCGCGACGTGGTGCCTCCCTCGATGCGGCACCTGTCGCTGATTCTCCAGCGCCTCACGAAGACCGAGGCCTCGGGGCGCGGCGAGCTGGAAGCGCCGCTGCGCGCCGCGGCCTCGCTCTCGCGCCGCCGCCGGATCTGGGTGGTGGTGTCCGACTTCTACCACCAGCCCGCCGCCGTCGCCGAGGCGTTGAGCGCGCTGCGCGGAAACGGTAGCGAGGTGCTGGCCATCCACGTGCTCGATCCGGCCGAACTCGCGCTCCCGTACGCCGACGCGGTGACCTTCGTCGACGCCGAGACCGGTGAGGAGATCCCGCTCGACACCCCGCAGGTGCGCGACGCCTACCGCGAGCAGATCACCGCGCACGTCGACGCGGTGCACGACGCGCTGGCGGGGCAGGGAATCGAGACCACGTTGTTCGCGACCGATCGGCCGCTCGACGACGCCCTCTACCGCTATCTCGCCGAGCGCGAGCGGCTGCGGAGGGTGCGCTGATGGGGCTCCTCGCGCCCTTCTTCCTGCTCGCCGGGCTCGCCATCGCGATCCCGCTCGTCGTGCATCTGCGTCGCCGCGATCGGGCGAACGTCGTCGTCTTTCCGTCGTTGATGTTCCTGCGCGGTGGGCCGCCGCCGACCGCGAAGCGTCGCCGCCTGCAGCACCTCACGTTGCTCGCCCTGCGCGTGCTCGCCGTGCTGCTGCTCGCGTTTGCCTTCGCACGCCCCTTCCTCCGCGGTGCTGACACCGCGTCGGCGAGCGGGCTCGCGCGCGACGTGGTGATCCTCGTCGACCGCTCGCCGAGCATGCGCATCGGGGACCGGTGGGAGGCCGCGCGTCGTGAGGCGGAGGCGGAGATCGCCTCGCTGCAGGGCGACGATCGCGCGACGATCGTCGCCTTCGCCGATGGTGCGGAATCGTTGGTGGAGCCCACGGGCGACCTGGTGGTGCTCCGTTCGGCGCTTGCCGAGCTTCGCCCCGTCGGCGGAGCGACGCGTTACGGTCCGGCCGTGCAGCTAGCCGGCCGCGTGCTGGCCGAACAGGGGCGCGGCCGCGGCGAGGTGGTGCTCATCGGCGATCTGCAGCGGGTGGGTTGGACGCCTGACGACCTCGAGCCGCTGCCCGCCGGTACGGTGGTCCGTGCCCGCTCGGTTGCCGGCGCGGGCACCATTCCCCCCGCCGTGCGCCGCCTCGCCGTCGACGCCACCGCCGACGGCGCGCGCGAGCTGCGGGCCGTCACCGCTCAACTCGACTCATCGGCCGACGGCGCTCCCTACGTGCTGGAGCTGGACGGCCGCGTCGTCGAGACCGTGACCGCTACACGCGCGCCTGACGGTGGCGCCGAAGCGCGCTTCACCCCGGTGCCGATCCCCGACCGTCCCGTCCGCGCCGTGGTGCGCCCCGCCACCCCCGTGCCCGCGCCTGACGACGGCGCGCGCGTGATGCTCGACCGCGGACGGCGCCGCGAGGTCCTCGTGCTCCGCGCGGCCGGCTCCGCGGGTGGAGAGTTCGCGGCCACCGCCCTGCGCGCCGCCACCACGCCGCCCGTCACGGTCACCGTCGCCCGCGGCGGCCTTCCCGGCGACGCCGAGCTCGCGCGCTACAGCGCGGTGGTGGTCGACCAGTGGACTCCGTCGGGGCCCGACGTCGGTCGCCTGCGGAATTGGGTCGAGCGCGGGGGCGGGCTCGTCGTCGCCACCCCGCCCGCGGCCGAACGGTGGCCCGCGGCAATGGCGGAGCTCGCCGGTACGGACGACGCCACCCCGACGCAGCGCCCGCAGGGCGCGGTCGCGTCGGTGGACGCGGGACACCCCGTCTTTGTCCTCACCGGCGTCCCCGCGCGCGAGCTGGTCGGTGCCCGCGTGACGCGCTACGCCTCACGCCCCGCCGATTCCGCCTGGGCCGTCTTCGCCCGCTTCGACGATGGCGCCCCCGCGCTGGCCGAACGCCGGCTCGGCCGCGGCCGCGTGGTCGTCTGGAGCTCGGCGTTCGACGAGAGCGGCGGCGGCCTCGTGCGGCAGCCCGTCTTTCCGCCGCTCGTCCACGCCCTCGCCCTGCACGCCGCCGGACTCACCGGCCCCGCCGACGCGCTCCGTCCCGGCGACGCGGTGGATCTCGCCGGACTGATCGTCGACGACCCCGCCGCCCGCGCCGACCCGCCGCGTGAGGGGGAGCGCCTCACGCTGGCCGCCCCCGATGGTGAGCGCGCGACCGTGCTGGTCCGCGACGGCACCGCGCCCGCGCGCGCCGCCGACGCCGGCTTCTACGAGATTCGTCGTGAGGCGGCCGACGCCGCCGCGCGCACTGTTGCCGTCAACGTCCATCACGACGAAAACTCGAACGACCGCCTGACCGAGGAACAACTCGTCGCCGCCATGATCCCAGGCGCGACCGCCGAACCCACCATCCCCGCCCCCCCCTCTGGCCAGCCCCACGCGC
>JBBQHX010000249.1:0-5432 GCA_038324385.1 Gemmatimonadales bacterium | reverse complement strand
GCGAAGTCGTAGGTCACGGTCTTCTGGCCGATCGCCCGCTCGAGCGAGCTGATGATCAGATCGGCGGGCTCGTTCCAGCCCAGATAGCGGAACATCATCTCGCCCGAAAGGATGACGGACCCAGGATTGACCTTGTCGAGTCCGGCGTACTTGGGCGCGGTGCCGTGCGTCGCTTCGAAGATCGCGTGGCCGGTCATGTAGTTGATGTTCGCGCCCGGCGCGATGCCGATCCCGCCGACCTGCGCGGCCAGCGCGTCGGAGACGTAGTCGCCGTTGAGATTCAGCGTCGCGATCACATCGTACTCGGCCGGGCGCGTGAGGATCTGCTGCAGGAAGGCATCGGCGATCACGTCCTTGACGACGATGCCGTTGGGTAGGCGGCACCACGGCCCCCCGTCGATCTCGACCGCGCCGTATTCCTCCTTGGCCAGCTCGTACCCCCAGTCGCGGAAGCCGCCCTCGGTGTACTTCATGATGTTGCCCTTGTGCACGAGCGTCACGCTCTTGCGACCGTTGGCGATCGCATACTCGATCGCCGAGCGGATGAGCCGCTTGCTCCCCTCGATCGACACGGGCTTGATGCCGATCGCGCTCGTCTCGGGGAAGCGGATCGTCGTGGCGCCGAGCTCACCGGTGAGCACCTCGATGATACGACGGGCGCCGTCGCTCTGGGCGCTGAACTCGATCCCGGCGTAGATGTCTTCCGTATTCTCGCGAAAGATCACCATGTCGACCTCGTCCGGCCGCTTCACGGGCGAGGGCACGCCCTCGAACCAGCGCACCGGGCGGACGCACGCGTAGAGATCGAGCTGCTGGCGCAGCGCGACATTCAGCGAGCGGATGCCGCCGCCGACCGGCGTCGTGAGCGGGCCCTTGATCCCCACCAGATGATGCGCGATGGCGTGGATCGTGTCGTCAGGCAGCCAGCTGTCCACGCGGTTCTTCGCCTTCTCCCCCGCGAATACCTCGAACCAGACGAGCTGCCGCGATCCGCCGTACGCCTTGGCCACGGCCGCATCGAACACCCGCTGTGACGCGCGCCAGATGTCGGCTCCGGTGCCATCCCCTTCGATGAACGGGATGATCGGACGGTCGGGGACGTGCAGCGCCCCGTCCCGCATGGTGATCGTGTCGCCGTCGGCGGGCGGCGTGAGGTGCTGGTACGTTGGCGCGGACGCGGAAGCCATCGGGGTCTGGTGCGAGTGGTGAACGTCGGGATCGCGCCGGCAGCGGACGGTCCACGGCACGGCGACGCGCAGCGGGGAATCTGGAGTTGAGACACGGGAGCGGCAACCATCGCGGGCGATGCCGCCGTGGGGATCGACGGGCGGCAGTTGCGCACGCGGTGCCTCGGCGTCATTCCGTCGACGACTCTGCGGCACGCCCGATTCCGCGCTCGGCCCGCCCGCCCGATGGTGACCGGTGGGCCTTCCCCGTCGTTCGTGGCGTATATCCCCCAGCGGATCGCTGCGAACATGCCTCCGCAGACGCCGTCCGACGCTTGATGCCGCCGCCGGCGTGCGTCGCCTGACCCGCTCCGGCGCTGCGGGCGGGCTAATGCCGCGCGAATCGGCGCCGGCTGTAGTGCGACGCAGGGAAGCTGGCTAAGCTGGAACGGAAGCCTCGTGAGTGAACGCACGGCCGCGCTCGTCGTACGAGTCTGGCTGGCACGCGTCTGTCCGCTCATCCGTTCCTCGGGTCGTCGCCATGCGGTACTTGTCCCTCCTGCTCGTCCTGGCTACCGCCGCGTGCGCCCCCGCGATGCGTTCGGCGGAGCCCACCGACCCCGATTCGACCGCCACGCCGGAACGGCCGGCGATCGCCGCGGTCGCCGATGCCGCGGTGCGGGGACGGGCCGAGTACGCGCGGTCCGAGCGCGCGCCGACTGCCCTGCCCGCCGTCACTCGTGAGTTCCGCGGCGTCTGGGTGGCGACGGTGGCCAACATCGACTGGCCGTCGCGGGCGGGGCTGCCGGTGGAGGTCCAGCAGCGCGAACTGCTCACCATTCTCGACCGTGCGCGCGACCTGGGACTGAACGCGGTGATTTTTCAGGTGCGCCCGGCGGCCGACGCGCTTTATCCGTCGCCGCACGAGCCATGGTCGGAATATCTCACCGGACAGCAGGGGCGGGCACCGAGCCCGATGTGGGATCCGCTGGAGTTCGTGACGCGTGAGGCGCACCGCCGCGGGCTCGAGCTGCACGCCTGGTTCAACCCCTTCCGGTCACGCCACTCGTCAGGCAAGTCGGCGCCGGCGGCGTCCCACGTGAGCCGCGCTGAGCCCTCGCTCGTGCGCCCGTACGGCTCGATGCAGTGGATGGATCCGGGCGCGCCGGCGGTGCACGAGCAATCGATGCGGGTCATCCTCGACGTCGTCAGGCGATACGACATCGATGGCGTGCACATCGACGACTATTTCTATCCGTATCAGGAGCGCGATGCACGCGGTCGCCTGATCCCCTTTCCCGACGACGTCACCTACGCGGCATACCGTCGCACCGGCGGCACCCTGGCGCGCGACGACTGGCGGCGCAACAACGTCGATCGGTTCGTCGAGCGGATGTACCGCGAGGTCAAGGCCGAAAAGGCCTGGGTGAAGGTCGGCGTGAGCCCGTTCGGCATCTGGCGGCCCGGCTATCCCGCCGGCGTGCAGGGGCTGGACGCCTACACGGCGCTCTACGCCGACGCCCGGCGCTGGCTCCGCGAGGGGTGGCTCGACTACGTCTCGCCCCAGCTCTACTGGGCGATGGGGCGGCCGGCGCAGGACTATCGGGGACTGCTGAAGTGGTGGGTGGCCGAGAACCGGCAGGGGCGTCACGTGTGGCCCGGCAACTTCACCAGCCGCGTGACCGAGGGGCGGATGGCCGAGTGGACGCCGCGCGAGATCGGGGCCCAGGTCGCCGCGACGCGCGCGCAGCCGGGCGCCGACGGCAACATTCACTTCTCGATGAAGGCGTTCCTGGTGGACGGCAAGGGACTCAATGCGGTCGTTCGCCAACTATACGATGGCGCAGCGCTCACTCCGTCGTTCCCCTGGCTGTCGACGGGCCCGCCGCCGCGCCCGGCGGCCAACGTGGAGGTGGGGGACAGCGAGGTCGGAGAGGTACAGGTGCGCTTCGCCATCGCACCCCAGGCGGGGCCGTCCGGCCGCCGCTCGGTCGACGCGCTGACGCCGGGCGTCGCCAGCCGGCTGATGGATGGCGCCGCCCCGACGACGGTTTCGTCCTGGGTGGTGCGGGCGCGTTACGGGCGTCAGTGGACGATTCGCGTGTTGCCGGGGACCGAGCGGGAACTCTCCCTCCTCCGGCCACTCGGCGTGCAGCCCTTTCCCGACATCGTTGCGGTGAGTGCGGTCGACCGGAACGGGATCGAGAGCCCGGCCGACGTGCACTTGCTCACGGGCGACGCGACCTCCGGCGGCGGATCGCGGTAGCCGCCAGGCACGGAGAAGGTGGGGGAATCCTCTGGCCGACCGCGCGGCGTCCTGCGTAGAGGCACACAACACGAGAGGGACGTATCCAGGCCGGGTGGCCGAGGACACGCCCCTCTCGTGTATGCGCGCCCGTCAGCGCAGGACGGGCGGATGCGCCCGTCCTGCGCGGTCCGATTCAGGCTGTCGGGTTCGAGCCGACGACGAGATTCGGGGTCGCCGCGGTCGCCTTGCGCGAGCGCGCCGTCAGACGAGGAGAGGTGGTGCAGCGCCAGGCGCCGATCGCGACCGAGAGCGCGGCGACAGCCATCACGCCGCCGGTCAGGATCGCCTTGAGTGAGACGTAGTCATAGCCATCCTTGCCGGCCGGGTTCACCTGCTTCCGGAGCTGCAGGAAGTCGAGGATGAAGAAGGGGAAGGAGAGGAGCAGCAGCGCGGCGAGGAAGACCGCAACGCCCGAGAGGACGCGCAGGGTCGTGCGCTGCTCGAGGAAGTACGCGACCATCGAGGCCATCGCGAGGCCGAAGATCGGCGAGACGGCCACGCTGTTGTAGAACAACCCGGCCGCGCCGAAGCGCCAGCTCGCCTCGCTCCCCCGGTACGGGAAGGTCACGAGGAGGAACTCCATCAGCGACGGCAGCACGAAGGCGAGCGCGACGACATAGAACGCGTAGAGGAGGGGGCGCGGGAACGGGCCGGAAGCAAGCTGCGTCATGTGGGATGCCTCGTCGGTCTGGCGCGGGGCCAGACCCGATCGATGTGGAGGTGACAAGCGGAACGCCAGCAGAATCGCGTGCGGAAAGCAAAGGAACGGCAGGGCGCGCCGGTCGGGCAGGGAACCAGCAGCGCGTACTCGATGACGTGCCGGCAACTGGTGGCCGGCGCGCATCGCAGGTCAATATCCCCGATCAGGAAGCTGCGCGCCATCCCCGGCGCCACGACCAGCGAAGGCAGATGCCGGGCCGCTTCGCCACCGAGTCCCGGTGCTCTCCGATCCTGACGACGTATCCCGAACGGGTGCAACGAGTTCACGGGTGTCTTCAACACCCAGTCCGGCTGCGCCGTCCGTTCCCGGGGCGAGCGCACGACGCGCCGATTGTCGGCGCGACGCCACGGGGAGTACGATCCGTGTCGCATGCACGCAACAGTGAGCCCGACGGCTGGGTCGGGGGTCCCAACGGGATACCGGGTCCGCGTTGGGGTCCGCGGCAGCAAACTTGCTAGGTGTAGTACGTGCTGGGGACTCTCCGGCGTGCTACGTCGGGCGATGATGGACGACCCTCGCCTGTGTGTCGTGGGAGTCACGATCGCTTCATTACTTAGTTTTGAGACCTGCCCATGAAGAATCCAACCCTGAGACCGAGCTGGCGTTCACCCCTCATCCGGGCGTCCGCCGTTGCAGTGACCGCGCTGAGCTTGAGTGCAGCGCCGGCCGCCGCGCAGCTGTGTCCGACCGAGTACGTAGGGACGCGATGCGGTCTCGAGGTGGGCGTCGACGATGGCACGTTCCGGGTCGGTGAGCTCGGCTCGTCGTCGCGTGTCTTCGTCACCATCCTCGGCGCGTCTGCTCGTGATGGTAGTGAACTTTTCTGGGTTCCGGGCGCTGATGCGACGATCGATCAGTACATCTCCATCGCACCGCCGAAGCCGGCCGGCGTGACGGAGTGGAACGCTGGTGACCCACTCGCCAATCGGTTCGAGCTGCCGGGGACGTTCTCGGCCGGCTCGGAAGTGCTGTTCGCAACTCGTGTCCAGAGTGGCGGCTTCTTCTATTCGGGCACGCTGGCCGCCCGGAATCCGGGTGGCGGAGCGCAGTTCAATAACTTCGGCGAGAATGCCACGGTCTACCGGGACAATCGCGTGACGGCGATCGCCAACACGCCGCCCGGTGTGAACAGCACCGTGATCGGCTTTGACGATCTAGCCACGGCCGCTAGCGCCGCGAGCGGGACCGACCGTGACTACAACGATCTCGTCTTCGCGGTGACAACTCAAGCGACCGT
>JBBQHX010000248.1:0-5441 GCA_038324385.1 Gemmatimonadales bacterium | reverse complement strand
CTGCGTGCCGGTGGCGCCATACAGAACGCTCGGCGCGAGCGGGGCGCCGACGTCGGGTGCGGCCGGACGGGCGGGCGGCGCGCCGCGGACGACGAGGACCGGGACGACGAAGTCGTATACCGGCCGATCGTCGGCTGACCGATGCGGCACGGGGAACGGGAGACCCGGCACCGCTTCCGGCGCGGACAGCGGCGGACCGGCAAGGGCAAGCGTCAGCCGCCGAGCGAGATCGAGCGACGCGGCGTCGATCGCCACGAAGGCGCGCACGTAGTAGATGACGAAGGCACCGCTGGTCGGCGGACTGATGTCGGAGTCCATGAACCCCAGCCAGCGGGCGAGTCCGGGATCGGCCGTGCTGCTCTGGACCGCGCTCTGGCACACGACGTCCGCGGTCGACACGCCCGCCGCGCTGGCGACGCCATCCGTCAACGTGACCGAGCGGGTGACGCGCTCCGGAGGCAGCGAGAGGTCGTCGACCGCGGCCTTGAGGTGCTCCAGCAACTCGTCGGAGAGCGGGTCGACGCGCGACCATTCATCGTCAGGCGACGCGGCGGCCGCCGACGCGGGCGCGGGGACACTGGGATCATCGTGCAGTCCGAACCGCCGCGGTGCCCCGCGGCGAACGCGAGCCTCGGCGCGGGCCGCCGCCCCCGGGACGTTGAGGTAGCGCGCGGCCCCGTCGATCGGCAGATCCATGAACTGGTGCGGCTTCAGCCGCCGGATCGGAATGTCACGCGCCATGACCCAGGCCGCTGCGCTTACCGTTCCCGAACCCGCGAGGAGGAGTCCGTCAATGTGAGGCGCCGCGAGCATGTACGGCGCGCTCGTGCGCTCACCCACCACACGACGTCCACCCGGTGCGTCGATGTATGCCGACACCTTCAGCGCCGCCTTGTCGTCCGTCACGGTTCGGCGGGGGCGATTGGCGTCGGCGAGCCCGCCGCGTCCACTCGACGTGGCGTGCACCGCGGCGGCGATTGCCCGCTCCCCCGCCCCGCGCAGCACGATGCCGCGCACGGGATTGTCGGGCGTGACGGTGAACGGCAGCGACAGCACGCGGTCATGGCTGTCGATCCACGCGAAGTCGGTGCGGGTGACACCGGCGAGCGAGTCCTGCGTGGCCGACTCGGCGACCCGGTAGATGCTGATCGGACAGATCGGCAGCCCGCATTCCGGCGAGACGAACACCCGGAGATGAATGCCCTCCGGCAGATGCGGGTCGCCCGATCCGTCGATGCCGACGGCACCCATGGCCCAGCTCGGGGGAAAGCCGCTCATATCCGCTCCTGGGTGACGACGAGGGGAAGCGCGTTGATGGATCGACGTGCCACACTCGTCCCTGACGGCTCGACGATCGTGAGCTCGACGAACGCCTCGGGAGGCACCGCGATGCCGCTGGGCGCCGCGAACAGGATGCGCGTCGCCGACGCGTTGGAGCGCACCGGGATCAGCTCCGAGGTAGCTGGCAGCGCGACGCCCGAGATGCGCGCGTTCGTGATCCGGAGGCGTGCCGGATTGGCGACCGGGTCGATCAGGCGCGGCTGACGATCGAGCGCTTCGTCGCTGTCGAGCAGGAGGCCGACCAGCCGCCAGTCGCCGCCGATCTCCTGCCAGAGCGCGAGCGATCGCGGGCCCACGGCGGGCGCGAGCGGGTCGAGGCCGAGGGCGGCCATCGAGGCGTCGAGGAGGGCGTCGTCGCCCAGGCGCACGTCGCCGGGCGGGGCGGCGGCAACCAACAAATCGACCGGATAGAACGGATTCGGAACGTCGAAGCTGAACCCCGTCGCCTCGATCAGCTCCGGCACGTCGCGGTATCGTGAGGCACGGAAGTGGGCGAGCGCGATGTCGGTGGCGTCTCCGGAGGCCCGTGACCGGGCCTGCACGACGAGATCGTAGCGGGCACGCGGCTCGAGGTCGGCGGTGACCTGCATCGTCGCCCCGTCGATCGGCGCGTCCTCGATGCACGGCGCCGGAACCGCGGCGGTGATCATCCGGCGGTCCGCCAGGTTGCGGAGCTCGAACGGCAGTCCGGACCAGGACAGCGTTGGCAGCGGGAGGATCACCGGAGGCACGCCGGACGGCGGAGTCGGCGGCGGATCGGTGCGCCGCACGACAACGTTCAGGTCATAATCGTAGCGGTCGAGCAGATCCTCGATCCATTCGACATCGAACCAGACGAGCATCGGATCATCGCGCAGATGCGACGGGACCTCCGCCACGGGATCGAAGCCGCGGACGTAGCGCATGAGCGCGCGTGGATCAAAGCGGGATTGCTTGTCATGCTCCGGCACCTGCACGTCAGGCAGCACGCCGCGGCTGGCCGTGCGGAAGTGCAGCAGCTGCGGGTCGGGCGACGTCACGGTGACGTCGTCAGGCGGTGCCCCGAAGTCCATCGACGAGGCCGCGGGCGGAGCGACCGTCCCGTCCGACGCGACCCATACGGCCGCCCGATAGGCCACACGCACGCCGTATCTGGTGTCCGGATCGAGGAGCGCGTACCGCTCGATCGCCGGCCCGGTCGCCGCGTCGTTCCACGAATCCTGAAGCTCGCCGCGTGCCTGGTCGTCCTGGTCGGCCGCGACCAGCGCCTCGGTGCGGATGCCACAGACGCGCACCAGCCCGATCTCGAAGTACGGATAGGGCATGATCTGGAAGGCCGACCACGGACCCGCGTGCGGCGGCGTGTAGCGCACATAGGCGCACCCGTGTCGATCCTCGATCGCGACGCCGATGACTTCCCCCTTCCACGGCTCCGCCTGGTCGCCGCGCAATCCGATGACCATTGGGAGCGGGACGCGCGGGCGGCGGGCTGCGGCGGGAATGCGCGTGGTGGGCATCGGCTGGTCCGTCGGCCCGACGAGCATCGAGAGCATCTGCTTCACGATTTCGCCCTCGGTCCGGACCGTCTCGACCTCATAGCACAGGCGCAGGAGATGACCGGTGCCGTTCGGCACGATCACGACAACCGTGCGGATGCGCGCGCCCCGCAGCTCCATCGCATGGACGAACCCCGTCCCTCCCGAGCTCTCCGCCAGCGCGACCGGCGCCCCCGACTCGTCGATGCCGATCAGCCGGACGCGGTCGGCTTTCAACGTCCCGACCTCGACCCACACGTGCTCCGTGTCGGCCGGCAGCGTCACCTCGAGTCCCTTGCTGCTGAACGAGAGCTCGACCATGCCGTCCGGGGCCGACACCGGGAAGTTGTTCGCCAGTCGCAGCATCCGGCCACGGTCACGGAGGAGCACCGCTCCGAGCTGGACCTGGTCCACGGTGATCTGCATGCGCCGCAACGCCTGCATGTCGAGGCAGACGCGCTCGCGGGCGCTAGTGTCCGGCAGGCTGATGCACACCGCGAGGAGCAGCTCGGATTGCGAGACCTCGGGGACGAAGGTCCCCTTGAGGCCGAGGCTCATCGTGGTGAGCGATGCCCGCGTGAAGCGCGGGAGGCGCCACGCATCGGTGAGCGGGGCGGACTCGCCAGGCGGCGTGAACGGCGCCGGGAGCGCGCCGCGTTCCCCGGGCGCGAAACCGAACCCGAAGGCCGGAGCCAGCGCGGCGAGCGCTTCGACACCGAGCGTCGGCGGGATTCCCTCACGCGCGTCGACCAGAAAATCGGGGGCGTATGGCGTCTGGCCACTGGGCTCGCCGGCGAAGCGGACACGACCGAGGGTGAGGCGCTGCCCCTCGCCACCGCGAACGCAGTACCGCGTGGGCCGCGGCGCTGGCGTGCAGACGTTCTCGATGCTCCTTGCCGGATCCGCCTCGAGTCCCTCACCACCTTCGGTGTGGATCCGCGCCCACGGCGACGGATGCCACTGCAGCAGTGCCAGATCCCACCCCTCGTGTGTCGACGCTGAGGTGTCGCCCGGGCTCGGCACGCCATTGCGGAATGCCGGAAGCCACCACGCCGCAGGCCAGCCGCTCGTATCGACCGCGGTCGGGGTGCCACTCGCGTCATAGCGCAGGAGATCGACCGACTGCAGTTCATAGAGGAAGCGGACGCGATTGGTCCCCGACCAGTCGACGCTTCCCCATCCCTGCTCGGGCGACGGTCGGAAGCCGGTGGTCGATCCCGGGATCGTGGAGCGGACGCGGTGCGCGAAGCGCAGCACCGGCACCGTATCGGGCCACGCCGTGTTCGCGTCGCCTAACTCCGCGAGCTGTTCGCGCCCCTCGCCGACGACGCGACTGAACTTGTCCGACAGCACGAGGCCGGTGATCAGCGGATCGGCGGGCGGGGCGTCCAGCGCCGGCGTCGATCCGACCGTGAAGGAAACACACCCCTTGATGCTGAAGAAGAAGAAATCGACCTTGCCGCAGAATTCCCCGCGAAGCTGCGACCCGGCCTCGGTGATGAAGGCCTCGAGTTCGCCACTCACGCTGAGACTCACGATGACGAGGCGCAGCTCGCCCTGCACGTAGATCCCGCCAGCGAGCATGAACGGCCGCGTCCCGATCCCGACGAGAATCGACAGCGACACCTTGAGGTAGATCGGGCCGCCGCCCCACTTCACGCTCAGCCCCGCACCAAAGCCGATCGAGAACCCCTCGAAGTTCAGCGAGTCGCGCTTGCCGAGCTTTCGCAGGTGGCGCTCCTCGACCATGAAGAACGCCGTGGCGCGCAGGTCGAGCACGTCAGGCAGGATCTGCACGGTGACCGGCCGATCGGGGCGGCCGTCGCCGCCATCGGAGCCAACGCGCACGTAGCCGCCCTGCGGGCCGCCCTGCAGCGGGAAGTAGGCGCCGATCGGCACCTGCAGGGTCAGCACCTTCTCGATCGAGTAGTTAGCCTGAATCGCGATTCCGATCGCCGTCGGATCGATCGCGACAATCCCGATCAGCGTGAGCGCGTTGGTGGGCGGGGCCGGCTTCTCCTCGGTCGCCGACTTGGTCTCGGCCGACAGCAGCACGGCGTCGATCGCGAAGACCACCGAAATGTCGGGGAATCCGATCGTCAGCATGCCGAGCGCGTTGAAGGTGAATCCCGCGTCAGGCAGCGTACCGACATAGGCGCCGAAGCCGACCGCGAACTGTCCACCGGCGGGCTCGTACTTGTTGATCACCGCTCGTTCGTGCCACCCGATCTCGCGCGCGAAAATATCCGTCGGGTCGAGCCCGGTGAGGTCACGGCGGCCGTTGGCGACGAATCGGCCGGCGAATCCGAAGAGTCCGAGCCCCGTGCTGCCAAGCGGAATGCCCGTCGCGAACCGGACCCCGCCCTCGATGTGCACCATGCTCGGGTCGCGATAGGCGAAGGCGCCCCATGCCTTCAACTTCGCCGGAATGATGTCCAGTTCGAGGCTCGCGGCGAAGCCATCGGACAGAACCTGGAGTGCACCCGCGCCCTTGATGGTGCCTGGTACGTCGATCGACGCCGTGATGCCGCGGAGCTGCACCGAGATGCTGGGGCTCGGACCCGACGTGTCGATCTCGAGGCGTAT
>JBBQHX010000247.1:0-5442 GCA_038324385.1 Gemmatimonadales bacterium | reverse complement strand
GTCGGTGGGCATCTCGAGCAACCCCGCGCGCGGCATCAGTCCCCACACGTTGGCCACGTACACGATCGCTGCGAGCGCCGATCCCTGCACCGCGGCTGGAAGCCGGAGTTGGCTGCTGATCACGCCGTAGACGGCGCCGACCGCCGCGGCAGCGGCGATCTGCGCGCCCGCCCCGACCAGCGCGCGCTGTTCGGCCGACAATCTCACGCCGCTCGCCCGAGCGGCCCGACCCACGGCTCGCGGTCCCGGGCCCTGCGCGTCATCCGTCATCCCCGCGCCCGCCTCGGCGCGCCGGGCGACGATCATCGCCACCCCACCGGCCGCGCCGGCCAGCGCGCCCTTGAGTGCCGCCTCGCCCATGCCGATGCTTCGTGGTCCCCGCGTTCCGCGTGGTCTGCGCACGTTCGTGCTCCCGTTGGCATTCGTGGTCATCGCCGGCCCGCTCGGCCAGCCTCGCTCGCCGTCTCTCCTCCGCACGGCGTGGGCCACCTCCGTCCCCCGTGTGGCGGGATGACGTTGTGCGCCAGGCGGCGTATCCGTACCGTTCGCTGCACGGGTCCCCGCGCAATGGGAGGGCGACGATGACCAGCACGACTCGATGCTCAGCCCGTGCGTCGCCGTGCGCGTCGCACCACGACGCCACGCGGCTGTCGAACGGCCGCGCGCGACTCCTGCTTGCGATCGCGGCCGCGAGCCTGCTCACCGGTCGACCCGCCGCGGCGCAGCTCCCGGATTCGGCCGCCGGCCGCCGTGCCGCCGAGGCCGCCCAGGCGCGCTTCGAGACCATCCGGCGCGCCCACCTTCCCATCACGCGCACCGCCGCCGGCTCGCGGTGCGAGGAGCGCATCGGTCGGCTCTGCTACTGGTACGACCCCGGCGCGCCCACCGATCCGGGCCCCGAGTCGGCCCGTATCACGGAGGCACGTGAGGCGCTGCTGGCCCAGCTCGCCGCCGCCGCCGCACGCCATCCGGCCGATGGCTGGGTCACGGGCCAACGCGTTCGATATCTCGTCGAAACGGGCGACACCACTGCGGCGCGGGCGATCGCCGCCGCATGCGCCGGGACGGAGTGGTGGTGTGCGGCGCTCACCGGGTTCGTCGCCCACGCGGCCGGAGCCGCGGCCGCGGCCGACACCGCATTCGCGCGCGCCCTCGTCGCCGCCCCGGACGGCATACGGTGTGAGTGGACCGAACTCGCGCTCATTCTGCCTGACGACGCGCGCGCTGGATATGGGGCGCTCCCGTGCGGCCCGGCGCGCGACAGCGCCAACGCGGTGATCTGGTGGCTGGGGCGCCCGCTGCACGGCCGCCCGGGCAACGAGCTTCGCGCAGAACATTATGCCCGCCTGACGATGGTGGAGCTCCTCCGCGACGCCCGCACACCCTACGGCATGCGTTGGGGCGCCGATATGCGCGAGATGGTGGTGCGCTATGGCTGGTCGCGCTGGTGGTCGCGTGACTTCCCGCGGCCGATGGAGGCGCAGCCGGCGATCACCGGCCACGAGCGCGCCCCGAGCTTCCACTTCCTCCCCGCCAGCCGCGCGCTGGCGGATCCGCTCAGCGCCGACCCCGATGACTGGGCGCTCGACGTCCCTCGCGCCCGGCACCGCTTCGCCCCCCGGTGGGCGCGACGGGTCGTGCCCCTCCCCGCCCAGCTCGGCGTCTTCCGTCGCGGAGACTCGGCCCTCGTCGTCGCCGCCTGGGACGCCTCGGCCGATTCCGCACTGGGGGGGCACACAACCGTTCGCTGGGCGTCGCTCGCACTCGGACCGCAGCCCGGCGCCCCCTCCACCCGCGACTCGCTCGCCCACGCGCCGACGGTCGGACGTCTCACGCTCACGGTACCGCTCCGCCCCGCCCTCGCCAGCCTGGAGCTCGTCGCCCTCGACAGCGCCGCCGGCGCCGCTCGCTACCGCACCGGCCTCGCCATGCCGGACGGCGACGGCCACACGCTCGGCGTGTCCGCCCCACTACTCGTGCACGTCGTCGAGGCCGACCCGGCCGTGAGCACGCTCCAGGCGGTGCTTCCGCGGATGCTGCACCGCGAGGAAGTCGTCGCGCCGGGCCGCGTCGCGCTGTACTGGGAAGCGTACGGCCTGCCCGCCGACGCCACCCCCGTGCGCGTCCGGCTCAGCCTACGCGGTGGCGAGCGGGGATGGCTGCGGCGACTCGGCGACCGGCTCCAGCGGCGCGAGGTGGCACCACCACCCACCATCGCGTGGGACGACGTGCTGCATTCGCCCTCACGCGATTCCCTCCCCTCGGCCGACGACAGGCCAATGGCCGGCGCGGGATCTGGCCGGCTGATCACCGTGGACCTGCCCGCACTCGCCGCAGGTGCGTATGCGTTGACGGTGCGCATCGAGACGGCGGACGGGGCGTCGGCCGAGGCCACACGCCACCTGCACGTGCGTCGGCGCTGAGGCGGCGAACGGCGGAATCGACCGCGTGGCGCGCACCAATCCTGCACTCGTCGCCGTCTCACGTTACCCTCTCCATAATGGATCACGAGACACCAACATCGACCCACCCGGCCGGTTCGGCGCGCGCACCCGCGGGACGGCGACTTCCCATTGGCGCCGAATGCACCGCCACCGGCGTGCACTTTCGCGTGCACGCGTCCCGCCGCACGAGTGTTCAGGTCGTGGTCGAGAGCGGGCCCGGCGCGCCCGCCGAGATCGAACTCGCGGCCGACGACGGCGGCTACTTCGGTGGCGAGGTATCGGGCGCCGGCGTCGGGACGCGCTACCGCTACCGCCTCGATGGCGCGGACGCCTTCCCCGATCCTGCCTCACGATTCCAGCCCGAGGGACCGCACGCAGCCAGCGAGGTCGTGGATCCCTCCACCTTCGCGTGGACCGATCACGCGTGGGCCGGGCCCGAGCGTGAAGGGCAGATCATGTACGAGCTGCACATCGGCACCTTCACGCCCGAAGGCGATTGGACGGCCGCCACTCGCGCCCTCGACGACCTGTCCGCGCTCGGCGTGACGGTGGTCGAGTTGATGCCGATCGCCGAGTTCACCGGGCGGTTCGGGTGGGGGTATGACGGCGTGCAACTCTTCGCGCCGTTTCACCACTACGGGACGCCTGACGACGCTCGCCGTTTCATCGACCGTGCGCATGCGCTCGGGATGGCGGTGATTCTGGACGTCGTCTACAACCACTTCGGCCCGGACGGTAATTACCTCGGCCAGTACAATGCGACCATCGACGCCCCGCATTCGACCGACTGGGGTACCGCCCTCAATTACGACGGGCCCGGCTCCGAGGGACTGCGAACCTACGTGCTGTCGAACGTCAGGCACTGGATCGACGAGTACCACTTCGATGGGCTCCGCCTGGACGCTACCCAGGACATTCACGATACGTCGCCCCACCACCTCGTCGCCTGCATCGCGGAGGAAGTGGCCGCGGCTGCCCATGGACGGCGAACGCTGGTCGTCGTCGAGAACGAGCCGCAGGACGCGAAACTCCTGCGGTCGCCCGAACGCGGCGGCTACGGCGCGGATATGGCGTGGAACGACGATTTCCATCATGCAGCGATCGCCGCCGCAACGGGTAATCGTGAGGCGTACGCCCGCGACTATCTCGGCACCGCGCGCGAGTTCGTGGCGATGGCCAAGTTCGGGTTCCTGTATCAGGGGCAGTACTACGCCTGGCAGCGGGGCCGCCGCGGCACGAGCGCGCTCGATCTGGCGCCGTCGCAGTTCGTGACGTTTCTCGAGAATCACGACCAGGTGGCGAACGGTGTGCGCGGGCTGCGCCTTCATCAGCGTACCAGTCCCGGCCGGTGGCGGGCGCTGACGACGTTCCTCCTGCTCGGACCGGGGACGCCGTTGCTGTTCATGGGTCAGGAGTTCGCGACGACGTCGCGCTGGGTCTTCTTCGCCGACCATGCCGGGGACCTCGCTGAACAGGTCCGCGCGGGCCGCACGCGCTTCCTCTCGCAGTTTCCAAGTATCGCGACCGAAGGACATGTGCTCGTCCCCGATCCCTCGTCCTCGGAAACGCTCGCGCAGTGTGTGCTGGATCCCGCCGAGCGGGCACGCAACGTCGAGGCACTCACCCTGCACCGGGATCTCATCGCGCTCCGTCGCGGCGACCGGCGTCTGACGCATCCGGCCCCGCGTTCCATCGACGGAGCCCCGCTGTCGGACCAGGCGTTCTGCCTGCGCTGGCTGTCAGACGTGGGCGACGACCGATTGCTCGTGGTGAATCTAGGCGCGACGCTCCCCCTCGAAGCGATGGGCGAGCCGCTGATCGCGCCCCCGGCCGGCACGCGGTGGCGCGTCGTCTTCTCCTCCGAACGGCCCACCTATGGCGGCGGCGGAACTCCTGCGCTCGTCCCCGAGGAGGACGGTCCGTGGACGCTGCCCGCCGAGTGCGCTCTCTTTCTGAAACCGGTTCCGTATGACGCGTCGAACGCTGGATGATCTGGTTCGCCGGCTCCCCATCGCCGGTGCGCCGCAGGATGAGGAAGCGCTGCTGACACGGGAGTGGCTGGTGACCAACGGGCTCGGCGGCTACGCGTCAGGCACCGTGGCCAACGTCAACACCCGCCGTTTCCACGGACTGCTCGTCGCCGCCCTGCCCTCCCCGCATGGCCGCACGATGATGCTCAACCGCCTCGAGGAGGCGGTGATCATCGGCGACGCGCCCCCGGTGCAGCTGAGCGGCGCCGAGCGCGCGAGTGGCGAGCTTCTGCTCGGCGCCGCGAATCACCTTACCGAGTTCCGACTCGAGGCGGGGTTGCCTGTCTGGCGGTATCAGGTCGGCGATGTGGTGTTCGAGAAGCGGCTGATCATGCCGCATCGCCAGAACACCGCCGTGATCTGCTACACGCTGCTGGCTGGATCCGAGGACATCGTCCTCGAATTGCAGCCCGCCGTGCATGTGCGGCCGCACGAGGAACGTGTGGACGCTCCGCTCGACGACACACATGCGCTGGTGATCGAGGCGGAGCAGTTCGTGCTGCGGAGCCCGGAGCCTTATCCCGACGTGAGGCTGTGCTTCGACGGGGGCGACGTGGTGCTCGACGGTACGGCGCGGCGAGACGATCCCCTGCACTATCGGGTCGAGGAGAGGCGCGGATACGACCACTCGGGCACGCTCTGGCTTCCCGGCTGCTTTCGCGTTCGCCTGACGCGGTCCGATGCGGTCTATGTCACGGTCAGTACGGAAGACGAGGCGGTAATGCGTGCGCTGCCGCCGGCCGAGCTGTTTGCCGCCGAACGTGAGCGCCGACGCCGTCTGCTCTTCGACGCCGACGACGCCGCGTCCGACGGCGTGGGCGCCGAGCTCGTGCTCGCCGCAGACCAGTACCTCATCGCGCCGGTGGGTCGTCCGGTCGACGTCGCTCGCGCCGCCGCGTTCGGCGACGAGGTGCGAACGGTCATTGCCGGCTACCACTGGTTCACCGACTGGGGCCGCGACACGATGA
>JBBQHX010000246.1:0-5576 GCA_038324385.1 Gemmatimonadales bacterium | reverse complement strand
CAGCGTCGTGATGATGTTCCGTGACGATAGCTCAGCCATCGCGATCCAGACGAACGTCAGGTGGGTCTCGTCGATCGAATCCACGGCGAGGGTCTTCGCGGAGGCACTGTTCGGCTCCGACCGTCGCCACCGCACGCTCGTGACGACGGGTACATATAGCGGCACCTTCGGCGGGGAGCCGTCGTCGGGGCGGTGGCACATCGCGGGAGACACGGGCTGGATTGGCGTACCGGAGGCATTCGGCCGACGGCTGGATGCGGAGCACGCTCGCGTCGACCGGCTGCCGATCCGCGCGATTCGGGAGGGCCTCTATGCCCTCATCACGCCCTGGGGTCTCTACCCGCTCCGCCTGGAGGAGCGCGACGGGAAGGTAAGTGGCGAGGCACAGGTAGCGTCGTACGCCTGGGAGCTGCGGGCCGCGCCTTGAATCGTCGGGCGTCGGGTATCGCCACCGCGAACCGCGGTGGCGAGCGTCGTTCCTGCCTGACGTGCGACAGACTGAATATTGACTGGGGCCGTACCGAGCGCTCACTCCATGTTGTGTCCGCCATCTCACCGCTCCAGGCGCAGGACATCGACCATACGACATCCCGGCGGCTCTTTTGGGGAAGCTCGGGCTTCGTTCCAGCCAACGTCCTACTCACCGAACGAACCCCCGCACGCCACACCCGGATTCAAGCGAGCGCCGAAGGCCTCCTCGACTCCGCTACGGCTCCGACGGCATAACAGAGCCCGAGGAAAATGCAGATCGCGGAACTGACAATCATGAACGTCGGTCTGGATCGCAGTTCGGTCAGGTATAGGTTGTCGACGATCGCGACAAGGGGAATGCCGAGGACTCCCCGGGCAAGGTAGACCGCCGCAATCAGTGACAGCGCCAGGCGAAGGAAGGGGAGACGACGAATGGCGCCGGCACCCGAGAAGGCATAGAGCGTCCATACACCGAGGATTGCGGCAATTCCGACCGTCACGGCTGTCGGGTAGCTGGATCCCCGAGCCGCGAGTTGCGCCATCTGCTCGCCAGCTCCAAAAAATCGGTACCAGTTGGGGCCCCCGACCGTGATGGCAAGGTGCAAAAGCGACGCTGCGCCGGTCAGCGACCCACCGGCGACGAGCAATCGATCATGAGTCCGCACAGGGCCCTCCGCAAGTGGAACACTGCACCTTGGTCGCGTCGACGAGCGCACCCGCACCAACACTAGCGCGCCATCACTGGCGCGCCATCACCCAAGATCGACTGTTAACGATGTCCCCGGACGACGTGTCACCTATCGTCAGCTCGGGGGCTGACCGCTCCGGGCTGCAGCCGCTCGTGAGGTTTCAAACCGGCGAGTACGAGCCGCGGCTGGCTAGTTCCGTCTCACGGGAAACTCGACCGCGCTCCCCGGCATCAGCCGCAGCACGATTGGGTCTCCGGCATCCGTCGCGGTCTCCTCACTCACATCCCGTCCCGACCCATGGTTCACCTGGTGCCACGCGTCCTTGTTCACGTCGAGCACCAGTAGCAGCCGGCTCCCCACCCCCAGCCGTCGGCTCGTCATCCTCGTGCGCTCGAAGGGAACGGCTGTGATCTCGCCAGGCGTAAGGAGCCGCCGCCGCGTCGGATCCTGCGCGTAGCTCGCCCGCCCAAGGAAGTAGGTGAGATGAAATAGCCGGCCGTCCGGCATCATCTCGTAGAGTACGACGTTGAAGTCGAAGTCGCGCTTGTTGACCACCGCTTGCAGCACGCCTGACAGGGACCCGCTCAGCTCGGCCGGCTCCGCGAAGGGTTCGCTGATGAACGTGAGCGCCTTTCCGAAGTCCGGCTCACGACCCACGATCACCTCGGGATAGTAACTGCTGTTCTCCGTGGTCCGATCGCCGAGGTCTACTACCCTCTCGAGCCGTCCCGCCCGCGCTGGCCTCGAAGTCTGAAGGCTGTAGTGATCGCCATCCCGCTCGTCGGTCAGTTAAAGGCGCAGCTGCTCGGTGCCAAGCGCCTCGAAGCTGGATGCGTGCCGCCACTCGTTAGTCCCCATGACCTGGTGATTGATCCGGTCTTGCAGCATCTGCGGCCGCGGGGCGCCGCGGAACACGTGATCGAACCACTCGAATGTCAGCGCGGGTCCGTTGAAGTGCGCCGCTGGCTCGAGGGCGTAGCCACGTAGCTCAGCCGACTTCCGCGACGCGGCAGCGCTGAAGTGATCATACGGGCCGATGACGAGATAGTGCTCGGCCTCCGGCCGGTGACGTAGATGCTCCCTCACGTAGTGGAGCGCGGAGATCTGTCCGTCGTCGAAGTAGCCCGTGATCGAGAGTACGGGGATGTCGATGCCTGCGAACTCGTCACCGTAGGGGACCATTCGCTGCCAGTACCCGTCGTACGATGGATGCGCGAGCCAGCGCTGGAGCATCGGGTTGGCGGTCCCGTCTAGCTGGTCGATTTCGCGGTATGCGCGGCCACTCCGGTACCATCGCTCGGGAAGCGACTGCCAGCGTTCGCGGTCGCCATAGGTCTCGTGGTCGAGCTCGCGTGTGTTGGCCACGAAGAAGGGCCAGGCGTAGTTCGCATTGAGAAAGACATTGTTTTCCATCGGCAGCCCCAACCCCGGAAGCGCGGCGGCGTATGTCACGATGGTTCGGAGCGCCGGATGCGGTCGTTTCGTCGCGGCCCATGCGGCGAACCCGTCGTAGCTGCCGCCATACATTCCCACCCGTCCGTCGTTCCAGGGCTGCGCAGCGATCCAGTCGAGCACCGCGTGGGTGTCGTCGGCCTCGGTCTCATAGGGTCGAATGGGGTCGCGACTGAGCCGCTTGCCGCGCGCATCGGCCACGACGCCGACGTACCCGTACGAGGCCGCGGTTCGTGCCACTGTGATGTGGCTTCGGATGTCCGTATAGATGGTGAAATTGAGCGTCGATGGCTGTGGTGCCGTGGCCGCGCGCGGCCGCACGATGACCGCGGAGAGCATTGCGCCGTCGCGAGTGCGGATGGTTACGCTGGTGTCGGTGGTATAGCGCTGCTCCACGTCGGCGGCCAGAAGTACAGGGAGCGCATCGCGGACGGAGTGCATTGCACGCTGAATCACATGGCTTCGCACCAACGCCATCGCATCTCCTGCTGCGAGCGAGTCGGCCTCGCCCGCTCGCGCGAGCGCTCCGGCGAGGAGGCGGTCGAAGACGAAGGAGGGGGTCTCCAGGAACCAGGCCACTTCAAACGCGTCGCGGTCGCTGAGGCCGACGAAGGTGCTACGAAAGGCGCTGCCATACGCGTCGTGAATGCTGTGTCCACGGGCGATGCCGTCACGCAGGGCCTGGGCGTGGATTCCGAGTGCGACGAGCTGGGGATTGCGTTGTGGCGAAGGGGCATCCTCTCGGGTCCGGATCGCCGCGGCCGTCCGGAGCGCGGCGTCGGGGTCACCGACGGCGAGCTCGAGATGTGCCCGGTCGGACAGGTGACGCACCGTTTCCCCATCGGTGGACTGACCCAGCAACTCGCGGGCAATGCGCAGGACCTCGGCGTCGAGATGCGCGGTGTCGTTGACGGCGGCGGCCGACCACCGGACCTGCTGTGCACCGGCTATCGCCGGCGCGACCGCGAGCAGAGTGATGAGAACTGCGCTGGCGACGAGACCTTGCATGTGTCCGTTCGATTACCGTGAGGTTGTAGAAGCGCGGTGGTAGAATCGTCTACGCTGCGAGGCGCCGCAAAGATTCGGGCAGGTAAATCAAACCACTGCCCGGCGGCGCCTCGAACCAGTGCGTCACGACCCCCTGTGCAAGGGCCACGCACGTGCCGTGCGCCTGCTCCCGTAACGCGGCCATCAGCCTCAATCGTCGTTAGAGCGCGTGGTCAAGTGTTGACGGACAGTCCGAAGCCCGTATCGGACGCTGGAGATCACGAAGCTACCATCAGGAGCGCACGGTGGCGCCAGTCCAGCACCGCCAGCCCCCCGACGAACAGGCCTTCGCCGAGGAGATGGGCGAGGCCCAACCCAGTGACCCAGGGGGCAAGCACGACGATCGCGGCGCCGCAGAGCACCGCCCATGTCGCATTCGCGATGACGAGGAGCGCGAGCAGGGCACGCGGTCTCGTCGCACGCCGCGCGAGCGAAAGGGAGAACGTGCCGTACGCAACGTTCGCCACGCCCATCGCGAGGAGGAGGGCGACAGGCAGGGCGTAGAGCCGGCTGAGCCACGGGGAGAGCACGAGCACGAGCGCGCCGACGACCAGTCCAGCCGTGCAATCAATCCAGAGCAGTGAGCGGAGGACGCGCACGCAGTAGACTCTCCGAGGTGACAGACGATGCCGGTCGCTCTAACGCAGTAGAGAGTCCTGGCGCGCGCAGTCGTGCCAGGAATCTGCTGTTGAACGCAATTCGCGGTCGCGAGGCTACGCAAGGCTCGTCGCTTGGAGCTTCAGTCGCGGGCACGAGTGTCGAGTCGCGGGTGTAGGCGAGAGGAAGATGCCCTCGATCGCCGTGGTACGCGAGGGTGCGCGCCGGCGCTGGGGACCAGCAGGACGACGATGGACCGAAATCGCGCGTGGCGGATGCAGCCCGGCTGGGCCACCCACACGGAGCGTGGTTGACGGCGACGAAGCCCGAGGACCCGCGAGGAGCGCGGTGACATCAGGCCGGCGCTGGTGGGGCGCGGTGGTGTCATCGCTGATCTCAAACTGCAGAGACGTGCCGTTTGACGTTGCACATACTGACTTCCTACGGTGAGCGCCTGACGACCGGCGCTTCGCGACCTGATATTGATCTCCTTCCATCGGGGAGGAGGTCGATGTACCACCGGGATACCCTTGTGCTGCTCGAACACTATCTGGACCGGGGATTGTCGCCCTGCTGTGTGCCCCAGTTGGTGAGACACCTGGGGTGACCTGTTAGACCCGCACGAGCTCCGCCGCCTCGAACTCCGCCGCCGGTCGCGAGGCAGGGACCTCCGCGCGGTGCCGCTGTGGGGATCGGAAGCCCAGCGCCGATTGCACCGCGCAGCCGGTGCCGACGACTGCGCCTGTCGGTTCCGCGAACCGCGCACGGGCGAACGCTCAGCGATGGCAGAAATCCGTTCGAATACCGGGCGCGCGGTCCGGTTCGGACACCGATTCCGGGTGGAGCGCCGGGTTGCTGGATGCACCTGCACGCGGACGGATGTGCGCGACCGAGCACCGCCGCCCGTGGCCAGCTCTGGCGACGCGCGGCCGGCGTGATGCACGGACGTCTCCCCCGCATCCACCAATGCACCACGGCGGCATCCCTACCGCCGATTGCGCGAGGCTGACGTTCGCCGTGTAGCGGCAGCCGCGAGGTGCCGTGAGACGCCGGCCGCGAGGGAGGGTCGACGCGGCCGCCAACCCGTGATCGACACACAGGATGTGATGATCCCCCAAGTCCGCACAGACAAAAAGGACGTCGGTGAGCTCGCGCTCACCGACGTCCTCTATCCGTCTGCTGCGACTGGTCGCCGGTACACGATTCAGGTACAACGTCGCACACTACGTCGCCTCACAATTCGGCGCGTTGCGACGTAGACCCTCTGAACCGCTTGCGTACCAACGACGTACCTCAATCGGGACGGCGGGATTTGAACCC
>JBBQHX010000245.1:0-5641 GCA_038324385.1 Gemmatimonadales bacterium | reverse complement strand
AGGGCGGCGGCGATCCGGTCCCGCCAGTGAACGGCCAGCGCGGGCGTGCTGCGCAGCAGGACGTCGGCGAGCGCGGGAGTGAGAGTCACGGTGGCGGCGGAAGCTGGCGGCGGCGGCGGCCGGCGATGGGGAATACAGCGCCGCCGCCACATGATAACAGCCGGTCTGGGACTCCGCCGCTGCCAACGGTCAGGCGAGGGGCATGCGCAGCGGCGAAAAGGTCAGTAATCGCTCACGGTAGGGCAGCACCATCTCGGCGCGGAACCGCTCCAGCATCCCCTCGCCGTCATAGCGCTGCCGGAAGGTGCCCGCGGTGAGGCCGGTGAGGGCCCGGACGTGGCGGCCGAAGCTTTGCGGCGATGAGTATTCGAGGGCGTTGGCGATCGCCGCGACCGAGAGGCCGGGGTTCTCGAACAGCCAGGCTGCTCTCGTCAGGCGCGCGAGGGCCAGGTAGCGCTTGGGAGCCGGCAGCCCGGCGCGACAGAAGCGGCTCATGAAGGTGCTCGGCAGCACGCCCAGCTCCCGCGCCACCGCGCGCACCGTCGCGAGCCGCGCGGCACCGCGAAAGCACAGCTCGAAGAAGCGCACGCAGTCGGGCGGCGCGCCGGCGAGATCGGCGGCGACCATGCGGACGGCGCGCGTTTCGAGATCACCGGCACGCTCGCGGGCGAGCACGTCGCGCAGCTCGCGCCAACCGGCGGGCAGACGGACGTCGACGAGCTGCCTGACGCCGCCGGCGCCGAAGGCGAGAACCGCGTGAGGCGTCGCGGCGTCCAGTTGGGTGAGCAGCGCGACGGCGGGGACACGCGGGAACTCGCGCACCATGCGCGCCATGCGCGCGGCGTCGCGCTGACCACCATAGGCAACGGAGACGAGCACCGCGTCCGCGCGCTGCTCGCGCAGGTCGCGCGCGAGCTCCTCCCACGATTCGCGATGCCGCGTCTGATACACACCCTCACCAGCGGCGTCGACGCGGGCGCGCTCGCCCGGCGCGAGCAGCGTGGACACCGACGCCAACGGACGGACGCGAACACCAGATGACCGGAACATTTCACGCACCTCCGTGCCTCACGCCGGCCGCGAGCCGGCGGCGGAGACACCAGCAGTGGGAAGCGGACGTGCACGTCGGTCGCGCACGATGACCGACGCCACCACCGACCCGGACGCTGCTCCGCGTCCATCGGCTCGATGACCGAGGGCGAGGATATACGGCCGTCGTCACCACGCCGTCAGCCATCGCCCCTGCATCGCGTTCGCATCGTGGCGGCCACTGACGACAGCGTCGTGCACGCGCGCTCATCTTCGCGGGCGCGGATGGCGTTAGGCGGTGCGAGACCCGGCGCGCAGTGCGGACTCGATGCGCTCGTTAGATGCGGACGGCGCGATCATGGATGGCCACGCGCGATCAACGGAGACGAGGGGGGAACCGATTACGAACCAAGCGTGAGCCCGTCGGCCGGCCCCGCGCGTTCGGCCCCGATCTCCGTTATACTTCAGGCATCGCTTCCGGTCGGACGGTCGCGTCGGGCGTTCGCGCCCGCCGAGGAAAGTCCGGGCTCCGTGGACAGGCTGCCAGGTAATGCCTGGGCGTATCGCTCTCGGGCGGTGCGACGGACAGTGCCACAGAAAACACACCGCCGATGGCCGTCGCGTGAGCGGCGGATCAGGTAAGGTTGAAAAGGTGCGGTAAGAGCGCACCGCGCGGCCGGCAACGGTCGTGGCAGGGTAAACCCCAGCCGGAGCAAGGCCAAATAGGCGGCGAGAGGCAGTCCTCCTCGTCAAAGACGCCGCGGGTTGGCTGCTGGAGCACGTGGGCGACCACGCGCCGAGAGAAATGACCGTCCGGATGGGTTCGCCCATCCGACAGGACCCGGCTTACAGACCGGAAGCGACTCTCCGATCTACGATCGCTCGACGATCGATCGACGATCACACCGTTCCATCAAATTCCCTGGACCACACCGCTACACCCACTCAGCGCCGCCGGTGCCTCGCACCGGCGGCGCTGTCGGCGTCCGTGGGTGGCGAGCGCGAGCGACGGTGGTAGCGCTGCAACGCGCATCTCATGATGATGACCCGAACCACCCGGCGCCTGACGACGCTCGGCCTCGTGCTCGCGACCACGGCCGGAGCTTCAGCTCCAGTTCGAGTGGGAGGCCCGGGCCCTCCGGCCGTACGTCGGCGCGGGCATCGGGGCCCTGGTCGACCCCGGTGATTGGTCGTCGGATGGCGCGACGCTCTCCGGGTCGGTCGGGCTGCGAGTGTCGCTGCCGTGGTCGCCCAGACTCGAGCTGCGAGCCGAAGGGCGCGGGCGCATCTGGGCCCCCCCCGTTCCTCTTGGCCCGCACGGCGGAAATCGTGGGCGGAGTCGGATACCGCTTCTGACGGCCTGACGCCACCCAGCGTCCGTCCCGGGACGGCGGAGCGGAGGAAGGCGGTGTATCATCCGGGCATGAGCGAATCGATGCAACAGAGCGGCGGCAACGGCGCGCGGTGGGCACTGATTCTCGCCCTCACGGCGACCGGGTGCGCACGGCCTCCCGCGCCAGGCGCGCCCGGCGCGCCACCGGCGCCGGTTCAGACGCGCCCCGCCGAGGTCGTCGCACCGCCCGACCCGATCGCCTCGGCCGTGTCGTTCGCCTGGACGGCGCGCTCGACCCGCTACACACTGGTCTCGCGGACGCTCGTGCAGGTGGTCGGCGACTCGGTGCCGGCAGGAACGGATACCATCACCGTACATGCCGCGGTGACCCTGGCGTTCGCCGGGCGCGGCGATCGCCGATCGGTCGCCGGCACGGTCTCCGACGCCACCGTCACGGCGGGCGACAGGCTGACGCCGCCCGGTCCGATCTCGCGGCAGCCGCCCCCGCCATTCGAGTTCTCGGGTGAGGTCGGGCCCGGCCTCGCCACGGTCGACCTCCCACTCGAGCTGGCCGCCGACTGCGCGAGCGCCGCTCCTGCGTTGATCACCGCCGCCCGCGAGCTGATCCCGCCGGTTCCGGCCGAACTGCGCGTCGGCACGGAATGGCGCGACAGCGTGACGACCACCAGCTGCCGCGCCGGAGTGGAACTCACCAGCATCGCCCGGCACGAGTACCGCGTCGAGGCCCTCGACACCCGACTCGGCCGGCCCGCCGTACGGATCCGCCGCACGTCGGCGCTGCAAATCCGCGGCGGCGGCGAGCAGTCCCGCCGCCCCGTCGTCGTCGACGGGACGGGGCGCGGAACGGCCGTGCTCTGGCTCGATGCGGCCGCCGGTCACCTCGTCGAGATCGACGCCGGCACGACTGTCATGCTGCGCCATCAGGCGGGCGGACGCGTGGCGACGGTCGAACAGACGGGAAGTGTCCGTGGCATACTCCGCCCCTGACCGCGTTCCTCGTGTGACCAATAGCGCCATCACCCCGCCACTTCGCGAACAGATGACCCAACCAACGGCCTCCGAGGCCCATGACACGCTGCGCGTCGAACGGTTTCACGGCGGCGTACGCACGATCACGCTCGATCGCCCCGACCGACTCAACGCGGTGAACCCCGCGCTCGCCGATGCGCTCCCGCGTGCCCTGGCCGAGGCGAGCGCCGACGACGCCACCCGTGTCATCGTGCTGACGGGCGCGGGACGCGGCTTCTGCGCTGGTCTCGATCTGCGCGAACCCGCGGGGATCGGCGCCACCGGTCGGGCCGACCAGCTCGACCCGCTGCTCTGGGTGGGTCGGTGGGTGCAGGCGGTCGCGCACTGCGAAAAGCCGGTGATCGCCGCGGTAAACGGCGTCGCGGCGGGCGCGGGGCTCGGCCTGGCGCTGGCCGCCGACATCCGCCTCCTCTCCGCCTCGGCGCGCCTCTCGCCCGGCTACCTGCGCATCGGTCTGTCGCCCGACGCGGGGGTGAGCTATTTCCTGCCGCGCCTCGTCGGTGTTGGGCGGGCGATGGAATTGCTGCTCACCGCGCGCGAGCTGGACGCGGCCGAAGCCGAGCGGATCGGGCTGGCCGCGGCGGTCTGGGACGACGCCGAATTCCCGGAGCGTGTGGCCGAGTATGCGACGCGGATTGCCGCCGGGCCCGCGATCGCACTCGCCCTCACTCGGCGGGCCGTGCGCGCGAGTCTCGACAGCACGCTGGAGGCGCAGTTGGCGCGCGAGGCCGAGCTGGTTCGGGTGTGCGCGCGGAGCGCAGACTTTCGGGAAGCGATCGCCGCCTTTGCGGACAAGCGGCCGCCGGTGTTCGAATAGCCACCAACCGAAGGGGCGTCGCTCAGACGGAAAACAGGTCGTCGTCGGGGTCGGCCGAGTCGGTGCTTCCGCGGCCATTTCCATGCCCGTGTCCATTCCCGTTGCCGTGCGGCGGCTCCTCGTCGGTCGGGATCACCGGTTCGGCGCGCCCGACGCCCGCGGGGTCGTGGCGCATCCATTCGGGAAGCGAGGCGAGCAGGGTATTGAGCTCGACGGCGCGGTCCAGCGGGGTGACGAAGGTGATCCCACGCAGCGCGACGACCAGCATCCCGTCGCACCCATAGAGCACCACCGGGCCGTTCTCGGTATGCACGATGTTGCTCGTACTATCGACGAAATGGGCCGTGCCGACGGCGCCGTTGCCGGTATCGTCGAGCTCGCGAGCGCGGCGCAGCGAGGCCCACGTCCCGACGTCGTCCCAGCCGAAGTCGCACGGCATCACGACCACCCGATCGCTCCGCTCGAGGAGCCCGCGCTCCACCGAGATGGACTGAATCAGGCTCGCGAACCGGTCGAGTTGTCCGCGGTGGAGCGCGTCGAGCCCGGCCCGCAGCTCGGTGGTCACGCGCGCCATCTCGTCCTGGAGGACGCTGGCCTTCCAGACGCAGATGCCGGTGTTCCAGAGCGCCCCCTCGCCGATCAGGGTCTGGGCCAGGAACTCCACCGGCTTCTCGACGAAGCGCGCGACGCGGCAGGTGCCGCCCTGGGCCAGCCCCGTCTCCCCGTCGATCGGGTCGCCGACGACGCAGTAGCCGAACCCGGTTTCCGGGCGCGTCGGGTGAGCGCCGAGCGTGAGGAGCACGTCCTGCGTCGCGGCGAGGCTGGAGGCGGTGCGGAGGGCACGGCGGAACTCGTCCGGCAGCGCGACGGCGAGGTCGGCGTGCAGCGTGACGAAAACCGTGTCGGGCCCGGCGCGGCGCGAAATCTCTTCGGCCGCCAGCGCGACCGCGGCGGCGGTGCCGAGCGGGCGCGGCTCGACCAGCAGATTCTTTGTCGGGACTTCGGGGACCGCGGCGTGGAGCGCGTCGGCAATGTCGTGACTGGTCACGATCAGCACACGTTCGGCCGGAATCAGCGGCGCGAGCCGGGCGACGGTGTCGGCGATGAGCGGGCGCTCGTTGACCAGCGCCAGCACCTGCTTCGGCCGCTGCGGGCTGCTGAGCGGCCAGAAGCGCGAGCCGATGCCGCCCGCGAGCACGATCGCCCACATCGACGAGTCGGTGTCGAGCTCCGCCTCCGTTTGCGGCTCTTCGGACGGCAGTGTCGCGACGGGCTCGGTTTCTGGGGTCGCCGCGGGGACGACCGGCACGATCATGTTTCGCATGAGGTCTGGTGGACGCGGTCCTGCGATCCGGCACTGACGGGGGGTGTAAACTACACAGTCGCGGCGCTGGCGTCTGCCAGCGCGTAAC
>JBBQHX010000244.1:0-5661 GCA_038324385.1 Gemmatimonadales bacterium | reverse complement strand
CGCACCCGGGCGGGCCCTTTTGGGCGGACCGGGACCTCGGCGCATGGACGATCCCGAAGGGGATCGTCGAGGCGGGGGAGGACGTGCTCGCCGCCGCCAAGCGCGAGTTCCTGGAGGAGACCGGGATCACGCCGCAGGGGCCCTTTCTCCCGCTGGGGAGCATCCGCCAGAAGGCTGGAAAGACGGTGCACGCGTGGGCGTTTCGCGGCGATGCCGACGTGTCGCTGGTGCAGAGCAACCTGACCCGAGCCGAGTGGCCGCGCGGCTCGGGCCGGTGGATCACCCATCCGGAAGTCGACCGATGCGCCTGGTTCGACCGGGAGACGGCACGCGCCCGCATCAATGCTGCGCAGGCGACACTGATCGAGCGGTTGGAAACGCTGCTGGCGGATGACGAGGGGGCGGGCCGCTAGGCGCCCCCTCCCCGCTCCGGTCACGAGGGCGAGGGCACCGCATCGTCGTCGCCGCGCCCGCGACGCCCGCCGCGGCTTCCGCGGGCACGGATCGGCTCGTCGTCATCGCCGTCGAGACCGGGCATCCCGCCCATCTCGGCGAACGTATCGTCGTCATCGAACTCCGTGTCGTCATCGAACTCCGTGTCGTCGTCGTCGCCGCCTTCATCATCATTGAACGCGTCGAGATGGTCGTCGGCGAGGCCGTCCATCCCCCCGTCGCGCATCGCCTCGCGTGAGGCGTAGCCGAGGGCGGCGGCGGCGAGCCCGCCGAGCACCCAGCGGGCCCACCCGCCCTCCTCGAGCTCGTCGTCGTCCTCGACGGCGAACCGCGCGGCCGGCGTCGCGAGTGCGGCGAAGCGCGCGAAGTGCCTGACGATGGCGCGGTCGAACAGGCGCAGGTCCTGCGGGCCGCGGCTGGAGAGCCAGTTGTGATGCTGCACGAGCGGCTCATCGCTCCAGATCCCGCCGGCATTCACGACGTCGTCCCGGATACCAGGCCACGACGTGAGGCGCCGCCCGCGCACGAGGTCGGCCGAGATCAGCACCCAGGGCGCGTGGCAGATCATGGCGATCGGCTTGCCGGCGCGCTCGAACTCGCGCACGAACTTGAGCGCTCGATCGCTCTGGCGGAGCGTGTCGGGGCCGGCGAGCCCGCCGGGAATGAACAGCGCGTCGTACTCGTCGGCGCGGGCGCGGAGCAGCGTCCGGTCGACGTGCACCTTCTTGCCCGGCGAGAGCGAGTTCATGCCGCGAATCGAACCCGGACGCAGCGACACTACGGTGATCTCCGCACCGGCGCGCTGTAGCGCGCGGGCCGGGCGCGTCAATTCGACCTGTTCGAAGCCGTCGGCCGCGAGGATCGCGACCTGAACTCCCTGTAACGTTTCCTGAGCCATCACGATACCCTCGGGGGAAAGCGGCGACCGCGGGCGCTGGTGCCCGCGGTGCGTGGCGGCGCCCAGCGGGCGCGGCACGACTCTGCACAGTGCACGTCACTCGCCAGCGGGCTGCGTCACGCCGGACTTTCGGGGCGGGCGTCCTGCCGCATCGTGTCGCAACAGTGCGGCGTGGGCTGACAATCGCGGGGGACTCCCCCTCAGCCGTCCGCGCACGTTACGCTTCGACAGACTTCAGCCAGGAGTGACGAATGGAAACGCTGGAATTGACGATCGATGGGATGACCTGCGGCCACTGCGTGTCCGCCGTCCGGAACGCGCTGACGGGGCTCGAGGGCGTTCAGGTCGAGGACGTGGCGATCGGGGCGGCGCGCGTTCGGTTCGAGCCGGCCGTCATCGCACCCGATCAGATCGTCGGGGCCATTGAAGAAGAAGGGTACCAGGCGCACAGCGCGAGCTAGACGCCCGGGTGCGAACGCGCCGCCGTCGGTGCACCTTTCGGAGAGCCCGTCCCTGCGGGCGTACCCAGTCCTCCCACCGACGGCGATGACGGCACCGATCATACGCGCCCCTCGCGGCAGCCAGCGCACCGCGCATGGCTGGGTGCAGGAAGCGGCCAAACGCATGTTGATGAACAATCTCGACCCCGATGTCGCGGAACGGCCGGGTGAGTTGATCGTCTACGGCGGCCGCGGCAAGGCCGTCCGCGATTGGGAGTCGTATCACCGCACGGTCGCCACGCTCGACCGCCTTCGGAACGACGAGACGCTGCTGATGCAGTCGGGGAAACCGGTGGCCGTCCTGCGGACACACGACCTCGCGCCGCGCGTGCTGATCGCCAACAGCAACCTCGTCCCCAAATGGGCGACGTGGGAGGAGTTCGATCGTCTCGACCAGCTCGGTCTGATGATGTACGGACAGATGACGGCCGGATCGTGGATCTACATCGGAACCCAGGGGATCCTCCAGGGCACCTACGAGACGTTCGCGTCGGCCGCCACGCGGCACTTTGGCGGGACGCTGGCCGGCACGATCACCGTGACCGCGGGACTGGGCGGCATGGGTGGGGCACAGCCGCTTGCCGTCACCATGGCCGGCGGCGTCGCCCTGTGCGTCGAGATCGATCCGGCGCGGATGCAGCGCCGGCTCGAGACACGCTACCTCGACGAGGTGGCCCGTGATCTCGACGACGCGATTGCCCGCGCCGAGGAGGCGCGCCGCACGCGACGGGCGCTGTCCATCGGCCTGCTGGGGAATGCGGCCGACGTGCTTCCGGCGATGCTCGCGCGCGGCTTCGTCCCCGATCTCGTGACCGATCAGACGAGTGCGCACGATCCGATGTACGGATACATCCCCCCGATGCGTTCGGACGAGGACGCGGCCCGCCTGCGGACCGCGGAGCCTGACGAGTACCTGCGCCGCGCCCGTGAGGCGATGGCGCGGCACGTGCGCGCCATCCTCGACTTTCAGCAGCAGGGCGCGGTGGCCTTCGACTATGGCAACAATCTCCGCGCCCAGGCGCGAATCGCCGGCGTCGAGAACGCATTCGACTATCCGGGCTTCGTACCGGCGTTCATCCGCGATTCGTTCTGCGAGGGACGCGGACCGTTTCGCTGGGTAGCGCTCTCCGGAGACCCCGCCGACATCGCCGCCACCGACCGCGCCATGCTCGATCTCTTTCCCGATGACGCGCGCCTGCAGCAATGGCTCGGTTGGGCCGGTGAGAAGATCGCCGTGCAGGGGCTGCCGGCGCGCATCTGCTGGCTGGGCTATCGCGAGCGTGACCGCGCCGGGCTGCTCTTCAACGAGATGGTGCGCGACGGCCGCGTGTCGGCGCCGATCGTCATCGGGCGCGACCACCTCGACGCGGGGTCGGTCGCCAGCCCGTACCGCGAAACGGAAGCGATGCTCGACGGCTCCGACGCGGTCGCCGACTGGCCACTGCTCAACTTCGGCATCGGCATCGCGAGCGGCGCCGGATGGATGAGCTTCCACCACGGCGGCGGGGTGGGGATGGGTTACAGCGTGCACAGCGGGCTGGTCGCCGTCGCGGATGGCACCGACGAGGCCGCACTGCGGCTCTCGCGCTGCCTGACGAACGATCCGGCAACGGGCGTCGTGCGGCACGCCGACGCCGGCTACGATCTCGCGCGCGAGGTCGCACGCACGCGCGGCCTGGACCTGCCCAGCGAGGGGATCACCGACACGTCGGAATCGACGCGAGGCCGGACGTGACGGGCCCCGGTCAGTCGGATGCGATCCCCGACGGTCCTCACTTGCCGTTCGGCGGCATCGCGAGCTTCGCTCGCGCGTCGGTGGTTGCACCCGATGGCGACTGGCGGTCGGATGCAGCGGTGCTCGGCATTCCGTTCGATATCGCGCTTGGGTTCCGTCCCGGCGCGAGGTTCGCCCCGCGGGCGATTCGTGAGGCCTCGCTGCGCTACGCAATTCCGCCGGATGGCTTCCATGACCTCCGCACGGGGCGTCAGCGCCTCGCCGGAGTGTCCGTGGTGGACGCGGGCGATGTCGTGCTGCCGAGCCTCGAGCCGGAGTTGGCGCGGGATCGCATGACGACAGCTGCGGCGGCCGTGCGGGCGCGGACGCGGCTCCCCGTCTTTCTTGGCGGCGATCACAGCGTGACCTTCCCGCTGTTGCGCGCATTCGCCGACGTCGATGATCTCCATGTCGTCCAACTCGACGCGCACCTCGACTATACCGATGTGCGGAACGATACCCGGTTCAGCAACTCGAGCCCGTTCCGGCGGGCCGTCGAGGCGATGCCGAATCTGGCGCACATCACGGTGATCGGCCTCCGCGGCCTGCGCACCGACGCCGAGGCGGCGCGGGCCGCCCGGGCGCGCGGCCACACCCTGATCGGCTCGGACGAGTGCGCGGATCTGGTCTCGGTGGTTGCGCGGCTGCCCGAGGGTCGCTCCGTCTACCTCTCCGTCGACGTCGACGTGCTCGACCCGGCGGTGCTTCCCGCGACGAGCAGCCCCGAGGTCGACGGCCTCGGCTACGCCACGGTGATGCGGCTGATCGCCGAGACCGCCCGGCGCAACAGGGTGGTCGGGATGGACTTCGTCGAGCTCGCGCCGGGGCTGGACGGCAGCGGCAACAGCGCCTTGCTCGTCGCGCGCCTCGCCGTCGAATCGGTGGCGGCGGTCCTCGACCCGCTGCCGCACGAGGTCGCGCCGTGAGCGCGAGAGTGCACCCGGTTGCGCCCGGCGCCCTCGCGGCGGGTGATCCGACGGCCGCAGCCGATCTGTTGATCGCCGACATCGCCGAGCTGGCGACCGCGCCCGCGCCGCGACCTCGGCGGGGCGCGGAGCAGGCGACCCTCTGGGTGAGCCGCGACGCTGCCCTCGCGGTGCAGGCTGGCGCGGTGGTCTGGGTCGGCCCGCGCGCGGGGTGGCGAGGGCGCGCACGGGCCGAGGCGAGCGCGGGCGGCCGCGCCGTGGTTCCGGCGCTCGTCGATCCGCACACCCACGCCGTCTGGGCCGGTGATCGGCTGGACGACTTCGAGGCGCGGGCGCGCGGACGCAGCTACGAGGCGATTCTCGCGTCAGGGGGCGGCATCCGCCGGACGATGGCGCTCACCTCCCGCGCCTCGGATGACGACCTGCTGCGGCTCGCCCAGGCGCGGGTCGCAGCGCTCGTCCGCGGTGGCGCGGCGACGATCGAGATCAAGTCCGGCTACGGCGTGGATCTCGACGCCGAACGACGACTGCTCGAAGTAATCGCGCGCCTGCGCCCTGGTACGCCCGCCCGCCTGCACGCGACGCTGCTCATCCACGTGCCGCCGCCGGATCCGGCGAGCCGAGCGGCGCACATCTCCGACGTCTGCCTGCACCTCATTCCTGACGTCGCGCGGCGGGGACTCGCGTCGGCCGTCGACGTGTTCGTGGAGCGCGAGGCGTTTACCGTCGACGAGGCGAGGAGAATCCTCGACGCGGCGCGGCTGCACGGCCTGCACACCACGGCGCACACCGACCAGTTCCACGCGATCGGTGGCAGCGCGATGGCGGCGGGGTGCGGCGCGCGGTCGGTCGATCATCTCGAGGCCGCGGGCGCCCCGCAGATTGCCGCGCTGGCCGCCGCGGGGACGTCGGTCGGCACCGTGCTGCCGGGCGTCTCGTTGCACCTGGGCATCGCCGGCGCGCCCGGACGCGCGCTCGTCGATGCCGGCGTGCCGGTGGCCATCGGCACGGACCTGAATCCAGGGTCGAGCCCGCTCTTCTCGCCCGCGGCCGCGTGCTCGCTGGCGGTGCGGTTGTGCGGGCTCACGCCGGCCGAAGCGCTGGTCGCGT
>JBBQHX010000243.1:0-5713 GCA_038324385.1 Gemmatimonadales bacterium | reverse complement strand
GATCGGTGGCAGCGAGATGGCGGCGGGGTGCGGCGCGCGGTCGGTCGATCATCTCGAGGCCGCGGGCGCCCCGCAGATTGCCGCGCTGGCCGCCGCGGGGACGACGGTCGGCACCGTGCTGCCGGGCGTCTCGTTGCATCTGGGCATCGCCGGCGCGCCCGGACGCGCGCTCGTCGATGCCGAAGTACCGGTGGCGATCGGCACGGATCTGAATCCAGGGTCGAGCCCGCTCTTCTCGCCCGCGGCCGCGTGCTCGCTGGCGGTGCGGTTGTGCGGGCTCACGCCGGCCGAAGCGCTGGTCGCGTCGACGGCGAACGCGGCCTTCGCCCTGCGCGACGTGGGGGCCGGCGTGCTGCTCCCGGGCGCGCGCGCAGACCTCGTACTGGTCGATGGAGAGAGCTGGCGCGAGCTTCCCTACCAACTCGGCGGGGGCGCGGCCGAGACATGGGTCGGCGGCAAAGTCGTAGAGAAGCGTTGAGCGGTCAGAACACCACGTCGCACGTTAGGCCTGACGTGCGTCAGGCCTAACGTGCGACGCCAGACGCCGGATTGCCCGTCAGGCGCCCATGCGCGGTTCCGGCGCCCCAGCGCCGTACGACGGCCGGTGCGTGGTCGGACCGTTGGCCCCTCCGCTTCCAGGTGCCTCACGATCGGCGCGGTCGTCCGGGCGGGCGTCGTCACCCCGATCGGTGGCGACCTCGAGCTCCTCGTGGGTCCCGTCCTCGCCCATGGCGACGCGATACCGCTTGATCCCGTCGGCGTCGACGCCGACCGTGGAGACGAGCGCGCCCGCCGGTACCTCGATCCGGACCGGCACCGTGAACGTCACCGTCTGGGCCGTGTCGCCGGCTGTGGCGCGCGGCAGCGAAACCTCGGCGTCCGTGGCCGCGGCGGATTCGCTCATCACGTCGGCGCGGCGGCGGCCGGTCTTCGTGATGGCGCGCGGACCCCAGGCGAGCAGCAGCTCGTTCTGGTTGGCGTACGCGCGGGCGATGATCTCCTTGTCCGCCTCACGCGAGAGGGCCCGCTTGAGCGCGCTCCGGCTCATCCCCGCATTCTCCAGCAACGTCGACTTCGCGACACGCGTGAGTGCCCCCGTCGGGTCGAGGTGATCGAGGAGCACGAGACGGAAGATGTAGTCCGACGGCACCCACGTATTGCCGACGGCATTCCAATTCAGCCGTTCCGCCGCCAGTGACGTGACGCAGATGGCCGGTGACAGCCAGAGCACGGGACCGGTTTCGGTCTCGTCCATCCGGATGATCCCGATCTGGTTGAGGCGTCGCAGCAGCGCCAGCTCCCCATCGGCGTCGGTCTTGATGCCGAGGTCGGCGCGGAGCCAGTGGCGGTTGGTCGGGCGAAACGGGACGTCGAACGGCTGAGCATCCTGCTCGAGCGCGTCCTGAACGACGTCGAGGTACACGTAGAACGCGACTGCCTGAGCCTGGCGCAGTACGCGCGCGGCTTCGGCCGACTCGCCGGCGTGCTCGCGCACGAGGCGGGCAATGGCGGCCGCCGAGACCACCGCGCGGCCGCCATCGGCGGCAGCGGTGGATGCGGCAGCGCTGTTGTCCATCTCCGGCTGATCGGCGCCTGGCGTCACCGCGCGCGGCGCGGCGGCGTCCAACTCATGAGGGCTCGTCATGCAGCGTATCCTTCCCTGGGCTCGTGAGAGCGGGCGATGGCTCGTGGCACCCGCGTGAGGAGCCATCGTGCAAGGAGGATACCCGAAGCGCCGCTTTGCGGACCCGTCAGGAAGCGGTCGCCCACACGTCCGTTCGTGGTTCACCGGACGGACCCGAGTTGCGCCGCGACCCCCGGGTGGGAGAACGCGCGACCGATCGAGGCTGGCAGCGAGCTCAGCCGGGCTTCTTTCGCGCGCGGCGCGCAGGGGTGACGGGCGGCTCGGGGGCGACCACGGTAGACTCGCTGGCCGATTCGGGCTCGACGGCCGCGGCGGCTTCGACCTCGTCGGGGGCGATGGCTTCGTTCACGATCTGCTGCAGCATCGAATCGGGGACGATTGCTTCGAGCGCGGCCACCGGATCTGCAGCCATCGCGTCGGGTGCGGTGTCGGGCGTCACTTTCTTCGAGTCCACGCGCGTATTCGGCCGGCTGCGCTTGCTGGCCAGGAGGTACCGCTCGTACTCACGCTTGGCCTCGGCCATGGCGACGATGTAATCGTTCCGATCCGTATTCGACATCGATCCTCAAAGGGCTGCACGAGAGACGCCGCCGCGCGCCCGATGGCGTGGCGTCCCACGTTGATGATCCGTCGGCGAAATATCGCAGGTTGAGGCGCTCGATGGGGAATCCGGTGCGGGCCAGCGCGCTATCTTGCGCTCGTGACTTCGTTGCCCCTCCGTGCCTCGCGCCTGCGCCTCGCCGCGCGAACCTTTTCGCTCATGCTCGCCCTCCTCGGGGGAGTCGCCTGCTCGGGATCGCGCGGCCCAGGCGGGGACGGTTCGCCTCCGGATGCGCTGGATCCAACCGCCCCGCTGCCGCCCCTGCCGCCCGCGGTGCTCGCCATCCCCATCAGCGTCCCGATGATGTCGGTGCGGGCCGCGCTCGATGAGGCGCTGCCGCGCTCGGACAGCCTTGATCGCGCGACCTGCGCCGCGCTGGGCGGGGTGGTCTGTCATCAGTACGTCTATCGTCGTGAACCGCTCGCCGTCAGCCTCACCGGGCCCCGTCTCGACATCGCGACCCGGCTGCACTACCGCGCACGCCTCGCACTCGGCGGACGGGCCGGCATTGCGAGCTGCGGCTATGGGCAGCCGATGCGCCGCGCGGGCTTTCAGGCGTCCACGGAGCTCTACTGGCGTGCCGACTGGCGGCTTGCCACACGAGCGACCACGCTCCTGGCCGATCTGATCGATCCGTGCGAGGTCACCGCGCTGCGTATCGACGCGGCGCCGACGATGCGCCGCATCCTCGACGGGCAGCTCGCGCGCGCCTCACGAACGGTCGACTCGCTCGTCCCGGCGCTCGCTGACCTCCGTCCGATCGCCGATTCGATCTGGCGCACGCTGCAGCGGCCGATCGCCCTCGACAGCCTGGGCACCGTGTGGCTGGTCGCAGCGCCAGAACAGGTGTCGGTCTCACCGCTCCGCGGAACCGAGTATGCCGTGCATGCGACGCTGCGCGTGACGGCGCGCCCCCGCGTGGTCGTCGGCCCGATGCCGCGTGTGGCGTTCCGGCCCCTTCCCGCGCTCACGCTCGCCGCCGAAGCCTCGGGGATCGACGTGCCGTTGGAGATCGACTTGCCGTTTGCGGAAGTCGCGCGTCAGGCGACGGCGATGCTCGCGGCCGAGACCCGCGACGGGTCGGTGCGGGTGCAGGCGTTGACGATCCGGCCCGACGGCCCGCGCATCGCCGTTCGGGTGACGCTCGACGGTGGCGTGCGTGGCGTGCTCCGCCTGACCGGCGTGCCGCGGTGGGATGCGGCCACACGCACGGTTCGCCTCGACGGGTTCCAGCACACGCTCGAGAGCGAGGGGATGATGAGCCGGCTGAAGGTCACGCTGGCCGCGCCGCTCGTCCGCCGGGCGATCGAATCGGCCACCGGCGGCGGGCGGATGCCGCTCGGTGAGCAGCTCGACGAACTGCGCCGAGCGCTCAACGGCGTGCTCAATCAGACGATCGGCCCCGGGGTGGCGCTGGCCGGCGCCACGCGCGACGTCGAGATTGGCGGAGTCCATCTCACGCCCGACGGATTCCGGATCCGCGCCCGACTCACCGGCACCGCCGGCGTGTACCTGCGCTGACCGGTCCCACGACTTTCTCCCTTGCCTGACGAGCACCATGCAGACGATTCGCCTCGGCCTCGAGTGGTTCCTCAATCCCGACCACGTTCCGTTCCTGTTGGCCGAGGAGTTCGGCTGGTTCCGCGAGGCCGGGCTCGCGGTCGAACTGGTGGAACCAGAAGCTCATCTCGACGCGCTCGCCGAGATCGAAGCGGGGCGGATGGATGTCGCCGTCACCGAGCCGATTCATCTCGTGGAGGATCGCGCGAAGGGAGACGCGGTGGTGGGCTTCGCGCGCTTTCTCCACACCAATGGCGGCGTGATGTATCTGGCCGGCGGCGGAATCGAGCGACCGCGCGACATGGCGGGGAAACGCGTTCAGTACCCGGGCGCGCCGGGCCCCGGCGGGCCCGCGATCGTCCGAACGATGATCGAGGCCGACGGCGGCGACGCGACCGGCACGCTTCAGCCGGTCAACAACTCGTTCTACCACACCGACGCCCTCGTGGAGGACAAGGCCGACGTCGCGACGTTGATCTTCCGCAACTTCGAGATCGTCGAGGCGCGGCACCGCGGCCACGATGCGCGCTTCTTCGCGCTCAAGGACTGGGGGATCCCTGATTTCTGTCAGTTGATCCTCATCACGACCCCCGCGCTGCTGGACGAGCGTCGTGAGGCATTCGCGGCGTTGATCGGGGTCATCCGGCAGGGCATCGATTTCATCAAGGAGCGCCCGGACGAAGCGGCCGCCGTCTACGCGCGCCGGGCCGGGGTGGCGCCTGACGATGCGCTGGCCGCGGCCATTACCGACGCCACGCTCCCGTGCTTCACGCACGACCTCTCGATGAGCACCGAGTACTACGCCGGGCTGCAGCGCTGGATGCACCAGCGCGGCCTGATCGCCAAGACGATCGACCCGACGCTGTACTGGACCAACGCGCACGTGCTGCCTCCCGCCTGACCGCGGGGTTGCCGCTCAACGCCGGCCCTCACCGGCGCGTAGGCCTCTCGTCGGGCTCCATTCCTCAGCTCGCCACATCCAGCGCTGCCTGCTTCGCGCGGCGGCTGTGGGCTCGTCTCTCTCTCCTCTCTCCGTCCCACATGCTTCGACCCACTCTCGCCGTCGGGGTCATGGTGGCCGCGCTCGGCGCCGACGCCTTGCTCGCCGACGACGTGCTCGCGCAGCGTGCCACAGTGCGTGCGGCCGGCGCCACGGCGCCCGCCCGCTCTGATTCCACCCTGCTCACCGCTCTCCCGTTCCGATCGCTCGGGCCGGCGATCATGAGCGGGCGCATCGCCGACGTCGCGATCCCCGACGGCCCGGCGCAGCGAGGCCCGGGCGCTCGCCTCGGCAAGACGATGTACGTCGCCTCGGCGACGGGCGGTGTCTGGAAAACGACGAACGGCGGTGTGACCTACGCGCCCGTGTTCGACAAGGAGCGCACGATCTCGGTCGGCGACGTGACCGTGGCGCCCAGTAATCCGGACATCGTCTGGGTGGGCACGGGCGAGCCGAACAACATGCGGTCGTCATCGTGGGGGAACGGCGTCTACAAGTCGGTCGACGGCGGCAGTTCGTGGACGCATATGGGGCTCGAGCGGTCGCAGCACATCGGCCGCATCGTGATTCATCCTACCGATCCGAACGTCGTCTACGTCGCATCGGTCGGACCGCTCTGGGCATCGGGTGGCGAGCGGGGACTGTACCGTACCGCTGACGGCGGGAAGAGCTGGACGGTGTCGCTGCGCACGTCGGAACACACGGGTGTCACCGATGTCATTTTCGACCCCAGCGACCCCGACGTGCTCTACGCCGCCACGCTGCAGCGCCAGCGCACCGCATACAGCTATGTCGGCGGCGGTCCCGAGACCGGGATCTTCAAGAGCATCGACGCCGGCGCGACCTGGACGCGCCTGACGACGGGGCTGCCCTCGGCCGACATGGGACGCATCGGCCTCGACGTCTC
>JBBQHX010000242.1:0-5717 GCA_038324385.1 Gemmatimonadales bacterium | reverse complement strand
CGTCTTGGCCGTGATCTCGAGGCCATCGAGGATGCTCACGCCGGAACTGATCAGCGTACCGAGTGTGCGCGTGAAGCGCGACACCGACGACTTGAGAATGACGTCGCCGAGGACGGGCATCTTGAGCATGAGCCGATCGATGACGAGACGGCCGCCTGACGTCTTGTAGGCGCGGCGCAGCGCGGTCACACCGATCACGCCGCCGGCGATCATCGCCCACCAGTACGACTGCAGCGCCTCGGACAGCATGATCACGACGCGGGTCGGGAGCGGCAGGGCGACGCCGACGGAGCTGAACATCTCCTGGAAGGTCGGGATGACCTTCCAGAGCAGGATCAGAATCGCGATGCCGGCCACGCCCATGATCACGGCGGGATACGTCATCGCGCCCTTCACCTTGCGCACGAGGGCATCGTTCTTTTCGAGGAAGGTGGCGAGACGCATGAGGATCGTGTCCAGAATACCGCCGGCCTCACCGGCGGCCACCATGTTCACGTACAGGTCGCTGAATGCCTTGGGATGCTTGCCCAGCGCATCGGCCACCGTGTTCCCCGACTCGACGTCATAGACGACGGCGCGCGTGACGGCGGCGAGCGACTTGTTCTCGGTCTGCTTGGCGAGGATGTCGAGCGCCTGTACGAGCGGCAGCCCGGCGTTGATCATCGTCGAGAACTGCCGGGTGAAGATGACGACGTCGCGCATCTTGATGCCGCCACCGCCGGGCTTCTTCGCCTTGTCCTTGTCGACCTTGACGACGGTGAGCCGCTGCCGGCGCAGCTGCGCGACGACATCGTCGCGCGTCGCGGCATCGATGGTGGCGGTGCGCAGCTCGCCGCTGAGCGCGCGGGCCGTGTAGGTGAAGGATGGCATGGACGGGTCGGATGCGGGAGATGATCGTGCAGCGTGCGGAACGGGACGAACGAGACGCGTGCGGCGGCGCTACTTCTTCCCCGCCGTGGCGAGCTGGCCCCGACCGTTCGCCGCTTGGCGCGGGTCGGTGCCGCTCTCGGGCATGTCGTGGCCGGTCATGCGCAGTAGCTCGGCGGGATCGCTGGTGACGCGCAGGCACTCCTCGAGCGTGACCTCCCGGCCGACATACAACTGATAGAGGCTGTCGTTGAGCGTCTGCATCCCGAACTTCTTCCCCGACTGCATGAGCGAGTAGATCTGATGGATCTTGTCGTCGCGTATGAGCGCGCGGATCGCCGGCGTGACCACCAGGATCTCGGCGGCCATCGCGCGCCCGCCCCCGCGTGCCTTCGGGAGCAGCGTCTGCGTCACGATTCCTTCGAGCACGAAGGCGAGCTGCGCCCGGACCTGGCTCTGCTGATGGCTGGGGAAGACGTCAATCATTCGATTGATCGCTTCGGCGGCCGAGTTCGTGCGCAGCGTCGCGAAGGCGAGGTGTCCGGTTTCGGCGATGGTGAGCGCGGCCTGGATCGTTTCCAGGTCGCGCATCTCGCCGATCAGGATCACGTCGGGATCCTCGCGCAACGCGTACTTGAGCGCGCTCGAAAAGCTCTTCGTGTCGGTGCCGACCTCGCGCTGGTTGACGATGCAGCCCTGGTGCTTGTGGATGAACTCGATCGGGTCTTCGACGGTGATGATGTGCCCGCGCCGCTCGCGATTGATCTTGTCGATCATCGCCGCCAGCGTCGTCGACTTGCCGGAGCCGGTGGGGCCGGTGACGAGCACCAGCCCGCGCGGCTTCTCGGACATGTGGGCGATCACCTGCGGCAGGCCGAGGTCGTTGAACGACTTGATCTGGAACGGGATCTGCCGCACGACCATCGAGACGCAACCGCGCTGCTTGAAGCAGTTGCCGCGAAAGCGGGCGAGATTGGCGATGCCGAACGAGTAATCGAGCTCGTCCTCCATCTCGAAACGCTTTTTCTGATTGTCGGTGAGCACGCTGTAAGCAATCGCCAGCGTGTCCTTGGGCGTCAGGACATGCTCGACGCTCGCGTTGGTAATCTCGCCGTCGATGCGCAGCTTGGGCCGCTCGCCGGCCGTGACGTGCAGATCCGACGCGCCCCGGGCGATCATTTCCTCGAGCAGGGCGCGGAGATTTACGGTGGAGATCGCGGGGGCGGTCATCAGGCTCGGGGTCGAGGGGCGGATTGGGTCATCCTACAAGGACGCCCGACGGGCGCCCGGGTTACCAGGGTGTGGCGTGAGTCACAGTACGACGCGCGTCACGGCACTGTAGAGCGCTGAGCGCGTGGCTCCGGGCTGTAACGATTAGACGGCGGTTTCGCGGATCACCTGTTCCATCGTGGTGATCCCCTTGAGCACCTTGAGCCAGCCGTCCATGCGCAGTGTCAGCATTCCTTCGTCGACGGCGAGGTCGCGGATGGCGGCGGCGCTTTCCTTCATGACGATCATGCGGCGGATCGCCGGCGACATCGGCATGACCTCGTACAGACCCTGCCGACCCTTGAGGCCGCTGCCGGCGCACTCGGGGCAGCCGCGGCCGCGGAAGAAGGGCACGTCGCCGACGCGCGTGTTGAGCGAGAGCGTGTCCAGATACGGAAGCGCTTCCGGCGTTGCGCGGGCCTTCGCGTCCTGCAGCGCCATCTCGGTGAACCGCAGCTCGCCGAGCGTCGCCTCACGCGTGACCTTGCACGCGGCGAGCTCGATGTCGTCGGGCACATAGTGCGTGCGGCACTTGTTGCAGATCCGCCGCACGAGGCGCTGCGCGAGCACGAGATTGAGCGCCGAGGCGACGTTGAACGGCTCGAGCCCCATGTCGAGGAGACGGGTGAGCGTCTCGGGGGCGGAGTTGGTGTGCAGGGTCGAGAGTACGAGGTGGCCGGTGAGCGCCGCCTTGATGGCGATCCCGCCGGTCTCGAGATCGCGGATCTCGCCGACCATGATGATGTTCGGATCCTGACGGAGGAACGCCTTCAGCGCGGCGGCGAAGGTCATCCCGACCTCGTTGCGCACGAGGATCTGGTTGATCCCGAAGAGGTTGTACTCGACGGGATCTTCTGCCGTCATGATGTTGACGTCGATGTTGTTGACCTTGCTCAACGCCGAGTAGAGTGTGGTGGTCTTCCCCGACCCGGTCGGTCCGGTGACGAGCACCATGCCGTACGGATTCGAGACGGCCTCCATCAGGTCGCGTTCGGCGCGCGGCTCGATGCCGAACTTCTCCAACTCGAGCGTCAGGTTGCCCTTGTCGAGGATTCGCAGCACGACCTTCTCGCCGAACAGCGTCGGCAGGGTCGACACGCGGAAATCGACGACCTTGTTCCCCAGCTTGAGCTTGATGCGGCCGTCCTGCGGCACGCGCCGTTCGGCGATGTTCAGGCTCGCCATGATCTTGAAGCGCGAGATCAGCGCCGCCTTCATCTTGAATGGCGGTCGCATCACTTCCGACAGCGCGCCGTCGATGCGATACCGGACGCGCAGCTCGTGCTCGAAGCATTCGAAGTGGATATCCGAGGCACCGCGCTTGACGGCGTCGGTCAGGATGGCGTTGATCAGCTTGACGACCGGCGCGTCGTCCACGGCGGCGGCGAGGGCGGCGGCCGAGATCTCCTCGTCGGCGTCCTCCATCACCTCGACGTCCTGATCGAGGCCGGCGACGAGCGTGTCGAGCATGCTCTGCATCGCCGCGCCGTCGCTGCCGCTTTCGTAACACCGCTCGATCGCGTTGCGGATCAGCATCTCGCCCGCGATCACGGGGAAGATGTCGAGCCCCGTGCGGAACTTGAGCTCGTCGACGACGCCGAGGTTCCCCGGATCGGCCATCGCGACGGTGAGCGTGCGCCCGTCCTTCTTGAGCGGGAGCACGAGGTGTTTCTGCGCGACGTCGCCGGGAATCATCCGTGCCACACGCGGATCGACCGTGTGCTTGGACAGGTCGACGGCAGGCATGCGATAGTGACGCGCCAGCGCCCGCGTCAGATCGAGTTCGGTGACGAAGCCGAGCTTGACGAGCGCAGACCCGATGCGCAGCCCACCCGTCTGGCGCTCGTTGAGCGCACGGTCGAGTTGCGACGCGGTCACGAGCCCCTCACGAATGAGCATGTCGCCCAGTCGCTCGTGGGTCGGAGCGTGCGGCGTATCGGCGGCGCCGCCTGCGCGGGGCAGCGATCCGTTCGAGGGCGGGCGGGCGGGTGCGGCCATGAACCGTCGGGTGGTACGGGACGGGGCGCCGCGGCGAGGCAGCGCCCGGCCGTTCGGCCGGACCGCGTGAGGCAAGGCGGCGGCGATCGGCGATTGGAGGCGGCGCACGTCAGGGCGGCCGGACACGCCGGCTGGTTCCCCGGCCGGCCGAACTCCCATCGCTCCGAACCGCGGACCGGTGGGCATCCTTGGGACGCGGAGTGCCTGAAAACGTCACGTGCGGACGGAGTTGCGCGGCCACCACCGGGCCGATTCCGGAGACGCGCTGCAGCTCCTCCAGCGAGCCGAACGGCCCGTCGGTTTCCCGGTCGGTGACGATCCGTGCGGCCAGCGCCGGCCCGATCCGCGGCAGGCGGTCCAGCTCGATCGCCGCCGCCCGGTCGACATCGATGATCAGTGGAGCGGCCTCCGCGCGATCCGGGCGCGCCTTCTGCGCCCGCGCGCCGGAGCTCCGCCGTTTGCCCGCCCCTCCGCCCCGCCGCTCGACCGCCGCGCTCTCGACCGCCGCAAGCTGACGCTCGAGCGCGGCCACCTCGGCCGCCCCCGGCTCCGGCCCGCCGCGGGCGGCCGCCAGCCGCGCCCCCGCGCCGAGCACGCCGACGACGGCGATGAAGAGGAGGGCGCGGCGTTCCGCGGGGGTGGGCATCGGGGTAGCGAGACAGGGCTGGTGGCCACGCGAACGGTCGGAGGCGCCGGACGCGGAGCCGGCTCGCCCGCGACGATACCCGATTCGCCGGCCGGCCGCGGGACCACTGCGCCCCCACCGCCATCGTTCCCCCGCCCCAACGCAGCCACCCTAGCTCCCCGACGCACGACGGGCGCAACTCACGTCGCGCCCGCTGGAACCGCCCTGCCCTCCTCCGCCGGTCGCCCTACAACGACCGGATCACCGCCATCGCGACCTCGCCGACGATCTGCAGCGATTCCGCCGACACCTTGTCGATCGTGTCGTCCGGGGTGTGGTGCGCGGGAAATTCGAGGTCGATCACGTCGATCACGCGCAGCCCCACTTCCTGCAGCGGAACGTGATCGTCGACGATCGCACCGATGTTCTGCTCGATGAAGATGTGCCCGTAGCCGAGGTCGCGAGCGATCCCCCAGACCCGGTCGACCACTTCGGGAGCGGCGCGGAGGGAGTAGTCTTCCTGATAGATGCGCAGGTCGCGGTCGCCGATCATGTCCCACACCACGCCGAGCAGCGGGCGGTAGTCGCCGGAGGGAAGGTTGCGGGCGAAGTAGGTCGAACCGATCAGCACGTCCTGGAGCGGCGGTCCAAAATCGCCGTAGTCCTCCCCGTCGACGAACAGCAGGTCGACGCCGACGGTCGGCGGCACGGCGCTGAGCTGGTCGGCCACCCCCATCAGCAGCGCGACGCCCGAGGCGCCGTCGTTGGCGCCGGGAACGGGCTGGTCGCGCCGGGCGGGATCGGCCTTCTCCGAAATGGGACGGGTGTCCCAGTGGGCGACGTAGAGCACTCGCTGCGTCGCTTCGGGGCGGAAGCGGGCGAGCACATTCCGCATGGGCAGCGAGTCGCCGCTCGCAGTCACGTGCGTCCACCGCTGCTCGATCACGGTGTCGGCGCG
>JBBQHX010000241.1:0-5731 GCA_038324385.1 Gemmatimonadales bacterium | reverse complement strand
ACCGCACAGGCCGGGGAGACGCGCGCAGAGCGCCGATACGTGGTCGCCGCACACCCGGCGCGCACGATCGAGCTCGGGATCGCGGAGAACAGCGTCCGCACGGGCGACGTGGTGCACCTCACGGGCACGCCGCGCGCCGCCGACGGCTCCCCCGTCGCCGATGCGCCGATCACCTGGAGCTACACCTACACGCCTGACGACTCGATCGCCGCCCCCGGCGGCTCGGGCATCATCGACGACCTGAACGGCCGGTACATGTTCGCCGGCAACCATCCTGGCCGCTACACGATTCTGGCACGCTCCGGTGCCGCGTTCGCCGAGACGGTGCTTGACGTGACGCCGCGCGACGTACGCCAGCGCATCACCGTGCAGGGCCGCGGCAACATCAACACCACCCATACCTCCGATTTCTGGCCGTATGAGGGGAAGAACGGACGCGACTATGCGCTCGTCGGCACGTGGGGCGGTGACGGTTATGCGATGGTGTTCGACATCACCGACATGAGCAACATCGTCAAGACCGACTCGATCAAGATCGACGCGCGCACGATCAACGACGTGACGGTCTCCCCCGACGGACGGTACGGCGTGCTGGCGCGAGAGGGAGCGTCGAACCGGATCAACGGCGTCGTGATCCTCGACCTCGCAAATCCCGCGCACCCGACGATCGCGTCGTCGTTCGATCAGGAACTGACCGGCGGTGTGCACAACATGTTCGCCACCAACGACCACCTGTTCGCGATCTCCGGCGGCGCCAAGTACGTCATCATCGACGTGAAGGACATCACCAAGCCGAAGTACGTCAGCGAGTACCGCCATCCGAACGCCCGCATCCATGATCTCTGGGTCCACGACGGCATCGCCTACTCGGCGCAGGGCGGCGTCGGCACCGTGATCGTCGATGTGGGCAACGGAAAGTACGGCGGCACGATCGAGCAGCCGAAGCTCGTCACGACGTTCCCGATCAACAGCGGACACGAGATCTTCCCGTACTTCCAGAAGAATACGGGCAAGGTCTACCTCTTCATCGGCGACGAGGAAATGAGCCGAGCCGGCCGCACGTGGGAGGGCACCAACTATCGCACCTCCATGTATGATGCTGGCGGTGTCGCGCAGACGTCAGGCGGGTACACGCACATCGTTGATTTCACCGACCCGATGAACCCGAAGAAGGTCGCCCGCTACCACCTGGAAGACTTCGGCGCGCACGACATCATCGTCGAAGACGACGTGCTCTATCAGGCGTACTACGACGGCGGCGTTCGACTGGTCGACGTCAGCGGCGAACTGCTCGGCAACCTCGCCGAACAGGGGCGCGAGATCGCTATCTTCAAGCCGTACGATCCACAGGGGTTCACAGCCAACGCGCCGTTCGTCATGAACGCGATGCCCTGGAAAGGCTACACGCTGTTCACCGACTTCAATACCGGCCTCTGGGCCGCGAAGCTGGAGCCCCGCGCGGCCATCGTCCCCTGACGATCGACACGGCGCGCGGCGTGCATCACGAGACGACGCGTACGGCATGACGACGGGCCCCACCGACGCACGGTGGGGCCCGTCGTGCAGTGCTGGCCTCGGCGCTATCCAACCCGCATCGTGCTAATCAGGCACTCGAGCGCGGCCGACCAGCGCGGCATCTGGACGCCGAACCTGCGCTCGAGGTTCGACGGATCGGGCACCGAGTACGCCGGGCGGGCTCGCCGCGCCCCGACGGCTTCAACCCGCGGGCGATCTCGACGACCGCGAGCGGGTGCAGTCGGCTGCCCGCCCCACCCGCCAGGATTATCCCCCGCCCCTTGCGGAGGTCGGCGGTGGTCATCGCCCCGCCCCCGGAATGGCGAGGATCGGCACCGAATTCGCCGCGCGGTGAACGAAGTTGGCCGTCAGGGGTCACAGCCTTCGCAGTGTGTCCGTCGATAGCCGCGACGCTCGGCGCAGGGCGGCATACCGGACCGGGAATCAAGCACGGGTGCCACACGAGCCCAATTCCGGACGATCGGGGTTTCCGACCGGCGGGGTTAGGCCGTTCTCACGGCTCAGCTCGCCAGGCGTGCGCTGCAGCGAATTCGTCGCCACACGCGTTGGGATCCTTGGGTGGCCGGCGGCTCGATCGATTGGCTTATCGTGGGGGTGCACATCGTGGACCATTTGCGCATGAGGAGTCAGAGATGATCAATCGCAGGAAGTGGTTCGGGATCACCATCGGCGCCGGAGCGACGCTCGCCATAACCCCCCGCCTTGTCCAGGCGCTGCAGCAGGGGCAACTCCTCACCCGCGCCATCCCGTCGAGCGGAGAGCGGCTTCCCGTCATCGGCCTCGGGACCTCGGCGACCTTCTCGTCGGTTGCCCGGAGCGAGGACCGAACGGCGCTGCGTGAGGTCATGCAGACAATGGTCGACCGCGGCGCACGGCTCTTCGACACCGCCCCCAGCTACGGCGTGTCCGAGCGAGTCGGCGGCGAGATCGCCAACGAGCTGGGAATCGCGGACAAGATCTTCTGGGCGACCAAGGTCAACGTCGCCGGCCGCACCAACCCGACGGCCGAGCCGGCCGCGGCGCGCGCCCAGATCGAAGCCTCGTTCGGCAAGTTCAAGCAGCCCACCATCGACCTGATCCAGGTTCACAACCTCGGTGACGTGCCGACGCAGCTCGCCGTGCTCAAGGCGCTCAAGGCCGAGGGCCGCGTGCGCTACATCGGCGTGACCACGACCAGCGAGAACCGGTACCCGGATCTCATTGAGATCATGCGGAACGAGCCGCTCGACTTCATCGGCGTCGACTACGCGGTCGACAACCGCAGCGTCGAGGAGACGGTGCTCCCGCTAGCGATGGAGCGGAAGATCGGCGTCCTCGCCTACGCCCCGTTCGGCCGGACGAGCCTGCTCCGGCGCGCCGCCGGTCGCGAGCTGCCGGCCTGGGCCGCCGAGATCGACGCCGCCACCTGGCCGCAGTTCTTCCTCAAGTATCTGGTGAGCCACCCGGCGATCACCGTGGTTACCCCGGCGACGAGCCAGGCGCGCCACATGATCGACAACATCGGCGGCGGCATCGGTCGCCTGCCTGACGAGGCGATGCGCCGCCGGATGGTCGAGCTGGTCGACGCGCTCCCCGCCCCGGCCCCGCGCGGAGGCTGAGCGGGCGAGTCGAGCCACGGCACCTCGCCCTGTCAGTCGCGAGAGCCGTTCCCGGTTCACCGGGAACGGCTCTCGACCCAATCACCCCAGGCGTCCCCGGCGCCCCTAGATTCCACGACGCTGCCGGGCTGTTGCCCGGGCCCATGCGTCCGGCCGCTGCGCGGCTATACGATCCGACCCTTCACGTCATGCCAGTGCCGAATCGCCACCCACCCACGACCCGTCACCGCGCCGCCGCCTTGCTTGTCGCGGCGCTCCTGCTACTCGTCGTCGTCCCGGCGACGCTGCACGCCTGGGGCGCGTACGGGCACCGGCTCGCCGCAACCGCCGCTGTGGCCGCGCTGCCGAACGACATGCCGAAGTTCTTCCGCGATGCCGGCCGCCAGCTGACGTATCTCAACCCCGAGCCCGACCGGTGGCGGGGCGGCGAGGAGGGGCGCTACGACACCGCCCTCTCCGACGCCACCGCCCCGGACCACTTCATCGATCTCGAGTTCATTCCAGCGAAGCGCCGCGCCGGCGTGCTCGCGGCCGAGTCCCGTTTCGCCTTCGCCGATTCGCTCACCGCGATCGGCGTGGACCCGGCCAAGGTGGGGATGCTCCCCTTCCGCGTCCTCGAGCTGACGCAGCGCCTTCGTGCGGGCTTCCGCCTCTGGCGCGCCGCGCCGGACGCGGAGACGCGCGGCTGGATCGAGCAGCGGATTATCAACGACGCGGGGATCCTCGGCCACTACGTCACGGACGGCGCCAATCCGGCGCACACGAGCATCCACTTCAACGGCTGGGTCGGCGAGAACCCCAACGGCTATGCCACTGATCGCCGCTTTCACTCCCGCTTCGAAAGCGCCTTCGTCGAGGCCAACGTGACCACCGCCGACCTTCACGCGGCGATGCGCGGGGCGCCCCGCCCGATCGTCCACGCTGACCTCCGCGCCGCGATCAACGCCTACGTCGCGCGCTCGAACGCGCAGATCGAACCGATGTACCGCCTCGACAAGGTCGCCGCCTTCGGCCCCGAGAATCGCCGGCCGGAGCATCAGGCGTTCGCCGCCGAGCGGCTGGCCGCCGGCGCGACGATGCTACGCGATCTCTGGTGGACGGCCTGGGTCACGAGCGCCCCCGCCCCCGACAGCGCCGGTCGCCGCTGAGCTGGCGCCAGTCAGGCAGCGGCATGGTGCTGCCTGACGTGCCGTCCCGAGATCACCGCGCGATTGACAGGGCGATGATGAGCCCCAGCAGCAGCCCCGTCGCGATCAGGGCGGAGCGCAACACGCCGAAGAGCGCGGCGATGCACAGGGCCCCCGTCACCAGCCGGGCGGCCGTCATCCGCCCCTCGCACGCCGACCCACTCTCCTCGGGCCAGGCGTCCAGATTCTCACCCACGTTCACCCGATGAACGCCGCGGAGCGACGCCTCGCGGAATACGGCACGCCGATCATCATCGGCTCGGACGTCTGGGTGGGCGGCGGGGCGCTCATCCTGCCGGGCGTGCACGTCGGGTCGCGCACCGTCATCGGCGCCGGCAGCGTGGTGACGCGCGACGTACCCGACGGCGTCTTCGCCGCTGGGAACCCCTGCCGCATCATCCGGGAGATCATCGAGTAGGCGTGCCGCGCGCGCCCTGGATTCCCTAATGGACGTCCGCGGTCGGTAACGCAGCAGCCGGCTGCTGCATAGCTTTCCGGACGACCTTTCCGGAGCAGACCGTGCACACACCCGAAGACCAGCTCGAGGCGATGCAGCCCGACCTCGCGTCGGCCGCGGAGGAACAGGAAGCGACGACCGGCGTCGACCGACGCGCCTTTCTCTTCCTGTCGCTCACCGCCGCCGCCGCGACCACCTTCGCCACTCCGGCGTTGCGCGCGCAGGCCGCCACCTCCGCGAACGCCGCCTCGCGCGCGCGCGCGACCGCCGTACCCTATCCACTCGGCAATGCCACGCCTCCCGTCGAGCAGTTCATGCCGTATCCCGGCGGAACGGGCGCGCTGATGGAAAAGATCGTCCGGGAACACGGCGTCGCCGCGTTCGACCGCGCAACCTTTCGTGTGGAGCCGTGGTCGGGGCCAGTGCCGACAGCCGACGACGCGATCGCCTTTCTCCCGGCGCATCGTCAGGCGGCGCTCATCGAATCGCGACGCCTCACGTCCACGCGCCTGACGCGGATCTACCTCGAGCGCCTCAAGCGACTCGATCCGACGTTGCGGTTCGCCGTCACGATCCTGGAATCGTCCGCGCTGGCCGAAGCGGCGCGCGCCGATGCCGAGATCGCCGCCGGCCGTTACCTCGGCCCGCTCCACGGATTGCCATACGGTCTCAAGGATCTGTTCGCGACCAAGGCGTGCCGACCACGTGGGGCGCGGCCGACTTCCAGACGCGAGTCATCGACGAGGATGCCGAGATAGTAACGCGCCTGCGCGCCGCCGGTGCGGTGCTCGTCGCCAAGCTGACGACGGGTCTGTGCGCGCAGAACGATCAGTGGTTCGGCGGCCGGACGAACAACCCGTGGAATCTCAGCCAGGGCTCGAGCGGATCGTCGGCAGGTCCCGGTTCGGCGACCGCCGCCGGCTGTGTCGCCTTCGCCATCGGCACCGAGACGC
>JBBQHX010000240.1:0-5824 GCA_038324385.1 Gemmatimonadales bacterium | reverse complement strand
ACGCGCCATCGCCTGTCGCTCGCGCTCCAGTTCCCGATCCAGCTCCCGCTCGCGCGGCGTGAGACCGTCGAGCTCGGCATGCAGCGCGCGCAGCTTGGCGTCGTCGTCCTGCAGCGCGAGTAGGGCTTGTAGCTCTGACGTCACTCATACCTCCCCATAGGCGGTGCCCCGTCGCGCCGTGCCGAGACGCCACGGGCGTCTCCTGGCACAACGCCCGATGGCGCCGGTGTGTGGCACGCTCGGCGGTTCGCCGGGCGGGCGAATCGCGAGCCGCCGTCGCTCACATCGCTCGATCTCCCAACTGCGTGAACCATCCGAGCTTCACTCGCAAGCTACGCCGTTCATCCGTGATCCGCTTCAACTCGGCCGACAGCGCCTCGCGCCGCACGGGCTCGCGCTCCCCCTCCAGCATCTGCACGATCTGCTGTTCCTGCTCCTGCAGCCCACGGGCGCGAAGCTGGCGCAGGCTCCCGTCGACCAGCGCCGTGACCCCCTGCAGCTCCCCCTCGCTGGCGATCAGCGGCTCCAGCATCGCCACGCTCTCCTCCGACAACTCCTCCGCCAGCGCCTCGAACGACACCGGGCCGTCGAGCGCCGATAGCAGGTCGAACAGCTCGGCATAGCGCGGCTCGTGGAAGGTCTCGGCCGAGACGGACTCGGAGATCCGGGCACGCGTCTCCGGACGGTGGAGCATCGCGAGCACCAGATTCCGCTCCGCACGGATCCCCGGCGCCCCGGCCGAACGCGGCGGCTCCTCCAGCGTCATCCACTGAGTGATCCCGCGCCGCTTCAACTTGAGCCGCTCCCACGCCTTCCGACGGTCGTTCCACGCCTTCTCGCGCGCAGCGGCGCCGTAGGGCGCGGTCGGGGGAGGCGCTCCCGACTCTGGTCCCGACGGGCTGACCGGCGCATCGGGCGCCGGGCCACGGGGCGCGACACCGCCGCCGGCGCGGCGAGGCGGTTCCGCCGCCTCACGCGCCAGGAGATCGCGATCGACCTTGGCGCGTTCGGCCAGCGAGCCGAGATAGAGCTCGCGGGTCAGCGGATCGGACGTGGCGCGAATCGTCGGGAGCAGCTTGTCGATGGCGCGGCGGCGACGGTGCAGATCGGCGAACCAGCCCTTCCGCTCGAGGATCTGCAACTGTCGCTCGAACACGTCGACGGCGTGCGAGAGTTGTCGCTCCAACCCCTCGCCGCCGTGCTTCCGCGCGAAGCTGTCGGGGTCCTCGCCGTCCGGCAGCGAGACGACGCGCGGCGCCACGCCCAGCCGCAAGAGCTCCAGCCCCGACCGAAACGTCGCCTTGAGGCCGGCCTCGTCGGAGTCGTAGAGCAGGAAGACGTTGGTCGTCAGGCGCGCCAGCAGCTCTGCCTGGTCGGCCGTGAGCGCGGTGCCCATCGGCGCCACCACACTTTCGATCCCCGCTCCCGCGACGCGAATGGCGTCGAAATACCCCTCGACCACGAGGATCCGCTCATCCTTGCGCGCGGCCGGACGGGCGAGCTGCATCCCATAGAGCAGCCGCCCCTTGGAGAACACCGGCGTCTCGGGCGAGTTGAGATACTTGGGCTCCCCCTGCCCGAGGACGCGGCCGCCGAAGCCCACCGTCCGACCGGAGCCATCGAGGATCGGGAACATGAGCCGGCCGCGGAAGCGCGGACGCGCCGAGGTCTCGTCGTCGCGCTTGACGAGCAGGCCAGTGACGAGTTGCCGCTCGTCGTCCATCCCAAGTGCACGCAGGTGGGCGCGCAGTAGCTCCCCATCGCGCGGTGCGAAGCCGAGCTGAAAGCGATCGGCGAGCGGGCGCGGGATCTGACGCTCGGCCAGATAGTCGCGCGCCTCCGACGCCGCCGGATCCTCCCACAGCCGAGTGCGGTACCAGTCGGCCGCCGCGCCCAGCACTTCCCAGTGCGGCTCGCGCGGATCCTTGCGAATCTGGCGCGGATCGTCGGCCGGAATCTCGATCCCCGCGTCCTCGGCGACCCGCCTGACGGCGCTCGTGAAGTCCATCCCCAGGTGCTTCATGAGGAAGCCGAAGACGTCACCGCTCTCGTGGCAGACGAAGCAGTAGTACATCTGCTTCCGCGGGGAGACCGAGAAATTGCGGTTCTCGCCGTGGTGGAACGGGCACGGGCCACGCCAGTCGCTTCCCTGCCGTTTGAGCTCCACGTGCTCGCCGACGATCTGCACGAGGTCGGCGGATTCGCGCACCCGCTCGACGATCTCCGGCGCGATCACGAGTGTCTCTCCGCGCGGACCGCACGCCAGGCAGTCATGAAAGCTCGGCGACCGTGACGCCGGTGCCCCCCTCGTTCCACGCGCCCATCCGGAACGACGTCACCCGGGTGTCCTTCCGCAGCATCTCCGTGACCCGGTCGCGCAATGCTCCCGTCCCCTTGCCATGGATGATGGTGACCGATCGGCGGTCGGAGCGGATCGCCGCGTCGATCGCCTGCAGGACGATATCCCCGATCTCGTCGACCCGCATCCCCCGCAGATCGATCTCACCCGGCGCGGACTCGTCCGGGAGATCGCCCATCATCGGCACGCGCTCGGGCGGGGTCGGGGCTGGCTTGCCGCGCCCCCGCAGCTGCGCCAGCGGGACGGTGAGTTTCATCGCCCCGACGACGACCACGGCCTCGCTGTCGCGCAGCTCGAGCACTTTGCCGAGCGTCCCGCCAAGCGTCGCCACCTCGACCGCATGTCCGACTTCGACCGCGCCGGCCGCGCGCTTGCCGCGAGCGACCTGCTGATCCTTCCGATCGAGCTTTTCGATCGCCCCCTTCTGCTCCGCGGCCAGCTCCTCGGCGCGCTTGCGGGCCGACCTCGCCGTCTCGTCGATCGTCGTCGCGCCGGCGCGCCGCAACTCCTGAATCGTCCGCTCGATCTCCTGGCGCGCCTGCAGCACGTACTCCCGCGCTTCCTGCCGCGCTTTCTTCTCCAGCTCGCGTTCGCGCGCCTTGAGATTCTGCTCGCGCTTGGTGACTTCACGCAGCCGCGCCAACGCCTTGTCGGCCTCGTGTTCGGTGGCCTTCTCGCGATCGGTCAGGGCGACCTCACGCTGCTCTAGATCGGCCAGCAGCGCCCCGATGTCGCGCTCCCCGCTCGGCAACCGCTCCTCGGCGCGCGTCAGGACGCGCTCGGGCAGGTTCAGGCGGCGCGCGATACTGATGCCATACGAGCGACCGGGAATTCCCTTGATCAACCGATAGGTCGGCGCGAGCAGCACGGCGTCGAACTGCAGCGACGCATTGACGACGCCGGCGACTTCCGTGGCCACTTCCTTGAGTGCGCCAAGGTGCGTCGTCGCGAGGGTGAGCGTGCCGCGCGAGGTCAGCTCCTCGAGAATCGCGCCGCCTAACGCTGCGCCTTCCACCGGATCCGTTCCCGACCCCAGGTCGTCGATCAGCACCAGCGACCGATCGGTGGCAAGCCGCAGGATCTCGCCAAGGTTCTTGAGATGCGCCGAGAACGTCGACAGACTGGCCTCGATCGACTGCTCGTCACCAACGTCGGCGAAGACGTCGTCGAACAGCGCCACGCGGCTCTCGTCGCCCACCGGCGCGGGAATCCCCGACTGGACCATCATCGAGATCAGCCCAACGGCCTTGAGCAGCACCGTCTTGCCGCCCGTATTCGGGCCGGAGATGAGCAGCGTTCGCTCGTCAGGCAACATCGCCAGGTCGAACGAGACCACCGGAATCCCCTGCGCCAGCAGCAGCGGATGCCGCCCGTCCCGGATGTGGAAGCCCTCCCCCGGCCGGCTGAGATCGGCCGGTGCGCAGCGGAACTCCACCGCATAGCGCGCGCGGGCATACAGGGCGTCCAGCTCGGCCAGCGCCTCCAGTGTGTCGATCATCCGCTCGCGCAGCGGACGCAGCCGATCGGTGAGCTCGCCGAGGATGCGTTCGACCTCGCGCGATTCTTCCGCTTCAAGCTCGCGGATCCGGTTCATGAACTCGACCGCCGCCGGCGGCTCGACGAACAGCGTCGCGCCGGTGGAGCTGGTGTCGTGCACGATGCCGCCAATCTCGCCGCGCGCCTCACGACGGATCGGGATCACATAGCGGCCGTTGCGCACCGTCACCGACATGTCCGGCACGGCGTGGTGGGCTTCCAGCCGGCTCATCGCCTTCTCGAGGAGCTTGACGAGCTCACCCTGGGCGCCCCGCAGCTCGCGCCGCAATCGGCGCAGCAACGGAGACGCTTCGTCACGCACGGTCGCGTCTTCGGTGATCGCGCGCTCGATCTCCTCCTCGGCATGCCGCGCGATCGTCAGGCGCGAGGCGAGCGGGCCGAGCACCGCCGTGACGATACGCGGACGCCGCGGGTCGCGCAGGGCGTCGTCCGTCAGACGCGACGAGCGAAGTAGCAGCGCCGCGTCGAGCAGCTCGCGCGCCGTCCAGCGCGACCCCTCCACGCGCAGCCGGCGCAGCGGCCCGCGGAGGTCGGGCAGGGGCTCGGGGGCCCACGCCTGGTCGCCGCCGAGCATGGAGCGTACGGCGGCGACGCGTGCATGCTCGTCGAGTAGCCACTGCCGCTCCGTCGTCGGCTCGAGGGCGCGCACGCGTTCGGCGCCGAGCGCCGTGTGCGCGCGTCGGGCGACGAGGTCGAGGACCCGGGGAAATTCGAGGACGTCGAGCGCGTGGTGATTCATCCGGACGAGCGGATGCAGATGGAGGACCATCGGCGTCCGATCACCTCAACGCGCCAGTTCCTCGCGCGCGATCGTGTTGATGATCGTGCCGTCCGCCCGCCCCTTGAACCGCGGCATCACCTGTCCCATGACGACACCGATCTGAGTCGCCCCGCCAGCGATCGCCTCCCGTACGGCGGCTCGGATCTGCTCGGGATCGGCCTGCGCGGGGAGGTACACCTCAAGCGCGTCGGCCTCGGCCTGCTCCTTCTCCGCCAACTCGCCGCGCGCCGCCTTGGTGTACGCCTCCACCGACTCGCGCCGGCGCTTGATCCCCTTGCGCAGCACGTCCACCACCTCCTCATCGGTCGCGTCCCGGCGCAGCTCGATCTGACGGTTCTTGACGTCGGAGACGATGGTGCCGAGGAGGAGCACGCGCAGCTTGTCCTGGGCGCGGCGGGCGCCCATCAGGTCGGCCTGCAACTGACTGAAGATCTGACTCACGGGATCACGAACGGGCTTGGGAGGGTCGGCTGGCTCACGTCGAAAGATAACGCCCGGTGGCACCGCCGAGGTCGAACGAAGCGGCGACCCCGCCCGCGTCGATGGCGCGGTCGAGAGCCTCCGCGCGCGCCTGCACGCGACGCACGAGCGCGTCCAGGTCATCGGTGGTGATGGTGCCCGCCGCGATCGCTCCCGCGCACCGGGCCAGCATCCCCACACGGATCTCGCCCGGCGTGTGGGGCGTGGCCGGATCGAGGTAACCCGTTTCGCGGAAGTACGCCTCCAGCTCCTCCATCTTCTTCTTCTGGAATCCCGGAACCTCCCCGACGCGGAGCCCGGCGAGCAGCGAGGCGGCATCACCACCGCACCCGGCGGCCAGCGCGATCACTTCCTCCCGCTTGCCGGCGGACACCGCGTCGCAGCCGATGATTGCCTCACGATCGACCGTCCGCCCGCGGCCGACCGCTGCGCCCTCATGCATCGCCGCCAGGGCGTCCGCGAGCGCGGCGGCCCGACCGAAGGCACGCGGATGGCCGGCGAGCACTGCCGCACCGCCACGGGTGTGTAGCGCCTCCAGCTCACCCCAGGCCGTCAACCCGAGTGCGATGAGATGGTAGAGCGCCGCGATGTCGTCGACGACGTACCAGAGGTGGGCACCCCCGACGTGATCGCGCCCGACTCGAATG
>JBBQHX010000239.1:0-5857 GCA_038324385.1 Gemmatimonadales bacterium | reverse complement strand
GTTCGCTGGTTTGCCAGCGCGTCCAACATCGTCCCCGACTGGATAGCGTACAAGCTCATGCTCGAGGGCTTCTCCTCGGATGCCTAACAACTTCGGGGGCACCAGCCAGTTTCTGGACGGTCGAGGGCCAGGCGAACAGCGCGTACCTGTTCGCTCTCTGAGGTATCGGTGGTTCCGGAGCCGGCTTCGCTCGCGTTGCTCGCGATCGGCCTGTTCGGCATGGGCCTCGCCGCACGTCTCCGCAATCGGCTGAACTGAAGCGGATCGCCGCATACTGCCCACGCCCTGCCGCAGGCGTGCCTGGATCGCACCGAGAAAGGACAACAGGGCGCCCGTGCGATTCGTCTCACGGGCGCCCTGTCGTGCACAGCCGTTCTGATCGCGGCCGCGACAGATCCGTTGGTCCTTCCCGGGTCTCGAGCTTTCTTGACGTCGGTCCGCGGGACCGTACCTTGAAACTCAGTTTGATCCCCCCACGCGGAGTGCGATCATGGAAGCGTCAGTTGCCACCCTTCCGCGCCTGCGACAGGCTGCCCGTACGGAGGTTCGCACCGCCACCACGCCATGGGTGCTGTACGCGGTACTGTTCTCCTCGACCTGCATCGTCGTGGGACTGATCTGGGACATCTCCTGGCATATGACCGTTGGCCGGGACACGTTGTGGACAGCCCCCCACGTGCTCGAGCAGATCGGAGCCAGCGTCGCGGGACTCGCGTGCGGGTGGTTGGTCCTGAAGACCACCTTCGCCGGCAGCGCCGATCAGCGTGCCCAATCCGTTCGCTTCTGGGGCTTCCGTGGCCCGCTCGGCGCCTGGATCTGCATCTGGGGGGCGCTGGCCATGATCGGATCGGTCCCCTTCGACAACTGGTGGCACAACGCCTACGGTCTGGACGTCCGGATCGTGTCCCCGCCGCACGTGGTGCTCATCATGGGGATGATGGCGATCCAGTTGGGCGCGATGATCATGGCGTTAGGTGCACAGAATCGCGCGGATGTCGAGCGTGCGGAGCGCCGCTCCGGGCTGATGTACCTCTACGCGGCCGGCATTTTCGTGGCGATGGCGGCGATATTCGCGACGGAGTACATCAACAACGCGAACGTGATGCACGGCTCCACGTTTTACAAAGTAACGGCCGGCGTCTTCCCGCTGCTCCTCCTCGCCGTGGCGCGGGGCTCGAAGCTGCGCTGGCCGGCCACCATCACCGCCGCGGTCTACATGGGGATCTTCGTGGTGATGATCTGGATCCTGCAGCTCTTTCCAGCCACGCCCAAGCTCGCGCCGATCTACAACCCGGTCACGCGCATGGTGCCGATCGCGTTCCCGCTGTTGCTGGTGATTCCGGCCGTTGCGCTGGACCTGCTGATGCACCGCTTTCGCGATCGGCGGGACTGGGTGCTCGCGGCCGCCGCGGGTGTCGCCTTCGTCGCGATCATGCTCGCCGTCCACTGGTTCTGGGCGGAGTTCATGCTCTCGCCCGCCGCGCGCAACCACGTCTTCGCCGCTGACCAGTGGGCGTACATGAGTCGGCTCGGGCCGTGGCGGTACGAGTACTGGACTCTGGATCTCGACGCCGCCGGCAAGTGGAGCCCGCTGCTCTTCGCCCGGGGGATGGGAATCGCGCTGGTGATCGGGATCCTTTCTTCGCGCGTCGGTCTCGCGTGGGGGAGCTGGATGCGGAGGGTCCAGCGATGAGCTGGATGAAGCTCGGAGCGCCCGTCTCCCCTTCTCCCCTGGCGAGGGAAGCGTCGGCCCCGGTCCTGATCCGGCGGGTCGGGGGACGGGGGGGGCACCGCGTCTGGTGGAGTCTGGGTCTCACCGCGATCGCCCTGCTCTGCTCCGGACACGTCGGCAGTCCCGACACATGGTTCGAGGGCGACGCCGGTCCATATTCCGTTCGCGTGGTGGTCCGCTCGCCGGGCGTGGTCCCGGGCCTGGCTGACGTGACGATCCGCGTACAGGGAGACGGGATTCGCCGCGTGACCGCCGCGCCCGTGCAAGCCGGTGCGGAGGAAGGCGCGGCTCCGCCGCCGGACGTCGCGCAGCCGGTGCCGGGCGACGGCGAGCTGTACAGCGTACAGCTCTGGCTGATGGCCGTCGGTGCCTACGGCATAGATGTCACGGTAGAAGGAAGCCGCGGAACGGGGACCGTCTCAGTGCCGGTGACCGCCATCGCGACGCGGCGGCTCGAGATGCAGCGGCCGCTCGGCATCGCGCTGGCCGGTGTCGGCCTCTTTCTGGTCGCTGGACTGCTTACGCTGGTCGGCGCAAGCGTGCGCGAAAGCGGGTTGCCGCCCGGTGAGACTCCGGACCGGACGCGTACGCGTCGTGCCCGCGTCGCGATGACGGGGACGGGGCTGTTCCTCGGGCTGCTGCTCTTCGGCGGGTGGACGTGGTGGCAGGCGGAGGAGGCGACCTTCGAGCGCTTCCTCAACTGGACATTGGACTCCAACGCCTCGGTGCAGAGCGTCGGGGGGGATCGTGTCCTCGACCTCGCGATCACCGACTCGCTCTGGCTGATGCGCAACGACGAAGCGTGGCTGCGCAGGAACCAGCGCGGAGCCCTGGGTCCGCTGATCCCGGACCACGGCAAGCTGATGCACATGTTCCTCGTTCGGGACGACAAGGGGGCGTTCGCGCACCTGCACCCGGTGCCGCGCGACTCGACGAACTTTCTCGTTACCCTTCCCCCTCTCCCCGCCGGCCGCTACCGCGTCTATGGCGACATCGTCCGTGAGAACGGCATGACGCACACGCTGGTCAGTGATGTCGAGCTGCCGCCGCCCGGTGCCGCTGCGGGTGCTGGCGATGCAAGCAGCGGAGCCCGCGCCGCCGCGCCCGATCCCGACGACGCGTGGTGGGTGGCGGGCGCCCTGGGCAATCGCGGCGATAAGACCAGCATCCGCCTCAGCGACGGCTCGGTGATGACGTGGGAGCGACGTGTGGGTGAACCGCTACGCGCGGATGAGGAGGCCGATCTCCGCTTCGCCGTTCGTGCCCCGGATGGCAGCCCGGCCTTGCTGGAGCCGTACATGGGAATGATGGGCCACGCGATGGTGACGCGCTCCGACGACTCGGTGTTCGTCCACCTGCACCCCAGCGGGAGCATCTCGATGGGCACGCAGAAGGTGATCCAGATGCGCGAGCCGAGCGACACCGCCCGCGGCACGCTCGGACAGCGCATCACCCAGAGCGAGATGAGTGACATGGCGCACGATATGGCGGACCGTCCCCCGCAGAGCACGGTCAGCTTCCCGTACGCCTTCCCGCAGCCGGGCCGCTACCGGATCTGGGTGCAGGTCAAGCGCGACGGAACGATCCTGACCGGAGCCTTCGACACGGAGGTGGAGCCGACGTAGCCGCCGCCAGCCGGACGGGCGGCCGGCTTGGAGATTGCTTCGTCGGATACTACGAGCACCGAACCCGTCAGTCGTGCTTGGAGGGGTCGTTGGCCGAACCAGATCCAATGGCCTGCACGGCGTCAGGCGTCCCGACGGACGGCGCCCTGGCCAGTTTCCCCACAGCGGAGCGTCTATGCGCGTGATATCTGCCGATGTGCACCGAATTCTCGATTTCGTAACGGTCGTCGTCTTCGCGGCCGCCCCTGCGTTACTCGGCCTGACCGGCACTCCGGCCCTGCTCGCCTACGCGCTCGCCGGGGTCCATCTCCTCCTCACGCTCCTGACGCGATTCTCCGATAGCGGTCGTGGCATGATCCCGTTTCGGATCCACGGGATGATCGAGCTGCTCGTCGGACTGGTGCTCGCTCTGTTGCCATTCGTGGTCGGCTGGGGCGGTGTGGCGCGAACGTTCTATGTCGCGGTGGGGGTGGTGATTCTCATCGTTTGGGCGCTCACCGACTACAACACGCGCGGTGGCGGCGTGCACGCGTAACGATGAACTGGAGCCGGCAGGGCTCACGCATCATGGTCGAGCACTGGGGCGCTGCTCGTGCGTCGGCGCACGAGCGTCGTCGAGTCAGCTTGTCTCGTGAGGTTTGCCCCGGGACGTGTACTTGGGGTTGACCGTCGCGCGATTGAAAGCACGCGCGAGCGGAGGAGAGTCGTGGCTGGCGAGCGGGGCCAATCTACGGGCGGCCTCGCCATGGGTGACCGCCGAATTCGTCGCGCCAGACGACTGACCGATGCACGGTGAGCTCACCCTTGCCGGACAGCGCATTCGGTGCTTCGATAGCGTTATGCCTCACGACTTTGCCCTCACGCCGGCAATGTCGCTGTTCGTGGAGTGCGAGTCAGCAGGGGAGTTCGCGGTCGTGTTCGCCGAGCTGGCACGGGGCGACATCACGATCGATGGACGGGCCCTGGCCGGGCAGACCATCCGGGCCGGTCTCGTCGACGAGTTTCAGATGATCGTGTGCCCTACCATTGGCAGTAGCGGCACGCGGTTCTTTCCCGACTGAGTACCGACATGGCCGGGGTCCCCTATTGTCCGCGGATGACGAATCTCCGACTCGGGATCGCCCGACCGTCGGCCTACGCTCGATCCTGCCGATCCATCCACCCGCTACCGCCCGTGCAATGAAGCCCTTCGAACAGCTCGAGGAGGCACAGACGCCCGATGGAACGCGTCTCGTTCTGTCGCGGCACGACGGCGCGTATCTCATCCGGGCCGATGGCGTGGAGCTCATGTCCACCCGGCGACACCTCTCCGAGGATCGGTTGGCCGAGGTCGCGTGCGCTCCGCTCCGCGCGCGCGCGGGGATTCGGGTGCTCATCGGCGGGCTCGGTCTCGGATTTACGCTCCGCGCCGCGCTCCAGGAGCTTGGCGCTGATGCCGATGTCGTGGTGGCGGAACTCGTTCCCGAGGTTATCGACTGGAACGCCGACCCGCGATATGGGATCTCCGTCGAGGCGATGGACGATCCGCGCGTCCGGGTCGTGCAGGACGACGTGACCAACGTGCTCCGTGCGAACCCCGCCAGTTTCGATGCGATCATGCTCGATACCGACAACGGTCCCGATGGCATGCTGATGACGGAGAACGCGCGGCTCTACGCCGCACGTGGGATCGCGACCACGGTGGCCGCGCTCCGCCCTGGCGGGACGGTCGTCTACTGGTCCGTGGGCGATGATCCCAAGTTCGCGACTGCCCTGCGCGGCGCCGGACTTCATGTCACGACGCACCGGGTCCGGGCACATGACACGGCTGGCCCCATGCACACACTCTATGCGGCGGTGCGGCGCGGCTGATCCATCGGCGCGACTGACGCGTGTCGCCTTTGACTCACGCTTCGACCCGTCTGAATGCTGGTTGCGGATGCCCGCTCTACGCCCGATGCCTGGCTCGGCCGCACAGCCGAACGTGGCCGCTCTGCTCGCACCGACCCTGATCTGGGCGTGTTATGCGTCGAAGCTTGAGCGTCGGGGACGCGGCCGCCTGACGAGGCCTGTCGCCAGGTGAGACCGTCCGCTTGACAGCCTCTGGTGAAACGAGGCCGTGTACCACACCTTGTGCTCCGCTCCTCGCGGGCACAGATATGCTGCGCAACGTCCCGCCCCCGCCGGCCGCAAACGGGCGCTGATCCGAAGGCTACTCTACCGTGGTTGCTCGGGCATAGCCGCCAATTCCCCAGGAGGAACTCATGAACCTCGGTGCATTCTCCGTCTCCCTCGCGGTCAGGGATCTCGATGCGTCACGGGCGTTCTACGAGAAGTTCGGATTCGAGGTGTTCCACGGCGATGCCGCGCAGAACTGGCTGATTCTGAGGAACGGGAGTCATGTGATCGGCCTCTTCCATGGGATGTTCGAACGGAACATCCTCACCTTCAATCCCGGGTGGGACAGCAGCGCGCAGGCGGTCCTTGATTACACCGACATCCGCGAACTGCAGCGTCAGCT
>JBBQHX010000238.1:0-5879 GCA_038324385.1 Gemmatimonadales bacterium | reverse complement strand
GAGGATGGTCGGATCCGCCTCACGCCGAAGCGCCTGCAGCGGCGACACGCCGCGCAGTCCCAGCAGGGGGCGAAGGGCGAACACCAGGGCCACCCACACGCCCACCCCAAGGCCGGTGAGCAGCGCGATCGGTTCGAGGCGCACCGCCACATCGACCGGCAGGAACTCGCCCGCCACACGCGGCAGCAGCACCTGGATCCCGACGCCAAGCACGGCGCCTGCGGCCGCACCGGCCAGCCCCATCAGCGCCGCCTGCACCGCGTAGATCGCCAGCACCTGGTGGCTCGTCGCGCCAAGGCAGCGCAGAATCGCCACTGCGTCGATCTTGCGGACGACGAACGCGTTGACGCCGCTCGCCACGCCGATTCCGCCAAGCAGGAGCGCGATCAATCCGACGATGCCAAGGAAGTTCGCCAGCTCGCTGATCGAACTCGTCAGGTTCGACTCGTTCTGCGCAACGGTTCGGATGCGCACCCGTTCAGGTTCGAGCCGCGGACGGAGCGGGGCGGCCACCGCCTCCCCCGCCGTGCCCTCCGGCAATCGCGCGAACGCCTCGTATTCCGCCCGGCTTCCGAAGCCCAGTAGGCCAACGTCCTCCAGCCACCGCTCGGACACGAAGACGCGCGGCCCGATCGCCGCGGCGACGCCCGGATCCCCCGGGATCGATTCCACGGCGCCGAGGATGACGAACGAGAGAAAGCCGATCGACAGTGAGTCGCCGGGCTGGGCGTCGAGCGAGATGAGCAGGGAAGGGTCGGCGAGGACGAACCGCCCCTCGTGCAGTCGCGCCCACTGGCCGGCGGGCTGCGTGATCACGTCGCCGTAGAACGGATAGCCCGCTCCGATCGCGCGCACCTGTGCGAGGCGCGTCCGTTCGGACGCCGGCGCCAGCGCCATCGACGCGAACGTCGTCACGCGCGCGACGTCGATCCCCGGGGCGGCCGCGAGCGAGTCGAGCACCGAATCGGCGACCGCGGGGAAGGCCACCCGCGACGAGAACGAGAGATCGCCGCCGAGCAGCGCGCGCGACTGCGCGCGAATCGAACGGTTGACGTTGCCCGCGAACGAGTCGATCGCGACCAGTGCGGCGACACCGAGCGCGATCGACGACATGTAGAGCAGCAGGCGACGTCGGGCCGTGCGGCTCTCGCGCCAGGCGAGCCCCGAGAGCGCCGACCAGCGACGCCAACTGCTGGCGCGGGGCGGGCGCGGCCGGTCAGTCGACGGGAGGGGCGTGGTCACAACAGCTCCCCCGCGGGTGCGGCCGCGTGCGCCGTTCGCTCGTCCGCGCGGGCGTCGTCCCCGTCGGCGGGGGCGGTCTCGCGGGGCGGGGCCGCCTCGCCCGCGGAGTCCTCGACCACGCGCCCGTCGCGCATCCGCAGCATCCGGCCCGCGCGTTCGGCGAGCACCGGATCGTGCGTCACCAGTACGACCGTCGTCCCCTCCTCGCGGTTGAGCGCTTCGAGCAGTTCGACGATGCGCGCACCGGTGGCGCCGTCCAGGTTACCCGTCGGCTCGTCGGCGAACAGAATGCGCGGCCGATTGGCGAAGGCGCGGGCGATCGCCACGCGCTGCTGTTCGCCCCCGGAAAGCTGCGTCGGAAAGTGATCGACGCGATCGGCCAGTCCCACTCGCGTGAGGAGGTCGCGCGCCCGGGCGACGGCACCTGCGTCGCCGCGCAGCTCGAGCGGAACCTGTACATTCTCGAGGGCGGTGAGCGTCGGGATGAGCTGAAAGCTCTGAAAGATGAAACCGACCTTCTCGCCGCGGAGCTGGGCCCGTTGGTCTTCCGAGAGCCGCGTCAGGTCGGCCCCGTCCAGGATCACCGCGCCGCCGCTCGGGGTATCGAGCCCGGCGAGCAGGCCGAGGAGCGTCGTCTTGCCGCTGCCTGACGGTCCGACGATGGCGACGAAGGCGCCAGCCGGTACGCGAAACGATACGTCGCGCAACACGGTGAGCTGGTGCGCGCCACTGGAATAGTCCTTGGTGAGCCCTCGGGCGACGAGCATGGAGGTAGCATCGTGGTAAGACAACGGGACGCGAGCCGAACAGGACGCGTAGGCGGACGGGCGGCGATCATCGCGACCGCCCTCCTCGGGATGGTCGCGTTCGGATGCAGTGACGACAAGGGTACGTCCGACGATTCATCGGTGCCGCCCCCGGCAGTCAGCGTGTCGGGTGCGGCGTCAGGCAGCGCCGCCGGGGCGTCGACCCCGCCCGACGGTGCGCGCGACGGTGCGCGCATCACAGCGGTGATCGCCGGCACCAGCCTGACGGCCGGCCTTGGCCTCGACCCGGACGAGGCCTACCCGGCCGTGCTCCAGCGCATGGCCGACTCGGCGGGCCTCCCGGTGCGCGTGGTCAACGCCGGGCTCAGCGGGGAGACATCGGCGGGGTTGCTCCGTCGCGTCGAGTGGCTGATGCAACAGCCGGCCGATCTCGTCGTCATCGAGACAGGAGCCAACGACGGCCTGCGCGGCTTCGACGTCGATTCGACGAAGGAGAACCTCCGCCGGATCGTGCGGGCCGTGCAACAGGCGCAGCCCGACGCGCGAATCGCGCTCGTCCAGATGGAAGCGCCACCCAACCTGGGGCCGAGCTACACGGCGCGCTTCCGCGACATGTATCCCGAGGTCGCGGCCGAGACCGGCGTGGATCTGCTCCCCTTCCTGCTCGATGGAGTAGCGGGGGTGCGCGCGCTCAACCAGACCGACGGCATCCATCCGTCCGCGGCCGGCGCGCGGATGGTGGCGGCCACGCTCTGGCCCGGATTCGCCGACGCGGTGAGGGCGGCGGGTGAGGGCGGCGGGTGAGGGGGAGCGAGGCGGTTGATCGCTTGACCGGTTGGTGTGATCGGCGTAAATTTCGTGGCTGTCGCACTTTACGCAGATAACTCCCAGGGAGAGCGCTCTTATGGCAATGCCGGCAACGCAGATCCGCCGGGGTATGGTCCTCGTGTTCAACGGTGACCCATGCCGCATCATCGAGTTCCGGCATCACACGCCGGGCAACCTCCGGGCGATGGTGCAGGCGAAGATGAAGAACCTGCGCACCGGGTCCAACTTCGAGCACCGCTTCCGCGCCGCCGACTCGATCGAGAAGGCGTCGATGGAGACCATCGAGCTGGAGTTCCTGTACAAGGGTGGCGACACGTACCACTTCATGAACTCGTCGAACTACGAGCAGCTCGAGATGGACGATGAGGCGCTGGGCGACAACGCACCGTGGATGCAGGAGGGGATGAAGATCCTCGCCGAGTACTACAACGGAAAGCCGATCGGCATCCAGCTCCCGACGTCGATGATCTTCGAGATCGTCGACACGGCGCCGGTGATGAAGACGGCGACGAAGAACGCGAGCGCGAAGCCGGCCACGCTGACCAATGGCGTTGTGGTGAACGTGCCCGAATTCATCAGCTCCGGCGAGCGCGTGCGCGTGAACCCGGCGACGAGCGAGTATCTCGACCGCGCCAAGGACTGAACTGGGGGAACTGACGCCCGGGCGGTGGATAGGCACCGGGGCCGGCGCGCGCCGGCCCCACTTGAAAAGGTTTCGGTGGACCGTTACCATGACGCACTCTGCCGGCTCCGTGCGGCTGGTGCGTCACGGGTTGCTGGCAGAGCGGGACGAGGGCCCGATTCGGACGGGCCGGATGCCCGAACATGGTGGCTGTAGCTCAATTGGTTAGAGCACCGGACTGTGGTTCCGGGGGTTGCGGGTTCAATCCCCGTCAGTCACCCTCGTTCGTCGTCGACACGACCGTGGCACCGCCGGGAAGCCGGCGGTGCGCCGATGCGTCGCGCCGGAGGAAGCAGCACGAAGGTCCGTAGCTCAACTGGTAGAGCACTGGTCTCCAAAACCAGCGGTTGGGGGTTCAAGTCCCTCCGGGCCTGTTGCCGTCGCGATTGGAGCGTTGCCATCGATCGCAACCGAACGGTGGGCGCTGCTCGAGCGAGCTACCCACTGGTCTTGCGGCCCACGTTTGGTTACATTGCTCGGCTGTCTGGCGGTATCGTCTAGGGGACTAGGACACAGCCCTCTCAAGGCTGGAACACGGGTTCGAATCCCGTTACCGCTATCCGCACGGCTGGACCAGGGCTGGTAGCGGTACGCGGCCCGTCTGCGGCCCTATCGTCTATCGGTTAGGACGCCACCCTTTCACGGTGGAGAGAGGGGTTCGATTCCCCTTAGGGCTACTGTGGTGCGTTGGTGCTGGCGAAGCAGGTGCTGGAGCTAGTGTAGGTGCCGTACATCTGGGACTGTAGCTCAGCTTGGTTAGAGTGCCGGTCTGTCACACCGGAGGTCGCGGGTTCGAGCCCCGTCAGTCCCGCTCGGAGGTCGTTGGTTGGTAGGCTACGCGCGATGCGCCGCTTCGGCGGCGCGTCGTCGTATCGGATGCGCCCTGGTGGTGAAACTGGTAGACACGCCATCTTGAGGGGGTGGTGCCGCAAGGCGTCGCGGTTCGAATCCGCGTCAGGGCATCCGACCCGCCACAGTAGCTCAGCGGTAGAGCACTCGATTCGTAATCGAGCGGTCGCGAGTTCGATCCTCGCCTGTGGCTTTGACGGCACGACGATGGTGCACGTGCAAGAAGGGAAGCAACGCCCCGGCCTGAGGTCGGGGCGTTTGTGCTTCCCGTGACCCCGGTGACGACGCCGGCCGGTTGGGCACGGGTCGAGCACTGGGCAGCGGCGGCAGGCGCATTCGCGGTGGTAGGAGCACTGCTGTCCTTACAGCATCAGCGCCTCATGGATGTCGTGCACGGTCCGCGCGTCCCAGCCGGCCGGGAGCCGCGCCTCGAGCCGGCGGTGCGCGGGCCCCACGGCAGCACTCGGCGGAATCACCCCGAGGCGAACCGCCACACGATGATGCTGGGTATCCGCGGGGAGGAGGGGGAGGAGGGGGAGGGCGGGGAGGGCGAGACGAGGTGGCCCCGCGTGGGCGTTGACGATCTACAGGCTCCGGGCTACCTTCCACGCTGGTTCCGGCATTCTCGATCAGGCTGGCCGGGACCGGTTGCGCCGGGGGATTGGCGCAACGTGCGGGTGTAATTCAGTTGGTAGAATGCCAGCTTCCCAAGCTGGACGTCGCCGGTTCGAGTCCGGTCGCCCGCTCTGATGTAAGTGTAAACACAGCAACAGTTTCTGAAGCCCGGTGCCACGGTGTGGCACCGGGCTTCAGCATGAGGGTCCACGAGGGGGTCCGAAATTCCCCCCCGTTCCACCCCGGACTGCCCACCGCACCGCCCATAGCCCGTCAGGTCGCGCATCAGACGTCTGCCCCCGGCGGCGTACCGTCGCCCCGGTCGCGACGCGGGCGACCGCGCGGTCGCCGCCGGTCATCCGCGCTGTCCGACGTTTGCGCCGGGCGGCTCGGTCGGGGCTCCGTGCGGAGCCGCTGCACCAGGATCAGCGCCTCCTCTGGCGGTAGGCCCTCAAGGAGCGCCTGGAGGTCTGCGGCAAGGTCTGGGCGCAGGGCCGCCAGGGGCGGGGCCGGGGTCGCGCCGTCACGGCGCCCGCGCGTCCGCAGGCGCTCGGCAACGCGCGCCGCTTCCAGCGCCGCCCGCTCGGCGCGCCGATCTTGGTACCGATTGTTCCGCATCTCGGTGCTCGTGGACGAGAGGGCGTTGAGCACCGTCTCGACCTGCGTCACCTCGGGGGCGACGTCCATCGTGAGGCGTCGCAGGCCGTACCAGCCGCGCCCCGGCATCGGCTGCACGCCCGCCGCTCGCTCGAGGGCGTGGAACCACTTGAGGACAGCATCCCGCGTGGCGGGGACGAGTTCGTCCGGCGGACGCACCGGCGCCACGCCGCGGATCAGCCGACCCTGCGGGACGAGCGGGTAATCGGAGATCGCGCCCCGCTGGTAGGCCCCTTCGA
>JBBQHX010000237.1:0-5893 GCA_038324385.1 Gemmatimonadales bacterium | reverse complement strand
GGGTCCGTCGGGCGTCAGCATCAGCCCGGCATACAGCAGGCCGCGGAACGGCCGGTCGGCCGCGGCGAGCGCCTGCAGCGTGGGCAGCAAGATGCGCGTGACCACCTCGGCCACCAGCTCCGGCGTCCCGACGGCGACTGGCGCGTAGGCGCCCATCCCGCCGGTGTTGGGTCCCTCATCGCCGTCGCGCAGCCGCTTGTGGTCCTGTGCCGGAAGGAGCGGCAACACCCGCGTCCCGTCGGTGATGGCAAACAACGAGAGCTCCTCGCCCTCCATGAACTCCTCGATCAGCAGCTCGTCGCCGGCGCTCCCGAAGACACGGTCGCCGAGGATCCGGGCGATGGCCGCGTCGGCCTCGGCGATCGTCTGGCAGATGATCACGCCCTTTCCCGCCGCGAGCCCCGACGCCTTCACGACCAGCGGGGCGCCCATGGCGCGGGCCGCCTCACGCGCCGATGCCACGTCGGTGCACACCTCGGCGCGTGCCGTGGGGACGCCGGCGTCATACATCAACTGCTTGGCGAACCGCTTCGACGTCTCGATCTCGGCGGCCGCTCGCGTCGGCCCGAAGACCGCGTGGCCGCGCGCGGTGAACCGATCGACGATTCCCAGCGCGAGTGGGGCCTCGGGGCCGACCACGGTGATCGCGACTCCTTCGCGTTCGGCCAGAAGGAGCAGCCCCTCGATGTCGTCGGCGGCGACGTCCACGCACCGTGCCAGCTCCGCGATGCCGGGGTTCCCCGGCGCCGCGATGAGCTGGAGCGATGGATGGTCGTGCCTGAGCTTCCAGGCGATGGCATGCTCGCGCCCCCCGCCGCCGACGAGCAGGATCTTCATTTCACATTCTCTCGGAAGGCCGAACCGAACGCGTCACCAGCGCGACGCAGCGAATCGCCGATGCGTGAGGCGATGTCGTTCACCTGTGCCCCATAGTAGCCCGTCGCCTCGACGAAGTCGTCGCCGATCGTCCCGGTGGGCGTGGTCTCGCCGCGGCGCGGATAGTCCCCGGCGACGATGCGGTCGTAGGCGCCGCTCTGTACCCACCGCTGCAGCTCGGCTGCGCGAACCGTGCCGAACGGGTGATCGCGAAAAGCCGTGTTGAGCATCTTGAGCACGAGATCCCACGCGCCGCCGTCCACCTCGTATTCCGCCGCCTGGCGCAGGAAGGCGTCGAGATTGGTGGTGTCGTCGCCCGGCTCGCCGCCGGCCATCTTGAGGAAGACGCCCATCGTGGCGCGCGGGTCCTGCACCCCCAGCAGCCCGGCTCGATCGGCCGACAGCTCGCTCTTGCGGTACCACTCGAGCAGCGCGAGCTGGAAGGGCATGATGGCGAGCCCGGCCAGGAAGGGGAGGTTCTGCACGCCGATCGCCATCAGGATGATCGCGATCGTGCGGTAGACCACGTGCCCGCTCATGATGTGGCCGAGCTCGTGCGCGAGGATGAACCGCTGCTCCTCACGATCGAGCACGGCGAGCGTGGCCGAGTTGATGACGATGAACGGCTGCTCGAACCCGACCGCGGCCGCGTTGACGAAGGGGGACTGCGTCACGTAGAGCAGCGGCCGGCCGGCGCGGGCGCGCACGACCTCCGCCCCGCCGCCCGGCCAGTCGAGCGTTTCCAGCACTTCACTGTAGAGCGCGTCCAGTTGCGGGCGCTGTTCCAGGTCGACGCGAACCGCGTTGGCGAGGAAGAAGTGACGCACGCCCCGCTCCCCGATGAAGCCGAGGATACGGCGGACGGCCTCGTCGAAGCCGGGGAGGGCACGAAGGGCATTGAGCGCGGCTCGATCGGCGGGGTGTTCCCACGCGGTCGGCGCGATGGCGGGAAGGGCGGTGGGCATGGCGGCCGGGATTGAGGAGTCAGGGCAGGGCGATCGGGCTCGAGCGTCCAGCAACCATACGTACCCAGCCGACGCGTGTTTCCCCCCACCCGCCTTCTGTTCTTCTACAGTTCTGTCTTCTGTCTTCTGTCTTCTGTCTTCTGCAGTTGTCGCTTCTGCCTTCTGCCCTCTGCCGTTCCCTACAACCCCTCGAACCCCCGCTCCAGATCGCCGATCAGATCGCCGATGTCCTCGACCCCGCAGGAGAGGCGGATGAGCCCCTCGGAGATGCCGAGGTGCGAGCGACGGTCGAGCGGGACGGAGGCGTGGGTCATCGTGGCCGGATGGCTGATGAGACTTTCGACGCCGCCCAGCGATTCGGCCAGCGAGAAGAGGCGGACGCGCTCGAGCACCTTGGCCGCGCGTTCCTGCGTGCCCATCTCGACCGAGATCATGCCGCCGAAGCCGCTCATCTGGCGCAGGGCGAGCTCGTGCTGCTCGTGCGACGGAAGCCCCGGGTAGATCACCTTCGTCTCGCCGACGCGGTCGGCCAGCCAGCGGGCGATCTCGCGCCCGTTCAGATCGTGCTGCCGCATCCGGAGCGCGAGCGTCTTGGTGCCGCGCAGGCAGAGCCAGGCATCGAACGGCCCCGGCACCGCACCGGACGCGTTGAGGATGAACTGCATCCGCTCGGCGAGCTCGTCGTCGCGCAGCACGGCGATGCCGCCGACCATGTCGGAATGGCCGTTGAGATACTTGGTCGACGAGTGCCACACGATCGTCGCGCCGAAGTCGAACGGGCGCTGGAAGCACGGACTCGCGAAGGTGTTGTCGACGATCAGGTGGATCCCGCGCCGTGTGCACAGTTCCCCGGCGGCAGCGAGATCGGTCAGACGCATCAGCGGGTTGGTCGGCGTCTCGACCAGCACGGCGACAGTGCGGTCGGTGATCGCGTCCTCGATCCGCTGCGGATCGCGCGTGTCGACGAAACTGAACGTGAGGCCGAAGTTGCTGAGGATCCGATCGAACAGCCGGAACGTGCCGCCATAGACGTTCTCGCCACAGACGATATGGTCGCCCGAGCGATAGAGCTTCATGATCGAGTCGAGGCAGCCCATCCCGCTGCTGAACGCGAACCCGTGCGTCCCGCCCTCGAGCGCGGCGACGTTTCGCTCCAGTGCCTCGCGCGTGGGATTCTTGCCGCGCGCGTACTCGTACCCCTTGTGCTCGCCGAACCGGTCGTGCACATAGGTCGAAGTCAGATACACCGGCGTCATGATCGCCCCGGAGAGCGGATCAGGCCGTTGGCCGGCATGAATGGCGCGTGTGGCGAGCGCGTCGCCGAGATCTTCGTCGAATATGCGGGTCATCAGTGCTCGTGGCTGGTGGTGGGGCAAGATAACGGGGCGGCCATGCCCCGGGGAGCTCGGCGCCATGACGATGCAACCTGAACCGAGCGACGATACCGCCCCCGCACCGCCGCCGCCAGCCGCGGCGCCGGGCGGATCGTCGCGTCCCCGCACACCGATCGCGGGCGAGCGGATCGTGGCCGGCCGCGCCATCGTCGAGTCGCCAACTCCGCCCTGGTGCGTCGTGGCCGACGACGAACCGCGGCTGCGCCAGGTGCTCGCACGCCTGATGACGATGGAAGGGTTCCGCTGCATGGAAGCGGTCAACGGGGTCGAAGCGCTCGATCTGCTCGACCAGTACCCGGTGTCGCTCCTCCTGTCGGATCTCCGCATGCCGGAGCTCGACGGCCTCGAGCTGTTGGCCTCGGCGCGTGACCGCTACCCCGATCTGGCGATCGTCATGATCACCGCCGTCGCCGACGTCGAGACCGCCGTGCAGGCGCTCTCGCGCGGCGCGACCGACTATCTCACCAAGCCGTTCCATCTCGAGGAGGTTCGCGCCCGCGTCAGGCAGGCGATGGACAAGCGCCGGCTGCAGTTGGAAAACCGCGACTACCATCAGCAGCTCGAGACGCGGGTACAGGAACAGGCTGGGCGCATCGAGGAGCTGTACCGGGCCGGGATCCAGGCCCTCGTCGATGCGCTCGAGGTCAAGGACCGCTACACGCGGGGCCATTCGGCGCGGGTCAGCCAGTACGCCACCGCGATCGCCCAGGAGCTCGGACTCGAGCAGGCGGTGCTCGATCAGATCGAGCTCGGCGGGCACGTCCACGACATCGGCAAGATCGGCGTTCGCGAAACGGTGCTCAACAAGCCGTCGCAGCTCACGCCTGACGAGTACCGGCACGTCATGACCCATCCGGAAGTGGGGTACCGGCTGCTCGCGCCGCTGCTCGCCGATGCGCCGGTCGCGCTCAACGTGGTGCTCTGGCATCACGAGCGGGTCGACGGCGCGGGGTTGCCGCACGGGCTCGACGGACGGGGCATACCGCTGGAGGCCCGCATCGCCGCGGTGGCCGACTCGTTCGACGCCATGACCAGCGCGCGCCCCTATCGCGAGGGCGGGTTCATCCCGCCCGAGATCGCGCTGGCCGAGCTGCGCCGCTGCGCCGGAACGCAGTTCGACGCCGAGGTCGTCACGGCGTTCGGCGGGCTGATCGAGCGGGGGGCGCTGGTGTTGCCGCCACACGAGCGCCGGCCCGAGGTTCCGTCCGAACCCGCCTGACGACCCGCCCGATTGGCGGCGCGGCCGTCAGACCGTGTTGACGCGAATCTCGGCCGGCTGCTTGTAGCTGCTCAGGCGGCGCTCGCACCAGCGGCGCACGACGTCGGGGGTCACGTCGCCAGTCACGTCGACGATGATGTCGTTCTCGCGCGTCGGCTCGGGAATCGCCGCCACCTGCACCGTGCGCACACCGGGCAGTTCGCCGATTGCTCGCTCGAGCTCGCGCGGATAGACGTTGAACCCGCTGCGTGTGAACATCGGCTTGACGAGTCCGACGAAACTCACTGTACCGTCGGTGCTCGCGATGCCGATGTCGCCCGTGCGCAGCCAGCCATCGCGACGCGCGAGCCCGTCGATGTTTCCCGAGACGTAGCCCGGCGACACGTTGGCGCCCCGCACGCAGATCTCGCCGCTGACGCCCGCCGGACGCGGGGCCCCCGTGTCGACGGAACGAACCGACACCTCCACGCCCGGCATCGCCCGCCCGAGCGTGCCCGGAATGTTCGCATGCCCGAGATCGTTGAACAGGCACACGGGCGCGGCTTCGGTCAGCCCGTACCCCTGGCGCAGCTCCGAACCCGTAGCGTCGGCCCACTGGTCCTGCACCGCGGGGTCGAGCGGCGCCCCGCCACACATCGCGACGCGGATGGCCGGCAGCGGCACGCGGCGACCGCGCCGCGCCACCACCTGCAGCAGGGCGATGAACACCGCCGGCACGCCGACGAGTTGCGTGATTGCCCCCTGCTCCAGCAGTTCGAGCGCGCGCACGGGATTGAAACGGCCCATCGTGGTCACGCGAGCGCCGCTCAGCAGGGGCATCAGACCGCTGACGGTCAGGCCGAAGAGATGTGAGAAGGGGAGCAGCGCCAGCATGTGGTCGTCGGCGGTGGTGCGGGCGGCCTCCTCCGTCGAGCGGGCGTTGGCGAGCAGATTCCCATGTGTCAGGATGGCGCCGAGGGGAATGCCGGCCATCGCCGACGTGTAGACGATGGCCGCCTCCTCGGGCGAGCCGGGTACGCCGATCTCCCCTTCCAGGGTGAGCCCCACGTGCGAGCCCAGGTCGATCGCACGCGCCTCCCCGGCGCCGACGAATCGCGCCGAGCGCGGAGCGTCGTCGAGCAACACGACGGGGAGCCCCGGGGGGAGCTTCACCGCGAGCGATCCGATCGTGAACACCGCGCCGACATCGGCGTCCCGGCACTGATGGTCGATCTCCGGCGGCGCGGCCAGGGGATTGAGCAGTACGGCGCCCCGCCCCTCGGCGGCTGCCAGTGCGACGAGGTAGTGCGGTCCGGTGGGGAGGAGGACCGCCGCGCGGCGACCGGCCAGCGCCCGCACCAGCGGCGCGCAACGCTGCAGCAGGGTGACGCCGGCCGCCACGAGCTGCGCCGCCGGATGGCCATCGATCTGACCATCGGCGGCGCCGAGCGCCAGCGGGA
>JBBQHX010000236.1:0-5909 GCA_038324385.1 Gemmatimonadales bacterium | reverse complement strand
CGCCCTGGCGGCGGGCGCCCCCCGCGCCCCCCCCCCCACCCGCTTCTGCCCCGCGTCCGCCGTTTGACCGTTCGTTACCCGGGTCGCCCGATGACCGCGCACTTCCCCGTTCGTTCCCGATCATGACCGTCCCGTTCACCGCCGTTCGCACCGGCATCGGTTACGATTCGCACCGCTTCGCACCTGGCGGCCCGTTGCTGCTGGGCGGCATCGCGATTCCCTCCGACGTGCACCTTGTCGGGCATTCGGACGCCGACGCCATCTGCCACGCGCTCACCGATGCCGTCCTCGGTGCCGCCGGGTTAGGCGACATCGGCGAGCTGTTCCCGGACACGGACGCCGCGAATGCGGGACGCGACTCGATCGCCATGCTGGAGGCGGCGGTCGCCCGGCTCGCCGGGGCGGGGTGGCAGGTGGGGAACGTGGACGTGACGGTGGTCTGCGAGCGACCAAAGCTCGGCCCGCACCGGGTGGCAATTCGCGAACGGCTCGCCACGGCGCTTCGCATCACGCCCGGCGCCGTGAGCGTGAAGGGCAAGACCAACGAGGGGATGGGGTGGATCGGCGCACGCGAAGGACTGGGCGTGATGGCCATCGCCACCATCCTGCGCGCGAGCTGAGCCACCGATGGTCGATGCGCTGCTCGCCTGGCTGACCGATCTTCCCGCGGTGGCGCTCTACGCCGTGCTGTTCGTCGCGGCCGGACTGGAGAATGTATTCCCGCCGCTCCCGGCCGACACGGTGGTCGCGTTCGGCGCCTTTCTCGCCGCACGCGGAGAGGCGTCGCTCGTCGGCGCCTTCCTCGCCACCTGGATCGGCAACGTCGGCGGCGCCATCGGGATGTACGTCCTTGGCCGCCGCATGGGTGCGTCGGCGCTGGAAGCGCGCCTCCCGCAGTTTGCCGACGCCGCGGCGCAGCGCCGGATCCTCAAGCTGTATGAGCGGTGGGGCATTCCGTCGCTCTTTCTCACCCGGTTCCTGCCCGGCGCGCGGGCCCTCGTGCCGCCGCTGGCCGGCGCGCTGCGGATTCCACCGCTGGGCACCACGGTGGCGATCGCGACGGCGTCAGGCATCTGGTATGGCGTCATCGCGTTCCTCGCCTATCGCGTCGGCTCGCGCTGGGACGAACTGGTGGCGCGCATCGGGTCCATGAGTCGGATGGCCGCGATCGTCGCCGGGGTGACCGTGGTGCTGCTCGCGATCGTCGTCTACGTCCGGCGCCGCCGGGAGGCGGCGCCCTCCACCGAGGGCTGACCGGCGGCGATGCCCATCTCCGACGCGGTCGCGCGTTCGTTTCTTCTCGAACGGTTCGCCGACGCGCTCGCCCTCGAGGACGGCGCCGCCCGCAACACGATCGAGGCCTATCGCCGGGACCTCACTCGCTTGGCGGAGTTCGCGACGAGCAAGGGGATCTCCGCCCCCGTCGGGCTGTCCGCCCGCGTGCTGCGCGACTTCGTCTATCATCTCAAGGATCTCGGGCTCGCGCCGACGTCGATCCGGCGGAGCGTCAGCGCGATTCGCACCTACTTCCGCTTCCTCGTCGCCGACGGGCATCTCGTCAGCGACCCGAGCGACCGCCTCGACACCCCCGCCCGCTGGCGCACGCTCCCCGAAGTGCTCGGCGTCGACGAGGTCAATCGCCTGCTCGCTGCGCCCGCGCTCGACCAACCGCTGGTATTCCGCGATCGCGCAATGCTCGAACTCGCCTACGGCGCCGGGCTCCGCGTCTCCGAGTGGATTGGGCTCGGGATGGGCGACGTGCTCATGAACGACGGGCTGGTGCGGGTGTTCGGGAAGGGAAGCAAGGAGCGCGTGGTCCCGATCGGTCGCGGGGCGGTGGCCAGCGTCGCCGTCTACCTCCGCGAGACGCGACCTGGGCTGGAGCGCGGTGCGGGCAAGGGGCGCCTCTTTCTCAACGCCCGGGGTACGCCGCTGAGCCGGATGGGGGCGTGGAAGATCCTTCAGAAGCACGTCGCCACCGCCGGCATCACCCGGCACGTGACGCCGCATACCTTACGGCACAGCTTTGCCACGCATCTCCTCGAAGGAGGCGCCGACCTGCGCGCCGTTCAGGAGATGCTCGGCCACGCCGACATCGCCACGACGCAGATCTACACCCACGTCGACCGCGCCTATCTGCGGAGCGTGCACCGCCAGTTTCACCCTCGTTCCTGAGCACCGTGGGTCCGATTCTCGTCATCGACAATTACGACTCGTTCACGTACAACCTCGTCCAGTACCTGGGCGAGCTCGGCGAGCCCCCGATCGTGCGACGGAACGACGCCGTGGGAATCGAGGAGATCGGAACCCTTCAGCCGCGCGCGATCGTGCTCTCGCCCGGTCCGTGCGCCCCGGCGCAGGCCGGGGTCACGGTGCCGGTGATCCGGCGGTGGGGGGCGACGATCCCGATGCTCGGGGTCTGCCTTGGACACCAAGCGATCGCCGAAGCGTACGGCGGAACGATCGTGCGGGCCGAACGCGTCATGCACGGCAAGCTGTCGGCGATCGTCCACGACGGCACGGGGTTGTTCGCTGAACTACCCTCGCCGCTCGATGTGATGCGCTATCACTCGCTCGTGGTGGAGCCAGCCTCGTTGCCCGCCGACCTCGTTGTGACGGCCCACGCCCGGGACCTGCCGAGCGAGATCCACGCGCTGCGCCACCGTGAGCACCCGGTGTGGGGGGTTCAGTTCCACCCCGAATCGGTGCTCTCGCAGGGCGGAAAGAGGCTCCTGGGCAACTTCCTCGACCTCGCCGCGGCCTGGCGGGGGTAACGGCGAGCAGGGCGCGCACATTGCGCCCGCGCGTGCTGCGCGTTCGATTTGCGCGCGGTGCGGAAAGTAGCTATGATGGATGGAATGAAATTTGCTATGCGGCCGTCAATTTTTGCCCATCCCTCGTGACCGTACTCGCCGTCATTCCCGCTCGGCTGGCGTCGACCCGACTGCCGAGGAAGCCGCTGAGGCTGCTGGGCGGGGCGCCGCTGATCGTCCGCGTGTGGGAGCGTGTGTCGGCGATGGGAGTCGCGGATCAGGTGGTCGTCGCGACCGACGCGCCGGAGATCGCCGACGTGGTGACTGCTGCGGGCGGGCGGGTCATGTTGACGGACGAGGCGCATGCGTCGGGCACGGACCGCGTCGCTGAGGTCGCGCGTGCGCCCGAATTCCGCGGGTGTACCGCCGTGCTCAACGTGCAGGGCGACGAGCCGTTCGTGAGCGAGGCGGCGGCACGGGGTGCACTGGCGCGCGTGCGCGACGACGGCTTCGATCTGGGCACGGCAGCCGTTCGGGCCGGGGATGACATCCTCGCGCGTCCCGACGTGGTGAAGGTGGTCACGGCTGACACGGGGGCCGCCCTGTATTTTTCGCGGGCGCCGATTCCCTGGCTGCGCGATCCTGCTGACGCGCCCGCGCGCCAGGGGCACGTCCTGCAGCACCTCGGCATCTACGCCTACACGCCGGCCGCGCTCGCGCGGTGGGTCGCATTGCCGGAGCATCCGTTGGAACGCAGCGAGCGGCTGGAGCAGCTCCGGCCCCTCGCTGCCGGTATGGCCATGGGGGTCGCCCGTCTGGATGAGGTGGCGGCTCCGGGCATCGACACGCCTGACGATCTCGCGCGGGCGAACAAACGCTGGACGCACCTCCTCGCCGGACGGCACTGATGCAGAATACCGAGGGGCAGTCGCCCACCAAGTACATATTCGTCACCGGCGGGGTCGTCTCCTCGCTCGGCAAGGGCATCGCCGCCGCGTCGCTCGGACGCCTGCTCGTCGAGCGCGGCCTGCGGGTGACGATGCTCAAGTTCGATCCATACCTGAACGTCGATCCGGGCACGATGAACCCGTTCCAGCACGGGGAAGTCTTCGTGACCGACGACGGCGCCGAAACGGATCTGGATCTCGGGCACTACGAACGGTTCCTCGACCGTGCGTTGACGCAGGCCAACAACGTCACGACCGGACGGATCTACCACAACGTGATCACCAAGGAGCGGCGCGGCGAATACCTCGGATCGACGGTGCAGGTGATTCCGCACATCACCGACGAGATCAAGGCCGCCATGAAGCGGCTGAGTGCCGGCAACGACGTGGTCATCGTCGAGATCGGCGGGACCGTCGGCGACATCGAGTCGCTGCCATTTCTCGAGGCGATTCGGCAGTTCCGGCGCGACGTCGGACGCGAGCACGCGATCTTCATCCACCTCACGCTGGTGCCGTACATCGCTGCCGCGGGTGAGGTCAAGACCAAGCCGACGCAGCACTCCGTGCGGGAATTGATGGAGATCGGCATTCAGCCCGACATCCTCATCTCGCGCACCGAGACGCCGCTGAGCGAGGACGTGAAGCGCAAGATCGCCCTCTTCTGCAACGTGGAATTCGGCGCCGTCATCGAGAGCGTGGACGTGCCGACGATCTATGAGATCCCGCTGTCGTTCAGCGACCAGGGGCTCGACGAGCGGGTCGTTCAGCGACTCGGGCTGGGCGGCCACGAGCCGAACCTCGATCGGTGGCGCGACATGGTGCGCCGCGTCACAGCGCCGAGCGGCCGCGTCCGGATCGCGGTGGTCGGCAAGTACACCGACTACATCGACAGCTACAAGAGCGTCCAGGAAGCACTGATTCACGGCGGCATTGCCAACGATGTCGGCGTCGACATCTCGTGGCTCTCGAGCGATCTGTTCACGAGCGCCGACGTAACGGCGACGCTCCTCGCCGACTTCCACGGTCTCCTCGTGCCGGGAGGGTTCGGTGTGCGCGGCGTGGAAGGAATGGTCGAGGTGATTCGCACCGCACGCGAGACGGGGCTCCCCTTCTTCGGGATTTGCCTCGGCATGCAGTCGGCCATCATCGAGTTCGCCCGCAACGTCTGCAAGCTCGACGACAGCCATTCGAGCGAGTTCGCGCCCGAGTGCGCGAACCCCGTCGTCGCGCTGATGGAGTCGCAGCAGCATGTGAAGGACATGGGTGGCACGATGCGCCTCGGCGCGTACGTCTGCCGCCTGGCGAAGGGGACGCGGGCTGCGGCCGCCTACGGCAAGCTCGAAGTGAGCGAGCGGCACCGGCACCGGTACGAGGTATCCAATCGCTATCGCGATACGTTCGAGGAGCACGGCATGGCGCTGAGCGGGCTCTCGCCTGACGCCTCGCTCGTCGAGATCGTCGAACTCCGCGATCATCCGTGGTTCGTCGGCTGCCAGTTTCACCCGGAGCTTCAGTCGCGGCCGACACGGCCGCATCCGCTATTCGCGGCGTTCATCCAGGCCGCGCACGTTCGCGCGTCGGGGTCGGGTGAGACTGCCGGCGATGCTCGGGAGAACGGGACGGGCAGACCGGCGCTCGTCGAGGCGACCTCGTGAGTGGAGCTCCGCGTGAGGCGGCCCGGTTCCGCGCCGACGCACTGTTCCTGATCGCGGGGCCGTGCGTCCTCGAGGACGACGAGCTGAATCTGCGTGTCGGCGCGGCGCTCGCGCGGCTCGCCGAGCGCGTCCCGGGCGGTATCATTTTCAAGGCGAGCTTCGACAAGGCCAACCGGTCCAACGCCGGCGCGACGCGCGGTCCCGGCCTCGATGACGGACTCGAGCGGCTTGCCCGCGTCAAACGCGAAACAGGCCTCCCGATCCTCACCGACGTACACCTGCCGGATCAGTGTGCGGCTGTCGCCGAAGTGGCGGACGTGCTGCAGATTCCCGCCTTCCTCTGCCGCCAGACCGACCTCCTGCTCGCCGCCGGCGCGACGGGCAAGCCGGTGAACGTCAAGAAGGGCCAGTTCCTGCATCCGGAGGGCATGGTCGGTGCGGTGCGGAAGGTGCGCGCCGCCTACCCGACAGCGCTCGTGCGGACCGAGGGCGAGTGCGTCGTCGCGGTGACCGAGCGCGGCACCTTCTTCGGCTACGGCGACCTCGTGGTCGAC
>JBBQHX010000235.1:0-5951 GCA_038324385.1 Gemmatimonadales bacterium | reverse complement strand
GGTTCTGCGTGGATTAGCTCCTACGTCAGAGCCGGAGTTGCCAGCGCCACCTGCGACGATCCCGCATGTCGCACATCTGGGGAGGACCAGCCCATGCCACCGCCTGTTGCGTCTCTCGCGCCTGTTGCATCTACGAGTCCTGCCGCTCCCGCGCCCAGCACAATCATCTACCTCGGGAGGGGTGTGCACAAGGACTCGAGCGAGCGGGTGGCGCCCAGCCCCGAGTCGGGAAGAGGCGCGTGTACATTTTCAATCGCTGCTTTTGTTCAATTTCATTCCGCCGATGACAGGGAGACGCGGGAGCAAGGTCGCTGCCCCTGCTATCCGTGTCATACGGAGCGTCGCGACCGCGATCAGCGCGAAGGCGGCGGTCAGCAGTCCGCCGGCCACTCGAACATCCGGCGGTCTCACGGCAGTGAGGCCGCGCGCCGCTCGTCAACGAGTTCCAGCCACATTTCGAACTGAGCGACGTTGAACAACGCGGACGCGTGGTCCGCCTCGCCCCGCCGATGGCTCGCCAAGGCTTTGCGGACGACGTCCATGCGGTAGATGCCGCGCTCTGCCATGCGCCGTCCTTCGAAAAGCTCGGCCATCCGCTCGCCGAGGGTGCCGCGGAACCATGTGGCCATCGGCGTCGGAAAGCCCATCTTGTCGACGCGTGCGCGAACGACCTCGGGCATGATGCCGCGCATGGACTCGCGCAACACATACTTGTTCCAGGGGCCTCGCAGCTTCCACTCCGGCGCGAGCCGAAACATCAGCGACACGAGCCGGTAGTCGAGGAAGGGCAGACGTGCCTCCACCGAATGTGCCATGGAGTTGCGGTCCTCCAGGCGCAGGTAGAGCGGCAGGGGCGTCTGCTGCACCGCGCGGGACAGCGATGCATGAAGCAGTGGCGTTCCCTCCCCGGCGGCCGTCTGGCCGCTGGGTACCACGCCGTCGGCGAACCAGCCCTGTAGCGGCGAGGCACGCCTTGCGCGTCGTCCCTGAACGAGCGCGCGGTAGGCGCCGAACCTATTGGCCTCCGCGAGCGCGAACCGGCGAAGTGTCCCTGCCACCGTCGGTGCGAGCGGCGTACCGTGCGTGTGGCAGTACTCGCGCACGTCCCGCAGCGCCGTTCGCACGCGTCCGCGACGAAGGTGCGTGTGCCAGGCATCGGCAAAGAACGGATAGTAGCCGCCCACCGTTTCGTCGGCGCCCTGACCGCCCAGGATGACCTTGGTGCCGTGCGCGGCAGCCAGCCGGTAGATTTCGAAGCCGACCTGCGCCGTCGCCGAGTGCACTGGCTCGTCCTGATAGCGGAGCAAGGTGGGCAGCCTGTCCCACAGCGCCTCGGGACCGAGCTCCGTACGGTGCAGGATCGCGCCCGTGGCATCCACCGTCGCCATCACGTAGCGGGCTTCGTCGAACTCGGGCGGCATGTACGAGAACGCATGCAGCGCGGGCAAAGCGCCTCCGTCCTCGTGAGCCTCGCGCAGGCGAGCCATGAGGGAGATGATCGCGGTGGAATCCATGCCGCCCGACAGCGCCACGCCGACCGGCACGTCGCTCCGCAGGCGGAGGCGCACCGCGTCCTCCAGCAGATCTCGAAACTGCGCGACGGGGTCGCCGCTCGCCTCGAGCTCCTCCGCCGGGAGGTTCCAAAAACGCCACTCACGAATTGAACCGTCGAGGCCAATCTCAAACCCCGTCCCGGCAGGGACCTGCTCGACCCCCGCGTAGAACGTCCGCACGTCGTCGCCCAGATTCTCGAGCCGGCCGGCGCCAAGGAAGCGGCCGGCGGTCTCCCAGTCGGGCTCCACCGAGGCTCCTGGCACGGTGAGCAGTCCCTTGATCTCCGACGCGAAGCAGACCCGATCACCCAACGTGCGTCGGTACAGCGGCTTGATGCCGAAGCGATCGCGCGAGCCGAAGACGGTCTGGCGGCGCCGGTCGTAGAGCAGAAAAGCCCACATTCCGTTGAAGCGAGACAGACAGTCGACGCCCCATTCCTGGTACGCGCGGAGAATGACCTCGGTGTCACCAGTTGAGCGGAACACGTGTCCACGCGCGCGAAGGTCGTCGCGCAATTCGACGAAGTTGAAAATTTCGCCGTTGAAGACCAGGGCGAGATGTCCGTCTTCGCTCTCGAACGGCTGATGCCCCGCCGGAGACAGATCGAGGATGCTCAGCCGTCTAAATCCGAGCGCGACGGACCGATCAGCGAACAGCCCGTCGTCATCGGGGCCGCGGTGCCGCAACGTCTCGCCCATGCGGACGGCCCAACCCGGATCGACCGGTGCACCGCGCATTCCCACCACACCCACGAAACCACACATCCGCTGACGTCCTCCGATGCGGCCCAAGTTCGAACACGTTCCGCGCCATCACCGGACAGTGGGCGCAAGCGCCGAGGGCGATGGCCCGGAGGCCCCGAAGGGAGCGTCGTCGGCTGTTCTCGATCGCTTGATCCTCAGCGCCACAAGCATCTATACTTACGAGTCGCGCCGCGCGCGTGCAACCCTGCCTCCCGCCTCACGTTAGTTGACGGTGACCACGTCGACCGTCGCGCGTCGTCATGGACGCCCATCGCGACATGGCGCCCACCTCGCGTCCGACGGAAGAGCATGAAAATAATCCTCATCGCCCAAGCGTATCCCCCGTATCCGGTTGTCGGGGCGCTCCGGGCGCGAAAGATCGCGCGCGCGTTCCGCGATGCTGGGCATGAGGTGACGGTAATCACCGAACGGCTTGAGCCGGACGCGGAGCGGCTGCGTCCCGCCGAGCCGGGGATCACCGTCTGCGCCGTCACGGTCGGGCCGAAGCTCCGCGAGCGCGCGGTGAGCCTGCTGCGTCGCATTCGGCCGCGCGCGCGTGCGGTGCGTGCGATGACGGCCGGCGCCCCGGACCTTGGCGTCGCTTCGGCGTTGCCCTCTGCGGACTCGACGACAGCGAAGGGGAGCTGGCTTCGACGCTTCGTGCTCGCGCTCCTCTGGCTGCCGGACGACGAGCAGCGGTTCGTGCGCCCGGCGCTTCGCGCGGCTCGGCCGATCATCGACGAGGTGGGGCTCGTGTACTCCACGGCGCCGTCGTGGTCCAGCCACGTCGTCGGCCTGCTGCTGCGACGGCGGCATCGCGTGCGTTGGGTTGCCGATTTCCGCGACCCGTGGCTCGACCTGCTCGCCCACCAGTCGGAGCACCCACGCACCGGGCCCACCGATTGGATGCTGCGATGGATCGAGCGGGCGATCCTCCGGGAAGCTGACCACATCGTCACCGTCGCGGCCAAAACGCGTGACGCACTGGCGGCGAAGCTCCCGGCCGCACAGAGGCACAAGGTGTTGCTGGCGCGAAACGGCGTTGACGTCACGGTGCCCGCGCGCCTCGCCCGGCAACCCGGTCCCTTCCGCATCGCGTACGCGGGATCGTTCTACGATGATCGCGATCCGCGCCTGTTCCTAACGGCCCTCGCCCGGTTGCGCATCGAGCGCGGGCTTACGCGGGGTGATCTCCGCGTTGATCTCGTCGGCACCTGCCGCACGCTCGGCGAGATCTCGATCGAGCGGTTCGTGCGCGAGCTCGGTCTCGATGATCTCGTGCATTTCCGCGACTGGATGCCGCAACCCGACGCCTGGCGGCTGCTGTCGTCCGCCGACCTGCTGCTGATGCTCGCGCGAGGGATGCGGCTACAGGTGCCAAACAAGCTGTACGAGTATCTTGGTTTGCGGATCCCAATCTTCGCCTGGGCGGATCCCGAGGGCGAATCGGCCGAGGTGCTCGGTGCCCTGCTCGGACACTTTGTCGTCACCGGCGACACGGTCGACGAGATGGCTTCGTCGCTGCGCGCCGCCCTGGACGGCGCGCAGCCGGCGGTGAACTCGCCGCCTCAGGAGCGGCTGCTTGAGGAGTGGAGTGTGCGTTACCAGATGGACCACTTGGTCACTGCGGTCGGCGGATGAGCGGCTCGGGATACCGCGCTCACCATGCCACCCGCCGCTGGCGCAGCTCACTGCGGGCACTGTAGGGGCGTACGCGCTTTCGGAGCCGGAGTCGGGCTCAGAAGCCTTCGGCCTCACCACGTGCGCTGATCGCGTTGGCGCCCACTGGGTGGTGCGGCTGTAGCGCTCTCACGAAATTCCGCGCGCGACGCGCATGCCGCAATGCGCGGTCAGCAGGAAGCATCGTTAGGCCCGCGACAGGGGAGACGTCCGCCCTCGATCAGATCCTGACGCACCTCCGCACCCGAGCCGCCACCGTCCCGCGCGCCCACCGACGGACCCACGCCCCCGGCCCCACGACGCGTCGGGGGCACGCGGCGTGCGTGACGGGCCGACCACGGCCTTGACGCGGTCTCCACACGCGCCGTCACGACCGTCACCGCGCCGACTCGACCGGCCGCGAGGCCCGTCGCCGGATGTCCCGTCCGTCGCCCCGCGCCATCACATCTGGCGCCACCTGGGGTCTCGCGACCTGCTCTCACGACCCAGATCGAAACTCCCATTCTGACTGACACCACACATCCCCTCCGAGCTCACCGATGAAGCCTCTCTTTCTCGTGCTCCTCGCCGCCGCCATCGCCGGGTGCGCCACCACGTCGATGGACGCCGACATGGACGCCATGCCGGACGACGTGAAGGTCGGCCCGAGCGTTGCGACCACGAACCCGATGAACATCATGCCGTCTGGCTCGGCGCCGTCGTGGGCGCCGAACATCGACCCCCAGATGCTGGCCGTGATCGAGCGGCTCGGGGCGTACGAGCAGCCCGGCTTCACCGACATGACGCCGTTTCAGGTCCGCAACGCGAAGCTCCCCGCCGAGGCCGTCGCGTCGCTCCTCATGCGGACCGGCCTCCCCGCTTCCGAGCCGGCTGTCGACATCGGGCACCGGCTGCTGCCCGTGAGCACCGGCGACGGCGTCCTGGTACGGACCTACACGCCGATTGGCGTATCCGGCCCGCTCCCGGTCATCGTGTACTTCCACGGCGGCGGCTGGGTCATCGCCGACCTCGAGACGTACGAGCCCTCGGCCCTCGCCCTCGCCGAGAAGACGGGCGCCATCGTAGTCTCGGTGGCGTACCGGCAGGCGCCGGACGTCGTGTACCCCGCCTTCCACGAGGACTCCTACGCGGCCTACGACTGGGTGACGAAGAACGCGGCCGCGCTCGGTGGCGACCCGAATCGGATCGCGACCGCCGGCGAGAGCGCCGGTGGCAACCTGTCCGTCGCCGTCGCGCTGATGGCGCGCGAGCGGGGCGGCCGGATGCCCGACGCCGTCGTGTCGGTGTATCCCATCGCCGACGGCGACGTGCAGTCGCCAAGCTACGACAAATACGCGAACGCCGTCCCGCTCAGCCGGGGGTTGATGGAGTGGTTCTTCAACTACGCCACTCCCAACTGGCGGACCGAGGACTACAAGTACGTCAACCTCATCGAGCGCGACTACGACGGCTTTCCGCCAACGACCATCATCAACGCCGAGATCGACCCGCTCCAGGCCGAGGGGGGGACGCTCGCCGAGCGGATGCGCGCCGCCGGCGTCGACGTGGTCCGCGAGGTATACCCCGGCGTGACCCACGAGTTTTTCGGGATGGCCGCCGTCCTTGAGCAGGCCGTCAACGCGCAGGCGCTCGCCGTGAGCCGTCTGAAGAAGGCGTTCGGGACGATGTAAGCGTCCCCGCCCCCCGCCGACCGCTCTCACCCCCGGACGCCTAGCTGCACAGCGCCCCCCGCTGGACCCGCCCTCGCGCGGAACCGGGGGCCGCGTGCCACCTTCAGCGCGTCCTTAGACCGAGGGAGCACGGTTGCGGCCGTGGCGAACACGGTGCGGCCACGGCTGCCATCGTACGTGACGCGCCCCAGGGCCAGCGAGCGCCCGGGCGACAGCGCGCGGGATCGTCGTCCAACCGGGCGCGGTCCACCCCGCGCCCCGATGGCAGCCGGGGAACGGATGGGGCAGGCGAGCGTCGCCGCAC
>JBBQHX010000234.1:0-6005 GCA_038324385.1 Gemmatimonadales bacterium | reverse complement strand
CGGAGCTGCTCCCCCGGCGGCACCGTCACCCGAACGACATGACCGTCCATCACCGCGCCCAGCGCCGGCCCGGACTCGAGCACCAGCCGCAGCGGGACGCGTTCCGGCCACTCGCCCGGATAGCGCAGCGTGATTCCCTCCCTGGCCAGCAGCGGCGAGAGGCGGTGGAACTTCCCCGCGTCGGGAAAGACCAGTGCCACTCCGTCGGCCAGCGGATCGGGCAGGTATGGCACGACGAGCTCGTCCACGTCGTGTGCGACGTACTGTCCCGGGCTCGGCGCGTCGCCATCGGGCAGGTCGCCCGGGTTGGCGTGCTCGGGGACGGCCGACGTGGGTGTGACGTGGAAGGTCATCCCCGGCTGCGGCACCCGTTCGCCCGGGTTCGCGATGTCGGCCACCGTCGCATCGAGGAAGGAGCCCGACTCGCGCAGGGCGATCCCGTACGCCGCCCGCACCTGCGCCTCGGTGCGCGCGGGGCCGAAGGCGGTGTCGAAGGCGCCGTGCAGCTCGGCGTCGAACTGGCTGGTCTTGGGAGGCGCGAGATGCCGCTGGCTGTCCTCCCGCCATTCCAGTGCCAGCGCCGGATGGTCGGCGACCGCTTCCGCGGCATAGTCGGCCGGCTCGGTGATGGTAATCGGGAGCTCGCCCGCCGCGTCCTGCTCCACCCCCGACCGGATGACGAGGCGCAGCAGCGACTCGCCCTCGGTGTAGGCGTGCCGCGGTACCACGGCCGGTTCGATGATCGGGTCCCAGCGCAGGAAGGGACGCGGCGTCGTCAGCAGATCGGTGGCGACGACGAGCAGCTCGGACAGGTCGAGCCCGCCGCCCGCGGCTACCGCCGCACCGAGTCCGGGCTGCTGCGCCAGGAGCGACGCGAGCGCCGAACCGGCCAGCCGCGAGTCGGTCGCGTCGGTCCGCTCCAGCAGATGCGTCGCCTGGGCGCCCGCTTCCCCGAACACGCGGTCGATCCGCCGGAGCCGCGTCGGCTCCTCGGCGCTCTGGCGCAGGCGGTCGCCCAGTCGCGCCCCGATGATCCGGTCCACCGCAGCGACGCCCGTGGCCACGAAACCCTGCGGGTCGATGCCAGCCGCGGTCGCGCCGAGCTCGGCGTCGGTGGTCCGGCGCGGACGCACGGCGTGGAGCGATGCGCGGAGCAGCTCGCCCGCCGCCGGTCCCTCGGCGTCGGTCACCGAGCTCGTCGCGTCGCGCCGGAGCGCGGCGATTCGCGGCTCCGTGTGAGCGGCGGCAGCATCGAGGTCGAGCAGGACCGGCGCGTCGAGCTCCGCGCGTCCACGGGCTGACGTGTCGATGCGCTTGGCCGGCCCGCGAGCACCCGGCCGCGCGACCACCGTCGGGCGGCGGCCGGCCGGGGTGGGCGTTGGCCGCTCGCCGACCGGGCCGAGGCCGCTGCCGGTGGGAGCATCGCCCACCAAGTGCGGGCGGGAGTTCCCGGCCAGATCCACCGTGTAGGCGCGGAAGGCGTACTGCCGGCCGTAGCGCAGCCGCGGCAGCGTCCCGGGCGCGATGTCGCTCCGCGTGACGACCGGGTTCACCGGCGACGGATCCACTGGCGGCTCGTCGAGCAGCTTCTCCTCGCCGTCCTCGTGCACCACCGTCTTCCCGGGACGCGGGACGGCGAGCGACCAGCCGTCCCAGCCGGCGAGCACCTCGTGCGCGTACCTGGGGCCGTCGGCCACCGCGTCGCTCGTCGCGAGCGCGGCTCCCTGCAGGAAGCCGGTGTCCGGCTCCTCGACGAGCACGGCATCGGCCCCTTCGACGGCCACGCTCAGCAGCCGCTGGTGGAGCGAGTGCCACTTCCCGCTGACGTTGTCCCAAACCTCCAGGCGGATTCCGCGGCTGACCTGCTCGAGGGCGAGCGGGGCGGCCGTTCCGGCACGGAGCGCGGTGTCGAGCGTCGCCATCCCCTGCATGCGCTGGTGGAGCCGCGCCGCCCGGTCGATGCGGGCGAGCGCGAACCCCGTTCCCCGCAGGGTTGCGGGGGCGGACGTCACGGGGTCGCCGTTGCGTTCGGCCGCGTAGAGGCGCGGCATGTTGCGCACGAGCTGCTCGAGCTTGAGCGCCGAGGCGTCGGGGTCGAGGTCGAGCAGGGTGAAACGCGTCTCGTCGCCGAGGCGCAGCATTCCCAGCTCGTAATCGCCCGAGGGGGAGACGGCCGAGAACGTCCGCCCGACCGTGCGGCACGACGTCCGCGGCTGGTTTGCGACCGTGTTCGCCAGCCCCTCGACCTCCACCCGTGCCTGAATCCAGGTGAGCGGGGCCAGCATCGCCGGATCGTCGACGCGCAGGTCGAGGACGAGGCCGAGGCGCCGCAGCAGCGGGGAGAGGTCGCCGAGCATCCCGACGCGTTGGTGGAAATCGGGCGCTGGTTTACGCACCGCGCGCGCGGTGGCACCGTCGAGCGGGCGGTCGCGGTAGGCGGACGCGTCCTCCTCGCGCTGATAGAAGCGGCGGGCGCGGTGCACGTCCTCCACGAGCTGGAGCAGCGGCTGCTCGCGCTGCACGTCGCGCCGCCCGCCGAACGGGCTGCGCGCGATCAGGGCGTCGAGCGCGCGGGTGATCGCCGGGTCGTGTGCGCCATCGATGACTCGCCTGAGGTTCAGGTCACGGGTGGTCATGCCGAGCGTCGCCAGCAGTGGCACGGTCAGCGCGTTGCCCGCGACCGTCGGCGCGGCGACCGGCGACGAGAAGATCGAGAACGCGTGGGTGAACAGCGCATGCTGCTGCATCCGGTGCGCGGGGAAGGTGCGCCACGGCGTCGCGGTGAGATCGGGGACGTCGAAGGAGCGCACCGACAGCTCGGGCGGAAAGACGCGGGGCCAGAGGTCGGGGTCGAGCTGGTCGTCGAGCAGCGTGACGGGCACGTCGATCACCCGGCCGAGGGCGTTCGCGCCACGGAGCGTGATCCTCGCCCCGGCGACCCGGCGTGTCCAATCGCGGACCGCGGCGAAGTCGCCCAGGCGCCCCTCGCCGCCGTCCGGCGTGAGGCGGTGCGTGATGAACAGCGAGACGTGAAACCGCTCGCCAGGCGCGGCGGAGTACGGCAGCGCGGTCGCGAAGAACGATTCGGTAGCCATGGCCTAGACCTCCGCGAATGCGGCGCAGTAGCGCGACCAGGCCGGCGAGCTGCCGTCCGCCTCGACGCCCAGGATTTGCAGGAGCGTGGGATCGCCGTTGGAGCCGGCGAACCGCCGCCGGCAGGTGATCGTCACCGACCCCGAGAAGACGAGCACCTCGACCTCGATCACGAGCGAGGCGCGTCCCTCCATCTTGCCGGTGTCGAACTCGTACGTCAGTGCCAGCTCGAGGGTGATCGACGCCGAGATGAGTCCCATCACGTCGACCTCGCCGCGGATGCGGAAGTAGCCCGTGAGGCTTCCCGTTTCCGCTTCGAGCCGCAGGTAGATGCCGATCATGATCGACACCGAGCCAGACGCGACCCCGAGGTCGATCGAGAGCGAGGCGCCGCCCTCGAGCGCCATCTCCAGCAGCACCAGTCCGCGCGGCGAGAGGCGGATGCCGACGAAGCCGCCACCGCCGATCATCATCACCGTCAGACGAAACGGCTTCTCGCGGCTGCAGAACGAGAAGCCGATCGTCACCGCGTCGCCGAGGAACGGGACGCGCGCGTCGGCGGCGAGCGAGATGTTCTCGAGGCTGAAGACGCCGATCGCCACCGACGGCAGGGCGAGATCGAACCCCGCCACCACGCCCTCGGCCGAGACGTCCACATACGGTGGGTCGGAGAAGGCATCGAACGGGATGAGCTCCTTCAGCGTCTCGATGAAACCGAGCACGCCGACGAACTCGATCCCGCGAAACACCACGTCCACCTCGGGCTTGCGCCCCGACGCCGCGCGGAAGGCGATCCGGTCGAAGCCGAGGCGCATCAACGGCGCGTCGGGAAAGAGATTGAGCGAGAAGTCGCGCAGCTCCGCCAGTACGTCCACCCCCACGCCGTCGCTGCCTGACGCGCGCGCCTCGACCGAGAGCAGGAAGCCGTCGGGCCTGACGACGAACAGCGTGTTAGGGCTCGTCTTGTGAGGGTAGTTGGTGAGCGTCGGCCGCCATTCGTAGCTGGCGCGCACGGCAAGCCCCGCCGGGTCGAGCCCGTTGACGAACTGCGTGATCGCGTCGATCGTCTTCGTGATCAGCTCCGCCGTTTCGATCGCCGGCTGGATCGCGTTGAGCAGCCGTTCCAGCTCGGCCTTCACCGGGGGCGGCAGCGGCTGATCGCGCACGAGGCCGCGCAGGTCGGCGACCAGGGCGCCGATGGCGGTGAGCGCGTCGCGCACCGCGTCTTCGACATCCTCCACGGTCGACGATGCCGCGAGGTCGAGTAACGCTTCCAGGGCCGCGACGAATTCGTCGGCGCGCGGCTGCAGTTGCGCCGCGACCGTCTGCAGCCGCGCGCGGGCCGCCTCGGTCTGCGCCTTCAGCGCCGCCGTCGGCGCGCCGGCGATGTCGGTGCCGAGGCGCTCGGCGCTGCGCTGCACCGTCGCCTGCAGTTCCGTGATGTCGGCGAGCAGCGCGGAGACCCGGTCGAGGCGTTCGGTGATGAACGTGGGTGCCGCGTCGAGGCCGAGTGGATCGAGGATGTCGGTGAGTTCGAACAGGCCGAACAGCCGCGGCAGCGCGCCGGCGAGGAACTTCGACGGATTGAACTTCTTTGCCGCTGGCGCGTTGACGAGGTCGTCGATCTCGCCGACGGCCCCTAACGCGCGGGAGAGACCGCGCACCGGGAGGTCGGGCTGGATGAAGCCGCCGGCGCGATCGGTGCCGCTGCTGAATGAGATCACCGCCGCCGTGTCGAGCTCCAGGAAGACCTGCGCCTCCGCGTTGCGGCCGCCGAAGCCGAGATCGAGATAGGGCTCGGCATAGTGCACCGTGGTGACCGGCGCCGTCGGTGCGAGGTGCCGCATCGCGGGAACGACGATGTCCGTCGCGTCGAGAAAGGGCGTGGACATCGTCGAGCTGGCGGGCCCGGGCGTGCCGTCGAAGCGGAACTCCACTGCCTCGAACGAGGTGTCGCCAGGCGTGACGCCGGGCGCGTAGGACACGGTCTGTCCCTGTCCGGGGATGCGGCGGTCTGTCCGGTACACGTCCCGGATGTCGTCGGCGCGCTTGCCGTCGACGTCGGCCGGCAAGTGAGCAGCGACGAAGAGCAGCGGTGCCTGCAGCCGCACGCGGTGACCGTCGTGATCGATGCAGTCGAGCGTGAATTCGAACTTGCCGTCGCCCACGACGGGCCAGAACAGCTCCTCCCCGAGCGGCGCCAGCGTGGGTGGAAGGACAAGCGGATCGGCGATGTCGGGCGTCACCAGCGGGCGCAGCGTTACCTGGCGGAACGGCATCCGCCGGTCGTCGAAGGTCCGCACCGGCTGGCTGACGACGATGAACTTGCGCTGGTACAGATACGCCTTCGGGCTGGTCGGCTCGAGAATCTTGCGCTCGGTCACCTTGACCAGCGCGCACCGGTGCCCGAACGGGAAGAAATACCCCGGATAGACGACGCGCACGTACTGATCGCGGCCCATCTGGGCCTCGTGATCCCAGGCGAGAATGCCTTGGAGGTTCTTGCTCGTGTAGGGCTTCACGTTCCAGCGGCCGTGCACATCGAGATACGCACCTAACGACGACAGATGGAACCGGTCGACGTCCACCGGCATCGGCGGGGCCAGCAGGGGATCGGACGACTGCCGCACGAGCACCACCCGGTCCCGCGCGTTGAGTGACATGCGGAACGGCAGGTTGTCGGCCGCGACATCGGCGTTCGGGGCGAGCCCGGCCTTGTCGCGCGCCCACACGGCGCGGATGACGCGCTGTGGATGCCGCGTCTCGGCCACGTGCACCGTGCCATCGTCAGGGTCGATCTGACGGACGCCGAGCCGCGTGTGCCAGAGCTCGACGCGGCTCCTGTTTGCCCCCGCCGCGCTCGGCGCGACCGAATGCGCGAACCCCCCCTGCACGCTCGGCGAGACGATCAG
>JBBQHX010000233.1:0-6010 GCA_038324385.1 Gemmatimonadales bacterium | reverse complement strand
ATGGCCCCCGGTCGCCGCCTCAGGCGACGGGGGCGTCGTCGTTCCCGATCGATCCACACCCTTCTGGAGACGGTCAGATGAGGAGTCAACGGCGGTACCGCATGCTCGCGGCGGCGGTCGGCGCGGCATGTCTCGCAGCTTCGGCGTCACTCGACGCACAGGCGGTCATCACCAACGGCACGGTCACGCTGGGTGTCGGTCAGCGTGGCGAGCTGAACGTCGGCAGTGCGGCCGGAGCGCCGGGCTACGGCGGCGTCGGTGTTCGCCTCAACGACAACGGATGGGACGGGACCTACGCCGGGTGCACCTGCGAGGGGTGGGGGGCCGGGGTCTCGGGTGGCACCTATAACGGCGTGTTCAGCACGGCCAGCACGACGACCGGGTATTCGAACGTGAATGACGTCTCGTTCTCGTCGACGGCATCGACCGCGACCTCCGCGGTGACGATGCGCAGCGCGGGTACCGACGTCATGCGAATCACGCAGGTCTACACCCCGGCGCCCGAGACGCCCAATCTCTACCAGGTGACGGTGACGTTGGAGAACCTGACCGGAGCTATGCTCGGCGCGGGGAGCGACGCGATTCGCTATCGCCGCGTGATGGATTGGGATGTCCCGTTGCCGGGCTATGAAGTGGTCACCATGACCGGGTGGGGCGCCACGAATCTGTTGGCGATGAACTCGAACGGATTCGCGCCGTCCAATCCGTTCTCCTCCACCAGCTCGATCTGCGGCGCACCCACGAACGTCAACTTCACCAACGTTGGCCCGTGCGACCACGGCGCGCTGTTCGACTTCGCCTTCCCGGCGCTCCTCGCCGGTGAGTCGCGGTCATTCACCATCTTCTATGGCTCTTTCGTCGACCTCGCGTCGGCCCGCACGGGGCTCGGCGCGGTGGGCGCGGAGGTGGCGACGTGGGCGTTCTGCGGCGAGGGCCGGAATCCCGGTACCACATTCGGTGGCGCGTGCGACGGAGCGAACGGCACCACCTTCGTCTTCGGCTTCGAAGGCGTCGGCGGCACAGTCATAGAGCCGCCACCGCTGTCGGTGGTTCCGGAGCCGGGAACGGTGCTTCTTCTGGGCACCGGCCTCGTTGGGCTTCTCGTGACGGCGCGTCGGCGTCGCCCATCGGCCTGCACCCCATCGTGCCCTTCATGAAGGAGTCCCTCCGGATGCCAGGTCGGACGATGCTCGCCTGCCTCGCGCTGCTCGGCCTCGGTGCCTGTGATGCCGACCCGCAGACGGCGCCGTATGTCGCCCCCGCGCCCGGTACCGTCTACGACTACGGCCAGTTCACCAACACCATCACTTCGGCCGACGGCTGGCGCGTGCGCTTCAGCGACAATCAGGGGCGTCAGGCAGAACGCGTCGGACTCTTCCTCACGGGCGACGTCGAGGAGCCGCTCCAGGTCGATCCGGCCGCGCTCGACAGCCTCTGGCCGCTGAAGCCGGGGCGTGAGGCGGCGTTCGAGGCCCGGCGCGGCCCGGAAGTCTGGCGGTGGGAACTCCGGGTGCTCGAGGGAGAGGAGATCACCGTCCCGGCCGGCACCTTCCAGACGTTCGTCGTTCAGGGCGTGCAGACACCCGAATTGGTGCGCTCGCCCCAAACCTCGGCGACCGTGCTGCACGCTTGGTGGTACGCACCCGCGATCAACTCCGTCGTGCGCTTCCGCACCACCTATCTCACCGGGCCCGCGCAGGGGCGCGTCGTCGAGGGTGAACTCCGCGGAATCACCCCCGCGTCCGCGACGGGCGCGCCGCCGCCTGACAGCCTCGCCCCCGCGCGCGCCGCGGGGTCCTGACGCGGCCAGCACAGACGGACGATGCCGCGGACGCGCGTGCGGCGGTGTCAGTCCCTGTTGGGATCGAACCTGTCGGCGCTCGGCATGGCGACGATCAGCGGAGTCCGCGTGTGCAAGCGCGCGCACCATCGCGCCCTGCGCCGCCAGCTCTTCGGGAAGACGACGGCAGGCTTGGGGAGCCTCGTCCAGTCCGCCCCCACGCAGCAGGGCCTCCGCCACGCAGCAGTCCTCCGCGCGCGTCCACCCACTCGATCAGCTCCTCGCGCGAGGCGAAGTTGCCGTGGCCTAACGGGGCGGCGAGGTCGAGCAGCGCTACGGCCTCGCCGCGTGCGAGCTTCGCGCCGTCGGCATGCGCCCGACGCCGACGGCGGGGCTCCCCGACTCGCATCGCGGGCCGTCACCGCGCATCTTCCGCGCACCATTGACGATCGCGATCGATCGCCGCCCGCTTCCACCGGAGCCTGATCATGCCCGCACCCATCCTCGTTCCGCTCGACGGCTCGGCGTTCGCGGCCCAGGCGCTCGCCCACGCACGCGGCGTGGCGCGTCGGCTGGACGCACCCTTACACCTCGTGTCGGTCTACCAGCCGATGGTCATTGCCGCGGCGGTGCCCGACGCGCCGCTGTACGACCATCGGTTCGACGACGAGCAACGGGCGGCGCTCGACGCGCAGCTTCGCGCCACCGTTGACGCGGTGACGCCCACCTCGCCCGTCGCGGTGACGCATGCGACGATCGTCGCCGACAGCGTCGATCTGGCCATCTTGAACGAGGCCGAACGGGTCGGCGCGCAGTTGATCGTCTCCACCACGCACGGACGTGGCGGGCTGCAGCGCGCGTGGCTGGGCAGCGTTGCCGATCGGCTGGTGGTGACGTCGTCCGTGCCGGTGCTGCTGGTTCGACCACGCGAGAAGTCCGATGGGGGCGAGCGCGCGGGCGACGAATCGGCTCTCGTTGCCGAGGCGCCCGAGTTTCGACGCGTCCTCGTCGCCCTCGACGGCTCCGAGCTCGCCGAGGAGGCGCTGCGCCACACCCCGCCCATTGCGGCGTCGGGGGCGGAGTACTGCCTCTTCCGCGTCGTGGCGGTGCCGGCAACGCGCAACGACCCCGAGCAGGCCTATTGGACGCCCCTCGAGCGCGACTCGATCGAGGCGCGCCGCGCCGAGGCGACGCAGTACCTCGAGCAGACGGCCCGCGCCCTTCTCCCGGCCGGTGTGCCGGTCACCGCTCGCGTGGTGCTTTCGGCGTCGCCGGCGTCGGCCATTCTGGAGGCTGCGCGCGACTGGGGCGCCGACCTTGTCGCGATCAGCACCCACGGCCGGTCGGGGCTCGCGCGGCTGGTCGCCGGCAGCGTGGCCGACAAGGTGTATCGCGGCTCCGAAGTCCCGACGCTGGTGGTGCGCCCGCACGGGTGAGTGGTGGCCGCGGACCTCGCAGGCACGCGCGAGGAGGAACGGTTGGGGAACGGGCGGCGTGATTTGCCGCGTACTCGGGGCAGGCGCGGCGGCGGCCACGGTCGGGTCGCCGCGGTCGCCGCGCTCCCGCATCCTTCCGCGAGCATCTCACCGCTGGTATATCGCTTGCGTGGCATGATATCGCGTCGCGACCCAATGGGCCGACGTGCAGGCCGTTTCAGGCTCCGTGTCCTCCTCAGGTGCCGTGTGGCGCTCGTGGCGTTGCAGGCTCGAGGCCCTTCCGCCGTTCTCGCGCGCTTCTGAGGAGGAAGCATGCTGCGTCGTCTCTCTGCCTCACGCGCGCTACGGCGCATTCACGCGATGTCGCGTGCTCCACTGCTCGCCTTCGTGCTGGCACTCGGCGTGGGCGCCGTGCTGCCTGACGACGCCGAGGGCCAGTACTTTGGACGCAACAAGGTCCAGTACCAAAAGTTCGACTGGCGCATCTTCGACACGGAGCACTTCAAGGTCTATTTCTATCCGGCCGAATCGCTCGCCACGCTCGACATGGCGCGTTCCGCTGAGCGCTGGTATCAGCGCTTGTCGCGGCAGATGAGCTTCACCTTCGACGACCGGTCGCTGATCTTCTACGCGAACCAGCCGGACTTCCAGCAGACGAACGTCATTGACGACTTCCTCAACGAGGGAACGGGGGGCGTCACGGAAGGGTTGCGCGAGCGCGTCATCATGCCGCACACGGGATCCTACGCCGACACGGATCACGTGCTCGGTCACGAACTCGTGCACGTCTTTCAGTACGGTATCGCCAATGGCACCGAGGGCGGCCTTCGCAACCTGTCGCGCATCCCGCTCTGGATGATCGAAGGGATGGCCGAGTACCTATCGGTGGGTCAGAAGGATCCGCACACGGCGATGTGGCTCCGCGACGCGCTGCGCCGCGACGATCTTCCGACGCTCGATCAGCTTACGCGTGATCCAAACTTCTTCCCCTATCGATTCGGCCAGGCGTTTTGGGCGTATGTCGGCGGACGGTATGGCGATGCGGTCGTTCCGGATATCTATCGTGAGGCCTTACGGGCCGGTCCGGAAGCCGCGCTGCGCCGCGTCCTCGGCCGCACCGCCGACACGCTCTCGCGCGAGTGGCACGAACAGATCCGCCTCGACTACGCTCCGACGCTGATCGGACGCACCGCGCCCGACTCGATCGGCCTTCCCGTCATCCGGCAGCGCGAGCGTGAGGCGGACCAGAACATCTCGCCCGTGGTGAGCCCGGACGGACGCACCGTCGCGTACTACTCGAGCGAGGCGCTGTTCGGCTTCTCGATCTACATCGCCGACGCCGAAACGGGGGCGAACCGCCGGCAGCTCACGAACATTACCTCCGATGCGCACTTCGACGCGCTCTCCTTTCTGCAGTCCGGCGCGTCGTTCTCGCCCGACGGGCAGAAGCTCGCCTTCGTCGTGCAGGCGCAGGGACGGCAGGAAATCAATATCCTCGACGTCCCATCGCGCGACATCGAGCGGCGCGTGCAGATCGCGGGGATCGGAGCGATCTCGGACCCGGCGTGGAGCCCCGACGGCACCTCGATCGCCTTCTCGGGCTACATGGGTGGGATCAGCGACCTGTACCTCACCGACCTCGCGTCAGGACAGACGCGTGCCCTGACCAGTGGCCGAAACGCCGAGTTGCATCCGGCGTGGAGCCCCGACGGCCGCACGATCGCCTTCACCACCGACCGCGGCCCCGAGACCAACTTCAACACCCTGACCTTCGGGCCGATGCGCATCGGACTGCTCGATCTCGCCACCAGTGAGATCGAGCTGCTGCCGACCTACGGCGACGGGAAGACGATCAATCCGCAGTTCTCGCCGGACGGCCAGAATCTCTTCTTTATCTCCGACCGCGACGGCTTCAGCGACGTCTACCGGATGGCGCTGGACTCGCGCCAGCTCTTCCGGGTGACCCGGGTCGCCACGGGAATCAGCGGGATCACCGCCCTCTCGCCCGCGCTGAGCGTCGCCGCCCAGACGGGTCGCATGCTCTTCTCGGTATTCTCGGACGCGGGCTACAGCATCCGCCGACTCGAGGCTCCGGACACACAGGGGACGCCCGCCGACCCGACGGTCGCTCAGTCGATGGCGGGCCTTCTTCCGCCGATCGAGCTCAATCAGCCGAGCGCGGTCGAGTCGTATCTCGCCGACGCGTCGGCCGGGCTGCCAGTCGAGACGCTCTTTCCCGTGCTCCCCTTCCGCTCCAACTTCGGGCTCGATTACATCGGCTCGCCGGGTGTGGGCGCGAGCTTCGGCGGGCCGCTGGGTGGCGGGCTGTCCGGCGGCGTCGCGGCGATCTGGGGCGACCAGCTCAGCAATCGGCTCATCGGCGGCGTCGCACAGGTCAACGGGACGGTGAAGGATTTCGGCGGGCAGCTGTTCTATACCAACCGCGAGCGTCGGTGGAACTGGGGTGCCAGTGCGGGCCGCTCGCCCTTCCTCGGAATCTTCGCCCAGTTCGGGCAGATCGAGGAAGACGGGCAGGTGTTCGACGTCTACGATCAGGTGATTCAGCGGCAGTACCTCGACGCCGCGAGCGCCTTCATCCAGTATCCCTTCTCGACCACGCGGCGAGTGGAGTTCTCGGGCGGAATTCAACGCATCAGCTACGACTTCGATATCGAGCGGCTCTTCCTCATCGGCAATCAGGTCGTCGGGCGCGAACGGATCGAGCAGCCAGGTCCCCAGGCGCTCAACCTGGCGCAGGGCTCGGCCGCCTTCGTCGGCGACTACTCGTTCTTCG
>JBBQHX010000232.1:0-6042 GCA_038324385.1 Gemmatimonadales bacterium | reverse complement strand
CCCGGGCGACCCGCACAGTCCCCACGTCGACCGGACGCCGGGCTGGCGCGGCACACTGCACGGCCTCGCCCACGCTCACATCGGCTGGATCTTCCGCGGCAAGGACAGAGCCAACCCCGCACGCTACGCCAAGGACCTGCTCGCCGACCGCGACCTGCGCCTCATCAGCCGCACCTTCCCACTCTGGGTCCTCGCCGGACTGGCCCTGCCCTTCGGCCTGGGCATCGCGCTGACCGGCACGATCGCCGGCGGACTCGGCGGACTGCTGTGGGGCGGCGCCGTACGCGTCCTCCTGCTCCACCACGCGACGTTCAGCATCAACTCGCTGTGCCATTGGTTCGGCCGCCGACCGTTCACGACCGGTGATCAGTCCCGTAACCTCGCCTGGCTGGCGCCGATCGCGTTCGGCGAGGCCTGGCACAACAACCATCACGCCTTCCCCAGCTCGGCCCGCCACGGTCTGGGCCGCCGGCAGTTCGATCCCAGCGCCGCGCTGATCGGCGGTCTGGAGCGCTGCCACCTGGCATGGGACGTCGTCCGGATCACGCCCGCGCGCCAACAGGACAAACGACGCGAGCCGGCCGGTTGATCGCTCACGTCGAAGGGGCTGGTTCTGCGGGTGGCTCGTCGAGGACCTCGCCGGCGCGAACCGGTGCCGGAATCAGCGCGGCGCCGAGGAGGATCAGACCGAACGCCGCGATACGTACCGCGATGACGAGCGGGTTGCCACCGAGCGGGTCTCCGAAGACCGCGAGTCCCGCGATGATCGTCGAGAGATTCGCAGCCACGGACGTGACGGCGATCACGGCGACGCCGTCACCGATCTGCAGGCTGCGCGCGGAGGCGTAGAAGGAGAAGACCGCCGCAGTGATGATGATCCCGCTCCACGGGCTGAGCAGGTTGGCGACCCCGCCATCGAGGTCTCCGGAGAGCGCCTTGATCGCGACGTCCGAGATCCCGAACCCGAGGCCGGCCGCGATGCCGAGCAGGACGCCGCGCTGTACCGGCACGCGGTCGATGAGGTGCGAGGCGACCAGCACGAGGCCCAAGCCGATGGCGATCGCTTCGAAGATGATCATCCCGGCAGGTGAGTAGCCGGAGTGGGCACCGCCGCCGCCGCTGCCACCGGTCAGCGTCAGCAGGCTGAGCGAGACCGCCACCAACCCGATCCCGATCCATTGGCGGCGCCCCAGCGCGAACCCGAAGAAGCGCTCGGCAAGGACCGCGAGAAAGACCAGCCCGCCCGCGAGCACAGCCTGGCCGATCGAGAGCGGGGCGAGTGCGAGCGCGGCAACGTGCAGCGCGAACGCCACCGCCGCCACACCCCAGCCGATGCTCCACCACTTCGAGCCAAAGAGGTCGATTGCGCTTCGCAGCGGATGGCGCATGTCGACGTCCGGAGCGGCGACGGCGCCCTTGTACTTCAACAGGAAGGCGAGATTCGTTCCGAGCGCAGACAACAGGGCGCAGAACAGGCCGACGCCGACCGCCGGCGAGATGCCGCTCACCGTGAAACCACTCTCAACGCCTTCATCACCGTCCGCGGCATGCAAGCCGCGCTGCGTTGGCCGCGCAGCGTCCGGCGGCTACCGCACTGAGGCGACTCTACGCGATGACGGCCGGCGTCTGGTGAGTCAGCGCCCGCGCAAACGACCTCGAGCCGACGTTCCTCGGTGCGGCGTTATTGGTCACAGGCCCGAACCGCAGCGCGCCGAGATCGCATCGCGCGGCCGCCTCGGTCCGTGGCCGTACGTTCAGCTATGGGCCGGGCGCCGTTTGCCGTCCGGATCGGGAGCCGCGTCATGACGGAGCGGATCGTCTTGGGTCTCCGGGACGCTCGGCATGCGTGGCATGTCCGTCTTCGGGTCACGCCCGCCGTACCCACCGACGCCCGGATCCGCCGGCTCGTCCGGGGCATGCCCGGCAGCCGTGTCGTCAGAGACGACATCTGTGTCGGGGTGCTCCTCGTCACGGGCCGGATCGGACTGCTGCGTTGACACCCGTTCGCTCGTGATCGCCTCGTCGTGCGTACGGTCTTGTGAGTCGGAAACCTCAGATTCGCCCATGGAAACGGATCCTTTCTGGCCGCAGGCAACGCGCCGCTGGGATGGAAGGTGTCCTGGTCACATACCCACGCAGGCGCCGCCAAACGCACCACGCCCTTGGGCTGCAGGTCGCGACCGCGCCCGGCGCCGGCGGCGCGACCTCCGTCCAGGCCGAGGGGTCAAACCGTCGACCGATGAAGATATGCCAACTTCTTGCCTGGCTCATGGGCCAGAACCTCAGCGCTACCGAGCAGGAGGCTTCCGGGTCGACGGGCCGCTGACGGACCCCCAGCCCGACGATCTCGGGTGTGCAGTCCTGGCCCATGAGGGAGAAATCCTGGAGCCCTCGGTCGCCCTCGATCGCCAGCTACGCGTCGCGCACAAGCCGCTGCAGATGGCCCGACCAGCCGCGGTCGTGGGGCTCCAGAGCGGGGTGCTCGAGGCCGGTGTGGACGAGTCGCAACCTCGTCCCGCTGTCGTGTGGCGTCAGGATGATGCTGACCAGGCTGCTGCCGGGCGGGCTGCTGGGGTCGCCCTCGAAGCCCCACGTGAACTCGACGCGGACGAACGGCTCGACGACCGTGTAGGTGCCGGCGACGGTGGCGTGGTCGTTGACGACGACGCGGTAGATGCCGCCCGGGCGTGGATCGAGCGTCGCCTCCTGGCCCATCCATCGGACGTAGCGCTCGGCCTCGGTGAACATCGCGAACACGAGCGCCGGCCCGGCGTCGACGTACAGCTCGTGCTCGACGCGGTTGTCGACGACGGCCACTGCTAACCGCCCGTCTCGCGTTCGGCGACATCCTTCAGGCGCGCGAGGCCGGTCGCCCAGAAGCGGTCGACGAACTGCGCCAGACCGACCAGCCCGTCGGCGTCGGCGCGGTACAGCCGCTTCGTTCCCTCGCGACGCTCGACGACGAGCCCCGCATCCTTCAGGACGGTGAGGTGCTGGGAGATCGCGGGCCGGGTCACGTCGAAACGCGCCGCGATCTCACCGGCGGGCAGCTCGGCGTCGCGCACGAGCTCGAGGATCGCACGCCGGCGGGGTTCGGCAAGGGCTTTGAACGCGGCGTCATGCATCTGCATGCGACAGTATACGCTAACGTAAGCTGTGCCTGACGCTATTCAATTCGCCACCGAAAGGACGCTCGTGCCCAGCATCGTCTTCCAGTTCGACGTCGGCGCCTCCGAGCAGGCGCTCCTCACCGCCCTCGACACCGCCGCCGGCATCACAGGCTGGTGGACCGAGGACGTCACCTTCGACGGCGGGGCCGGCTCCACGATGCGCCTCGGCTTCCCGATCGCGCCGATGCCGTTCGAGCTGCGCGTCGACGAGGCCGCCGGCGACGGCGTGCGATGGACCTCCGTCGGGGCCTTTCCGCCGCACTGGGCCGGAACGACGATCGCCTGGACGTTGCGCCCGGGCGGCTCCGGCGCCGGCACGACCGTGGCCTTCAGGCACGACGGCTGGGCCGATGACGGGCCGCTCATGGCCACCGCCGCGATGACATGGGGCCAGCTGATGGCGGCGCTGAAGGCCTACGCCGAGACCGGCACCGGACCCGTCGTCTTCCCGCGCGCCGCGCAGCAGGCGCGCTGAGCACGCGACGGGTAGCGTCGCAGCGATGCCGGTCGACATCACCACCGAGATCGAGATCGACCGCCCGCGCGCGGACGTCGCGGCGTACGCGAGCGATCCGGACAGCGCCACGGCCTGGTACGCGAACATCACCACCGTGCGATGGCGGACCTCCCCGCCGCTCGCTGTTGGGACACAGGTCGCGTTCGTCGCGCAGTTCCTCGGGCGCCGCCTGGAGTACACCTACGAGGTGATCGAGCACGTGCCGGGGGAGCGCTTCGTCATGCGCACCGCCGAGGGTCCGTTTCCGATGCAGACGACCTACACCTGGCGCGACGTGCCCGGCGGGGGCACGCACATGACCCTGCGTAACAGCGGCGAGCCCGCCGGGTTCGGCAAGCTCGCCGCGCCGCTGATGGGGGCCGCCATGCGCCGCGCCAATACGAAGGACCTGCGACTGCTCAAGTCGACCCTCGAACGCCCGACCGCCTAGAGATCAACCGCGACTGCAGCGCTTCCAAGCGCCGTGCAGCGCATCGCACGGTCATGGTCGACGCACGCGCGTGGACCCGCGCCGATCCGCCGTCGCCGCTGGTGGAGTTTGGCTCATTGCACGCGTTACGTTCCTGAAGCGGGCCGGTCGCGGGACGCCGCGCGCCTCAGTAGAGCGAGCCGCGCTTCGCCAGCCAGCAGCTTCGAAAGTCCAAGCTCGTGTGCTTCGCCAGGATGTCGAAGTCGTGGTCGTAATGGAGCACGCCGAGGGCGTGCCGGTGAGCGGCGGCCGCGACGAGCAGGTCGACCGGTGCCACGCGATGTGAGACGCGGCGGTCGGCCGCCAGCTCCGCCTGGGCGCAGCGAGCCAGCTGCCAGACCTCATCGTCGCACGACGCCTGCGCCGTGGCGTCAAGCTCCGCCGTCAACCTCACGAACGCGTTGGGGTCCCTCGCGGAATTAGAGCGCTTCAAGCCGGAGCGGGTCACTGATGACGGCCTCGTCACGCTCGATCGCGCAGATCCACTGGTCCCGGATGGCTGCCGGCACGCATCCGCCGACGGTGCCCATGCGGGTGCCATCGAACGAACGCGGTGGGCCGAATATCGGTCGGCATGCAGGTGCGATTCGGCCCACCCCCGCCGGCACGCCCAAGCCGGCGTCGCAGGCCGCGGCGCACCTTCGCCACCCGCGTGATCGGCCATGTCCCGTGGCGGCGCCCCGGATCTCCGACCTCCCGCGGGCGGCGCCGCGCGAAACAGCCGGCGGCGACGGCTCGCGATTCGCAACCGGGCGCGGCGAGGGCGCGTGTAGTGTCGGGGCGGTGGCGGGCCCGCTCCACACACCCGCCGGCAACATCACCCAGGGACTGCTGCTCATTGGCGCAGGAGTGCTCGAACTCGCCGTCGGCGGCGGGCTGAGCCCCGGAGCCCGTGCCACCGGCTGAGCCGCTTGCCTCGGCGGCCGCGACCTGGGATCGCCTGGCGCCGCGCTACCGCGCTCAGGAGCGCTTCGAGGCACGCGCGATCGAGGCCGCGGTACGGCTTGCCGAGCCCACGCCGGCGAAGCGACTGGTCGACCTCGCGACCGGCACCGGGCTGGTGCTGCGGCACCTGGCGTCCCAGCGCGGGCAGCGGCCGCAGCAGGCGATCGGCGTCGACCGCTCGCCGGCGATGCTCGCGCGCGTCGGCGCGCTGCCCGAGGGCTGGTCGACGATCCTCGGCGACGCGCGCTCGGTGCCGATCGCCGGCGGCTGGGCCGACGTCGTCGTGTGCGCCTACCTGCTGCACCTGCTCGATGCCGGTGAGCGGCGCGACGTGCTGGCCGAGGCACGGCGACTGCTGCGTGGCGACGCATCCGCGCGCCTCGTCGTCGTGACGGTCTGGGCTGACAGGCGCCGGCCCGGCGGTCGCCTGTTGCACGCCGGGCTCGAGCTGGCCGCGCGTGCGCGACCCGAGCGCTGGGCCGGCCTGCGCCCGCTCGACCCGTCGGCCGAACTGCGGGCCGCCGGCTTCTCGCTGACGCGACGCGTCGTCCTGCGGCGGCGCTGCTACCCCTCGCTCGTGATCGCCGCCACGCCCTCGCTGCGAGTTCGTGATCGAGCGATGGCGCCGCCCGCTCCGCCGGCCCCGTCGCCGCCGCCCGTCCACGTGATCGGGACCAGCGCTCTCGGCGCGGGACGCCCGACCAGGGCCGCCGCGCCGTGCTGTCTACGGGAAGCGCCTCGCGTGACGCCCGACGATCACGGATCAGCTCCCCGAGTCCAGTACGCCGGGGCGTCTCGCGCAGCGATCGTCACCCCGCCCAGGCACGACACGGCGGGGTGCGCGCCGTAGGCTGGGGCGCGCGGGCGGCATCCGGCAGGTGCTAGCCTTAATAGGCCCAATTTCGACCCGTTTTTTATCCATTTCGCGCAGTGGAGGATGC
>JBBQHX010000231.1:0-6110 GCA_038324385.1 Gemmatimonadales bacterium | reverse complement strand
CGGCTCGCCGGTTCTCTCCATCACCCCGGGCGAGACCGTCGCGGCACCCCGCGCCCTGCACGTCGCGCCGACGCGTCGTTCGACGCCCTGGTGGCAGCCGGCGTTCGCGGCGGCTGCGGCGGCTGCGGCGGCTGCGATCGTCGTAGTCGGCGCGGCGAACTTCGCCGCGCGGGGCGATGGACCGGTCCCGATCGCCAGTACCGATGCCCCGCGCGCGACCAGCGTCACGCCGGTGCGAGTAGCCACTGGCGAGACGGACGTGTCGGTTGCCACCGACAGCCTGAATGGCGGCACCGGCGCTGCCGAGTCCACGCCAGCCACCACGGGCTCACGTGTCGCCAGCGGGCGTGGCTCCGTGGCGCTCGCCGCTGCACCCGCGCGCACGCCGGCCGAGGTCGTCGCCGGGTCGTATGCGCGTGACATCGCGCTGCTCGTGACCATGATGGAGCAGCAGCGCACCGCACTCGATACGGCCACGGTGGCGGTGATCGAGCGCAATTTCCAGGTCATCGATCAGGCCATCGACGAGAGCCGCCGCGCACTGGAGCGCGATCCGGCCAGTCGGTTGCTCACGCACCAACTCGACGCCGCGCTCGCGACGAAGCTCGACCTGCTTCGTCGCGTCGTGCTGCTCTCCTCCGGAAGCTGACCATGCGAACGATCTTCAGTACCCTGCTCGCGCTGTGCGGCGTGGCCATCCTCCTGCCTGACGCGGCCGCGGCCCAGCAGCGGCGCGCCGGCTACATGAGCTCCATCGATACCACGGTCGCGATCGAGCGAGGCGGAGTCGTCGAGCTGTCGCACATTTCCGGCGACATCACGGTGACCACGTGGAACCGGGACGAGGTGCGTGTGGTCGCCTTCGCCGAACGAGCGCAGATCATCTCTGACTTCTCGCGCCGCCGCATTTCGCTGCGCATCGAGGATCCCGACCGCGACAATCGCGACAACCGCGGCCGCGACCGCTCCCGCCGCGGCGACTGGATCGGCGAGTCGAGGTACGAGATCACGGTGCCGAGGGGCATCCGTGTGGTAGCGGCGACCATCTCGGGCGACGTGTCGGTCGTCGGCACAAATGGCCAGGTGTCCGCGCGCACCGTCAGCGGCGATGCGACGGTCGAGGATGCGAGCGGGACGGTCGAGGTCACCTCCGTCGGCGGCGATGCGACGCTTCGCCGGGCGAATGGGCGGATGACGGTCACCACGGTGAGCGGCGACGCCAGCATCTCCAACGGCACCGGAGACGTGCGCGCGTCTACTGTCAGCGGCGATGTTCAGCTCGCGGCCATGCGCGCCAGCTCCGTCGAGGCGTCGACCACGTCAGGCGACGTGAGCTACGCCGGTCCGATCGACCCGTCCGGCCGCTATAACCTGACGACGCACTCGGGCGACATCGTCCTCCGCATTCCGGCGGAGACACGCGCCACCGTGACCGCCTCGACGTTCAGCGGCGAGCTCGACACCGACTTCCCCGTCACGCTCGCCCCCGCGAGCACCGCGCGCCAGCGCGGCTCGACACTCGAGTTCCCGCTGGGCTCGGGCGGCGGCGCGTCGATCGCGCTCCGAACGTTCAGCGGCGACATCGTGCTCCGCCGCCCGCGTTGATCGCTCGTGTCATCCCTTCCGTCCTTCCTTCCGGAGATCATCCGATGCAACTGCACGTCATCCTTCCCGCGGCTCTCGCCATTGCGACGTTCGCTGCCGTGGCGCCGGCCACCGCCGAGGCGCAGGACAACCGTCGCGAGGAAGTCGCGCTCGAGTGGCGGGAAGTGCTCGAGCCTGGCGCGCGGCTCTACCTGCGCAACCTCAACGGGGCGATTCGCGTCGAGGCGGCCACCGGGACGCGCGCCGAAGTGGTGGCGCGCAAGCGGTGGCGCCGCGGTGATCCCGAGGCCGTGCGCGTCGAGGCGCGGCGGGTGAACGGCGGCCGAGACGCGATCGTCTGTGCGCTCTGGACCAGCAATGCGACCTGCGACGAGTCGGGATACCGCTCGGGTCGCAGCGAACGGCGCAACAACGACGACAACGACGTGAGCGTGGAATTCGTCGTCAGGCTCCCGCGCGGTGTGCACGTCACCGCGTCGTCGGTGAATGGCGGGCTGACCATCACCGACGTGAGCGGCGAGGTCGATGCCTCCACGGTGAACGGTTCGGTCGCCGCGACCTCGCTCGCCGGTCCGGTGCAGGCCCGCACCGTCAACGGCTCCGTGCGGGTGAGTATGGGCGACGCGGGATCGGGCGACCTCAGCTATCGCACCGTCAACGGATCCGTCACGCTCGAACTGCCCGAGAACTTCAATGGCCGCCTCTCGATGAGCACCGTGAACGGATCGCTGCAGAGCGACTTCCCGCTGACGATCCAGGGGCGACTGAACCCGAAGCGCATCGAGACCGACATCGGCACCGGCGGCCGCCGACTCGAAGTGGCGACCGTCAACGGTAGCGTGAAGCTGCTGCGCCGCTAATCGACGCCTCGATGCGTTCGGGCGGGCGTGTACATTGCGGCGTCCCCAGCCGGAGTGTCCGCGATGTCCATCGCCCCAGCTTCCACCGCCGCGACGCGCGTGCTCGCCGGCGTCTTCGCTCATCCGGATGACGAGGTGTTTGGGTGCGGCGGTCTGTTCGCCGCCGCAGCGGCGTCCGGCGTCCGGTGCGCGCTCTACTGCGCCACGGATGGCGACGCGGGGCGCGCCTCGGGGACGGGGCTGGACACGCGTGCCGCACTCGGCGCGCGTCGGCGCGAGGAACTCGAGGCGGCGACAGCGCTCCTCGGCATTCGGACGCTGGTGATGCCAGGCCACACCGACGGCGAGCTGCTCGCCCTCGACGCCGACCGGCTGACGGGTGAGATCGTGCGCTTCCTTCGCGAGCAGCGGCCCGACGTCGTGGTCACCTTCGGCCCCGAGGGCGCGCCCAACCAGCATCGCGACCACCGGGCGGTCTCGCGTGCGGCGACGGCGGCCTTCTTCCTCGCCGGCAACCCCACCCTGTTCGCCGACCTCGCCGACGACGGGCTGTTGCCGTGGCGGCCGTCGCGGCTCTACTACGTCACCTGGCCCGATCCCGCGCCCGATGCCGAGTTCCCGGTGCGCGGGCTGCCAGTGACCGCGTCCGTGCCGGTGCACGAGCATGTCCCCACCAAGCGGGCCGCGTTCATGGCGCACGCGACGCAGCGCGACCACCTGCACCGGTTCGAGACGCTGGGCGCGGGCGACGTCGAGTGGTTCGCGCTTGCCGCTGGCGTGGCGCAGCCGGAGCCGGTGATCGAGGGCCTGTTCGCCGGCCTGCCGCCCCGCGGCGGCGCTCCGCGCTGACCGCCTACTCCGCCGCGGCCGCCTTCTCGATCTTGGCCGCGAGGGCGACGTCGAGCTGGGTGATGCCGCCGGCGTCGTGGGTGCTCAGGACGCAGGTGATCCTCGTGTAGCGGATGTCGATGTCGGGGTGGTGATTCATCGCATCGGCGAGCTTCGCCACCTGATTGACGAACGCGATGCCGGCCGCGAAGGTCGGGAACGTGTAGGTCTTCGTCAGGGTGCCGCCGCGGCGTCCCCAGCCGGGAAGCGACGCGAGCTCACGCTGGACGGCGATGTCGGAGAGCAGGGTTCTCACGGAGTCCTCGTTCGCGGGAAGCTGAGGGGCCGAACACGCAGAGCCGCGAGCCGACCCGCTTCCTATCGTAATCCCGCGACGGCGCCGCGACAACGCGGCCGATCGCGACTCGTCAGGTGCGACCGTTCGGGTCGCGATCGTCCTCACCGTCGAGTACGGGATCGCGCGGCCCCTTCCCCACGGCGTCGGTCTCCTCCTCGCGCCCCTCGCCGAGCACGCTCCCCTCTTGATTGGGGAGCGGGAGCCCGTTGTCCGCCTCGTCGGCCGGCGCCGGCTGGCTGGGCGGTGCCCCCGGCCGGTCGTCACGCCCTCGCCCGCTGCTCGTGTCGGTTTGATGCCGCATCCGCGCCTCCCTGTTGGTGATTCCGGGTCGGTGGTTCACAGTTGGTGGTTCCGGGTTTTTGCTTCCGCTACCCGAGACGCCCAACGAGGGCAACATGCGCGCCCGACCGGCGACCGATCAGGCCGCGATGGCGGCCGCCGGTGCCTCGCGGGGCGGCACGGGCGTGGGGCTCCACCCCGGGCGGAGCGCGGCCCACGCCAGGGCGAGGTGCACCGGCAGCGCCAGGGCGACCATCTCGTGCACGTACTGGCGGGCGCCAGGGAGGATGAGCACGAGCAACCCGCACACGGCGAGCGCAGCGACGACGAGCGTGATCGTCCGGGCGAGCGCGCCGCCGCGCCCGCGCACCAGCCGCGGAAAGCCGACGACGAGCAGCAGCGACAGCGGGTTGAGCAGCAACAGATTGGCGTTCCAGTGGGTCGACGTGTGCGCCGTGGCGAGCCAGAGGAAGGCGAGCAGCAGGCCGGCGATTCCGGCGACCAGGCTCCACGTCGCGGCGAGCCAGCCGAGCCAGGTGGCGGCACCGGCGCTGCCCCGTTCGGCCGACCGCGCCAGCCCGACGATGCCGGCTGCGAGGGCGAGGCCGGCCACGAGAAACCCCGGCCACCAGACCGGCGGCGCCTCGGGCTCGTCCCCCGCGGTGCCGTCGAAGAGTTGGACGTCCGCCCCGACCAGCGGCACCGACGCGCCGCTGGCATCCACGGTCTGCACGAGGCGCACGTGTTCGCGCAGGCGCATCGGGAGAAAGCTCTCCTCCCACGCCGAGATGGGGCGGTCGGTCGGGCTGCCGAGCCCGATCTCGATGCCGAGGTAGCTGGACGGCTGCACCTGCGTGAGGCGACGCGAATGCCAGCGATGGGTGGTGCCGGTGGCGATCGTATCGGTGGTCGCGCGCAGCGTCCCGCCGAGTGCCTGGTCGATGGCGTCGCGAACGCGCGTCGAGCAGTTGTCGAGGAAGTAGTCGTATCGGTAGTAGCGGTTCTCGGGCAACGCGTTCCACTCGACGAAGTCGCGCAGCGCCTGACGCTGCGCCGGAGTGAAATTCAGCTCCTGCAGATACAGATCGCGTCCCGCCTGACGATAGCTGGCCACCGTGAGGTCGTAGTCGATCCCCGCCATCCAGTAGCGCATCGCGCCCTGAATGAAATTGCGGTAGAAGTTCTCCTCGTTGAAGTCGAACAGCCCCCAGTTGTAGGCGAGCTTCTCTCCCGTGGCGAGGTTCTCGACCACCAACGCGTTGTGGCCGAACAGCTCCCACACCGCCTCACCCGGGCCCATCGTGAGCAGCGAGATTCGCAGCTCGCTCCCAGGCTCCGCGGGCGCCGAGCGCACCGGCTCCGCCTGTGCGGGCACGGCGCCGACGGCCGGCGGAGCCGAGGCCGCCGTGCCCTGTGCGACACCCGGCGCGCCGGAGAGGAGCATGGTCAGCGCGAGGAGCGCGAACGTACCGAACCGCGAGGCGAGGCGAATGACCGCCGAAGACGGAAGCATGCTGGAGGTGTAACAGGGGGGCTGCACGGGCATGGCCGACCGGCCCGAGTCTTCCCGCGACGGACCCGTCCGGGAGGCGGCCAGCGAAGGATAGGGCGCGCGACGGGAACGCTCCAGCCGCCGACCCCATTTCGCGGCGTCCGGATGGACGGACCCGCGCCGCGTATCGGCTGGCTGGCTTGACGCCCGCCGCGCATCGGCGAAGCTTCGTCGCTACGCCACTCACCGCGCACCATCCGCCCGTCAGCCTCCGTCCGTCCCGTCATGCAGCCAGTTCGCCCCCGATCCCTGCGGAACGCGGCAACTTCGCGCCGGGCAGGCTCCGTCCGCCCGCGTCCGGCGTTCGCGCGCCCGGCGGCGCTCGCCACGCTGACCGGACTTCTCGCGCTCGGCGGATGCACCACCGGCGTCCGCCTCGCGCGGGACGACTCGCCGACGGTGCTCGCCGAACAACGGATCGCCGGACCGAGCCCCGCGACCCGCGGCCCTCTCAGCGTCCGGACGTTGTACTACGGGTCCGGCACCGATCGCCAGCGGGCGGAGTTCCGCGATTCGGTCGCGCTCCGCACGCGGGCGGTGGATGCGTCCAAGTTCCTCTCCTGGCCCGAGGCCGAACGCGACGACCGCAAGAAATACTGGGGATTCGAGACCAAGGCCGTCCCGCTCA
>JBBQHX010000230.1:0-6120 GCA_038324385.1 Gemmatimonadales bacterium | reverse complement strand
CGCATTCTGCTGACCGTCGTCGATGGCCGCATCGTGTATGAGCACCCGAGCCTGGAGAGCGCCCGATGATCATCCCCGCCGTTCGTCTACCGCGCCGTTGCCGCGCCCCGTGGATCGTCGCGCTCGCCGCCGCGGCTCTGCTCGGGGCCTGCAGCCAGAGCCCGCCCAACCAGCTTCCCGGCGCGCCTGACGACATCGTCGAGGCGCCTACCACACCTCCGACCGACGGCGTCGGGCGGGCGCGCGCTCGCGTCGACAGCCTGGAGGCTCGGGCTCGTGCGCTGGCGAATACGTCCGGGTGCGCCACCCTCGACCAGTGCGCGGCCGCGCCGATGGGTGCCAAACCGTGCGGCGGCCCGCGCACATATCTCGCATACTGCCGCACGACAACGGACTCGGTCGCCCTGTTCGGCACGCTGCAGGCGCTCGAAACCGCCGAACGCGCCTACAACGAGGCGTCAGGGATGGCATCCGATTGCGCGATGGTGATGCCACCGGGGTTGGTCCTCGAGGGCGGCGCGTGCGCCGCACGCGGGCCGTCGCCCGCCGGCGGGATGTAGCGGTCTCGTCCGCCACGTCATGCCCGCCGGGCGTGCCCGTCGAGCTTGCCCTCGCGGGGGGCGCGGGTACATTGGTTCGCAAGCGATCGCGCGATGCCGTGCAACCGCCGTCCGCACCCCCGCAGCGTCGCTGCCGGACAGGAGGCTCCATCATGCCCTTGCGCTCTTTGCGCGCGCCCTCACCCCGTCGCCTCACGCGGGGCGCGCTGCCCTTCGTCGTTGGCGCGGCCGCCGTCGCGATCGGCGCCCGCCCGCACGATCGGCCCGTCGCCCTGCCCGGGCTTCTCTACACGATGGAGATGACCACGGTCGACGCAACGGGCGGCCGGAATCGTGAGATGTCACGCATGACGGCCCGCACGCAGCTCGCGGGCGGCAACCTGCGTATGGACTTCATCGACGCCACGGGGGCGTCCGCAGCCGGGCCGATGAAGAAGGGTGGCTACATCCTCGTCGTCGACGAGGGATCGCGGATGCTCATCGTCGATCCCGAGGAGAAGCGCTATCTCGAGATGGAGCCTGACGCGATCTTCGGGATGCTCAACTCACTCACCGCCGCCACGGGCGGGCTGATGAAGTTCGAGATCACCAATCTCTCGATGAACGCCCGTCCGCTCGGCGCGGGTGATGCAATCCTCGGCTACAAGACCGATCGCTTCGAGCTCACGCAGCGCTACACGACGAAGATCTCCGTCATGGGGATGCGACAGGAGTCCACCAGCGAAGCGGTGACCGAGTACTGGGTCGCGCCGGCACTGACCGAATGGATGAATCCCTTCGTGCAGATGGGCCAATCGATGGCCACGGGAATGCTTTCATCCGCCCCCGAGTGGGCAAAGCAGATGGCCGCTGTCGAGGCGCAGTTGCCGCAGAACGGCGCCGTGCTCCGGTCACTGACCCGCACGACGACGCGCGACGGCAAGGGGAAGGAGCAACTGGCGCGCACGACGAGCGAGATCACCGCGATCACGCGCGGTGACGTGCCGGTGAGTGCCTTCGCCGTTCCGAACGGCTACGAGCGTATGGAAATGCCGAACATCGCCGCGATGCCGGGCGTTGGCGACTCGTCAGGCGCAAAGGCCGCCTCCGACTTCAACCCCGCGAAGGACGCCAAGGACGCTGCCAAGGAGGGAGTGACGGAAGGCGTCAAGGAAGAGACCAAGGCCGGCGCCAAGAAAGCCACCAAGAAGGCGATCGGTGGACTGTTGCGCGGCAAGCGGCCGCCGCTCTGATACGACGTTCGTAAACGTGAGAAGGCCCCGGACGTCGCGACGACGTCCGGGGCCTTCATGCAGTCGGCGGTCAGGATCGCGGCTAGTACGCCAGGATCTCGTCGTAGGCACGGGAGAAATCCTCGACCTGCGGCAGAATCGCGTCCTCGAGCTGTGGCGCATATCCGACGAACGTGTCGGTCGACGCCACACGCCTGACCGGCGCATCGAGCCAGGCGAAGCAATCATCGGCGATGCGCGCGGCGATCTCGGCGCCATAGCCCCACGAGATCGAATCCTCGTAGGCGACGATGACGCGTCCCGTCTTCTTCACGGATGCGTACACCGTCTCCCTGTCCCACGGCGACAGGGAGCGCAGGTCGATCACCTCGACATCCATCCCGCGTTCGGCGGCCTGATTGGCCGCGGCGAGCGCACGCTGGACCGTCGCCCCATAGGTCACGACGGTGAGATCCTTCCCCTCGCGTGCCACACGAGCCTTGCCGAACGGTATCATGAAGTTCGGGCCCGGATACGCCGACTTGTTGTATGTCTGGCGATAGAGGTGCTTGTGCTCGAGGAAGATCACCGGGTCTTCGCAGCGGATGGCCGTGCGCAGCAGCCCGTTCGCGTCGAGCGCGGTCGCCGGACAGACGACCCGGAGGCCGGGGCAGTGCGTGAACAGCGACGCCCCCGTCTGCGAGTGGTAGACCGCGCCGCGGATGTAGCCGCCATACGTCACGCGGATCACCACCGGCGCCGCGAAGGCGTTGTTGGAGCGCCAGCGCATCGTCGCGAGCTCGTCGCGAATCTGCATGTAGGCGGGCCAGATGTAGTCGAAGAACTGGATCTCGACCACCGGCTTGAAGCCACGCAGCGCGAGCCCGATCGCCCGCCCGACGATGTTGGCTTCGGCCAGCGGCGAGTTGAACACCCGCGCCGAGCCGAACTCCTTCTGCAGCCCCCACGTCACCTTGAACACACCGCCCTTCCCCTTCACCAGCGGCAGGTTCTGCTCGCGGCTCGCGTCGGCCACGTCCTGCCCGAAGACGAGGATCTTCGGGTCGCGGCGCATCTCGTCCTTCATGCACGCGTTGATGAGATCGACCATCGTCGTGTCGTTCCCGGAGAACTGCGGATCGTCCTCGGTGTCGAACTGCTCGCCGGTCGGATCCACGTCAGGCGAGTAGACGCCGAAGTGGATGGTGCTCGCGTCAGGCTGCTCCTGTGCCAGCGCGTCGTCGGTCGCGGCCAGCACCTCGGCGTCGACTTCCTCGACGATCCGCGCGATCTCGGCGTCGGTCGCATGCCCCTCGTCCACCAGCCACTTCGGGAAGACGGTCAGCGGGTCGCGCAGGTTCTCGGCGTCGCGCTCCTCGGCCGGCCGGTACATCGTTTCGTCGTCGGAGAGCGAGTGCGAGTACGGCCGGATGACCTTCGCGTGCACCAGGGCCGGACCCTTCCGCTTGCGGGCGTAGTCGACGGCCTTCTTCAGCACCTCATAGCTCTTGATCAGGTCACAGCCGTCGACTTCCTGGATGTACAGGTCCGGGAAGGAGGCGACGAGCTTGGAGATCGAGCCGCCAGCGGTGCCGACCTCGATCGGCGTCGAGATCGCGTAGCCGTTGTCCTCGACGAGGTAGACGACGGGCAGCTTGAGATTCGAGGCCGTGTTCAGCGACTCCCAGAACTCGCCCTCGCTCGTCGTGCCGTCGCCGGTGGTGACGAAGGCGACCTCGTCCTTGTCGAACCCCTCGGTGATGTCGAGCAGCTTCGCGCGGTGGCTGGCCTCGGCGGCCCCGACGGCCTGGAGGAACTGCGTCCCCGTCGGGCTCGACGTCGAGACGATGTTGAGCTCCTTTTTCCCCCAGTGGCTGGGCATCTGGCGCCCGCCCGAGTTGGGATCCGCGGCCGCACCGACGGCGGAATAAAGCATCTCGGCGGCCGTCATCCCGAGCTGGAGGCAGAGGGCGCGGTCGCGGTAGTACATGAAGAACCAATCGTACGCCGGGCGGAGCACCATTCCGGCGGCGGTGAGCACCGCTTCGTGACCGGCCCCCGAGATCTGGAAGAAGATCTTGTTCTGGCGCTTGAGCTGCACCTCCTTGTCGTCGATGCGGCGTGACAACAACATGGTGCGGTAGGCGGCGACGAGCTGCTCGCGGCTGAGGCCGGCGGTCGCCCGGCGCTCGGTACGGGTCTGGGTGGCCATGATCTCCAGGGGAAAAGGTACGACGAGTGCAGTATAACCAGTGCCGGGACCGGTGAAACGTCGCGATCCGGTTGTGGATTCCTCGGGAATTTTCGCGCCCGGGCTGGCGCGACGGGGCGTGCCGGTCGGAACTTCGGACCGGTGCTGGCGGGTTCCATCGGTGACGACGCGGTCGCCGACGCCGTCCTCGCTGTAGCGGGCGGCACGGCCACGCCCTGCGGCGCGTGGCCCCCGCGGTTTGGTCGGCCGGACCTGCCCCGCCTCACCACTTCGCCATACGGAGCCCCTCGATGACCAAACCCGCTGGCCACTGCATCTTCTGCGATCTCATCCAGGGTGCGGGTGAGGTATCGATGTGCTACGAGGACACCGACGCGATGGCGTTCATGGACATCCAGCCCGTGCAGCCGGGCCATCTGCTGGTGGTCCCGCGCAAGCACTACGAATCGCTGCTGGACCTGCCGCCCGAACTCGGGCGCCATCTCTTCGAGGTCGCCCAGCGCCTCGCGACGGTCGTCCGGCAGGTCACGGGGTGCGACGGCATGAACATCGTCGTCAACAGCGGTGCCGCGGCGGGGCAGGACGTCTTCCACTACCACGTCCACGTGATCCCGCGCGCGAAGAACGACGGGTTCGAGATTCCGCTCCCCTTTCCGGGCTCCCAGATGCCCGACCGCACGCTGCTGGACGCGATGGCGGCACGCCTCATCGCCGCCACCCGCGACCCGATGCGCGCCCGGGCGGCCGCCGCGACCACCGTCTAGCGCGCCGAGCGGGGCCGGCGCGGCACGCCGGCTGCATTTGCACTATCCGAAGTGTCGCGCGTCTCGACCTTCCACGGAGGAGCATGGATCGCCACCGCACTGCGATTGCCTCGCCGTCTTCCCCCGACACCCCGCCCCCGGATTCGATCCGGTGGCGGGGTGTCTCCGTTATCTCCCCAGCCCCGGGGCCATGACGCACCGCCAGGGACACCGAGCCGCTCTTCCCCGTGCACCGCGCGGGCGCCCGCACCCCCCCCGGCCGAGCCGCCCGTGCCGCGCGCTCGCCAGTGCGCGGGCCGCGCAGATCGGTCGGCAACTGAAGCAGGCCGCCAAGCGCGCGGCGATCCGCGACTGCGGGCGACGGTGCGTCTACTGCGGCCACGGCCTCGCGCTCGAGGCGGCCACCCTTGACCACGTGCAGCCGCTCTCCCAGGGCGGATCGCACTCGCTGGGGAACCTCGTCACTGCCTGCCGGCCGTGCAATCAGCGGAAGGGCGATCTGCTGCCGGCGGTCTTCTTCGCCCGCTACCCGGCGGCCGGGCTCAACTTCATTCGCTACGCGCGGGCGGTCCACCGCTCGCTCAAGCGCGATGCCCGACGCGCGGTGAGCCTCGCGATGGCCGAGGCGGCGTGAGAACGGCGGCTATGGGCTGTGGGCTGTGGGCTATGGGCTTGTGAGTTGTGGGCTGTGCGCAACGGCCGGGGGCACAGTCCGTAGTGCACAGTCCACAGTCCACAGTCCACGGTCCACAGCCCACAGTCCACAGTCCAGAGTCCACAGATCGTAGAGCTAGTAGTCCACCGGGCGGAGGTAGGACTCGCCGATGGCGGTGGCCGTCAGCATCGCGACGGTGGGGGGGCGGCGCTTCCAGTGGGTGCCGTCCACCCGCCGCCGCACGATCTCGACCTCGGCGGGATCGAAGCCGCGCTCCGCCAGCTCGCGCGGGGTGTGGCCGTGCAGGAGCCAGTTGAGAATCACGTCGGCGCGGGCGTAGCTGATGCCGAAATCGCCCTCATCGGTCTGCCCCTGTACGAGATCCGCCGACGCCGGCTTCTCGACGATCTCGCGTGGGACGCCGAGATGGCGCGCGAGGGCCCACACCTGTGTCTTGAACAGGTCGCCGAGCGGGTTGATGGGTGGAGAGTCGTCGGCGTGCCAGGTGAAGTAGCCGAAGAGGCGCTCGGTCTTGTTGCCGGTGCCTAACGGTAACGCGTTGTACCGGGCCGACAGGTCGAACAGGGCGATCATGCGCGTCCGCGCCATCACGTTGCCGCGGCGGGCCCCGTTCGCGTCAGGCTCGATCGCCAGGTAGCCGTCGACCGCGGCGGAGATGTCCACCGTCCGCGTCTCGATGCCGAGGTCGTCGGCGACG
>JBBQHX010000229.1:0-6131 GCA_038324385.1 Gemmatimonadales bacterium | reverse complement strand
CCCCCGCCGGGGCCGGCCCCCCCCGGCCCCCGCCCCCCGGCCCCCGGCCCCCGGCCGGCCGACCGGCCGGGCGCCCCTTCCCCCCCCCGCGCATCGGCCGGGGGCCGGGCGCCCCTTCCCCCCCCGCGCATCGGCCGGGGGCCGGGCGCCCCTTCCCCCCCCCGGGCATCGGGCCGGGGGCCGGGCGCCCCTTCCTTCCGCGCATGGCGCCCACCCGCACGCATTTCCCCGCGCGGCTTGCGGAATCCCCTCAACCGATCGCAACTTACGGCGTCTCGATGAAACTCATTCTCATCGAGCCGCTCCGGCCGGGTGCCGGACTGCTCTCGACGGGCCCGTGATCGCCGCACCTTCGCTGTTCGCTCGCCTCTTCCGCTCTCGTGCCGAACCGGCTGATCCGTGTGCGGTGTGCGCCCTCGCGGCGTGCCGCACTGGGCGACGGGCGGTGGTCGTTTCGTTGGGCTGCGACGACCGGGAGGCGGGGCGGCTTCGCACCCTCGGCCTGTTCGAAGGCACGGCCGTGACGGTGCTCGACTCCCGCGACGGGCTCCTGCTCGAAGTGCGCGGCTCCCGGCTTGCGCTGGCCGCGGCGCTCGCGGCGACGGTGATCGTCCGCCCCCTGCTCGGCTGAGCGTGTCGCGCCCGCTGGCCGATCTCGCCCCGAGCGAATCAGGGCGTATCGTCGCCCTGGAAGGCGCCGCCGGCGACATGCAGCGCCTGCGCGACATGGGCCTCACGCGCGGCGCCCGCATCGAAGTCCTTCGCGTCGCCCCGCTGGGCGACCCCATGGAACTGCGCGTCCGCGGCTTCGTCCTCTCCGTACGGAAGCACGAGGCGGCCGGCATCCTCGTCGAATAGCGAAGCCTCGTGACCACCGTCGGCCCCGTCGTCCCGCCCGCCCCGATTCGCACGGCCCCGCCCGCCACCCGCGCGCTGCGCGTGGCGATCATCGGCAACCCGAACACCGGCAAGAGCACGCTGTTCAACGCGCTCACCGGACTCCGGCAGCGCGTCGGCAACTACGCCGGCGTCACCGTCGAGCGCGCCGAGGGTACGTACCGCCGCCCCGATGGCAGCCGCGCGTTGCTGATCGACCTGCCGGGCACCTACAGCCTCTCGGCCAACTCGCCTGACGAGGAGGTCGCCCTCGGCGTGCTCCTCGGCCGCGACACCGACGTCGCCGCGCCTGACGTGGTGGTGGTCGTCGTCGACGCGCAGAATCTGGAGCGCAACCTCTTCCTCGCCAGCCAGATCCTCGAGCTGGGGCTGCCGACCGTCGTCGCGCTCAACCAGGTCGACGCGGCCCGCGCGGCGGGGATCACGGTCGACGTCCCGGGGCTCATTTACGAGCTCGGCGCAACGGTCATTCCGACGATCGCCACGCGCGGCGAGGGACTCGACCACCTCACGCGGGCGATCGACGCGGTGGCCGGCCTGCCGCCTGCCGAACGACGATTCACCCTGCCTGACGCGGCCACCGCCGCCCTCGCCCCCGTCGAGGCCCGCCTGCGGGCGCGCGGCCTCGCTCCGTCGGCGGCCGCCATGGAAGCGCTGCGTTTGCTCGGCGTGAGCATCGCCGACGGGCACCTCGCCGACGTCGACGGACTCGATCTGCTGGTGCGTGACGCGCGCCTCGCGGTCGACGCAGCGGGTCTAGACGCGCGCAGCCTCGAAGCCGAGGTGCGCTATGGCTGGATCGGCGATGTCGTCGATCGGGTGTGCGCTCGCACGACCACAGGCGGCGCCCGTTCGCTGAGCGACCGCATCGACGCGATCGTGCTGCATCGCGTCGGGGGACCGCTGATTTTCCTCGCCCTGATGGCGCTGGTGTTCCAGGCGATTTTTTCCTGGGCCGCGCCACTAATGGATGGCGTGGAACGGCTCGTCGGCGGGCTCGGCGCACTGGTCAGCGGGGTGCTGCCCGAGGGCGACCTGCAAAGTCTGATCGTGGACGGCATCATCGCCGGCGTTGGTAGCGTGGTCGTCTTCCTGCCGCAGATCGCGATTCTATTCCTGTTCATCGGCGTGCTGGAAGATACGGGCTACATGGCGCGCGCCGCATTCATCATGGATCGCTTCATGCGCGGCGTCGGGCTGCACGGGCGCAGCTTCATCCCGATGCTGTCCGGCTACGCGTGCGCGGTCCCGGCGATCATGTCGGCGCGCACCATCGAGCAGCCGAAGGACCGCCTGGCGACGATCATGGTGCTCCCGCTGATGAGTTGTTCGGCGCGCCTCCCCGTCTACACGTTGCTCATCGGCGCATTCGTTCCCGCTGTCGCCGTCGCGGGCATCTTCGACCTGCGCGGCCTGACGATGCTCGGCATGTATCTGTTAGGCACCCTCGCCGCGCTGGGCATGGCCGCGATCTTCAAGCGCACGCTGCTCAAGGGCCCCGTGCGCCCGCTGATCCTCGAGTTGCCGCCGTATCGCATCCCCGACCCGCGCAGTCTCGCGATCTCGGTCTGGAATCGGTGTCGCATGTTCCTGCGTCGAGCGGGAACGGTGATCCTCGCGCTCTCGATCGTGCTCTGGGCGCTGGCGACCTTTCCGCGCACCGAGGCGGCGGCCGCGGCGGCCACGCCCGAGGCGGTGCAGGAGGCGCAGCTCGCCAACAGCTACCTCGGGCGCATCGGCCACACGATCGAACCCCTCGTGCGCCCGCTGGGGTACGACTGGAAGATCGGCGTCTCGATCGCCGCGTCGTTCGCCGCGCGTGAGGTGTTCGTCTCGACGATGGGTACCATCTACGGTGTGGGCAGCGACGACAGCGATGCCGCCGCGCTCACCGAACGACTACGCGATGAGCGGCGTGACGATGGCACTCCCGCCTATTCGACGCTCACGGCGATCAGCCTGATGGTGTTCTACGTCTTCGCGCTGATGTGCATGAGCACGATCGCCATCACCGTGCGCGAGACGGGGGGTGGGATGGTGGGCGTGCGGTGGGCCGCGCTGCAGTTCGGCTACATGCTGGTACTCGCCTACGTCGCCGCGTGGGTGGTCTATCGCGGCGGTCAGGCGCTCGGCTTCGTCTAGCGCGTTTCGTCGCGGGCGCCCGTGGCGCGCACGAAGTTCGCATCGCCGGTCCGTGTCCATTTATCCAGGTATGATGTCGTCAGCCTCCGTCTCCTCAGTGCTGGTAGTACTGATCATCGCCGCGGCAGCCTTCTTCCTCGTGCGGCGCGCGTGGGCGACGGTGGCCGCCTCGCGGCCGGGATCGGCGGCCGGATGCGGTGACGGATGCGGCTGCGGAGAAACCAGCGCCCCCGAGCGCGACGACGACTGGAGCGGCGAGGCGCCGCGATCGGTGCGCGGATAGCGGTCGCTCGCGAGGCAGCACCGGCTCGCGGCACGTCACGGATTCACGTCGCGGAATCCGTCCCCCACGATCTAGCTGGCGCACCTGCCGGACCACTCGTTCGGCTCTCTCGCCCCGCGAATCGTCCAAGTCTCGTGACGCACTGCCAGCAGTGCCTCACGCGGTGTATCTCTCGGCGCCCGGTTTCCCGACGCCTCCCCCACCCCGCCCCGCGTGCGCTTTGCAATCCGTTCACACCTGGTGCTCGCGTTCATCCTCGGCGGGTGCGCATCCGTACCCACCGTTCGGTCCGCCGAGGTGATGCCGGGGCCGTCACTGCACGTGCAGGGGTTTGTCAGCACTCCGTCTGGCGAAACGGCGACTACCCTGTGGTCGCCTTACTACGGCTGTTCTAAATGCGATGAATTCGGCGTCGGCCTCGACGCAGGCCTGACGTACGGGTGGCGGCCGGAGCCGGGACCGGCCGGAGTGGCGATGACGATCGGCACGAGTCGCTATTTCCCCTACGTCGATGGTTATCTGTAGCTCGGCGAGGGCCGGCGGCCCTTCGGCGTCGGCGCGCGGCTCGGTCTACCGCTCGGCAGCGGCAGTGAGCACCAGCTGTATGGTCGCTATGACGTCCCGCTCGGCCCGAGCACCCGACTGCTCCTCAACCCGGCGATCGTCGTACTGGACGCCGGGTCCTCTAAAGGTGCGAGAGGCCGCGAAGACCGGGGGTCGTTCGTGGGATTCATGCAGGGCGTGGGGGTACTCTTCGAGAGCGGCTACCTCACCTTGACGCCCGCCGTCGCGCTGGTTGCCGGACGGGCCGAGTACAGGGCGTTCTCCCGGCCGCCCGAACGGCAAACCGCCGTCTACGGAGTTGCCTCGTTAGGGGTGACCCTCCACCGGCGCCGCGCAGCGCGCGACTGAACGGGCGAACCTCGCGCCGCCTTGCGCCCGCCTTTCGCCGTCCCTTAGCTTCGCCCTCACAACTGATGTTCCACGGATAGGGCCACCCGGAAGACCGGTGCGATACCGGCGCGGCCCCGCCACTGTGAGAGGCGCCGCGCGACCGCGGCCCCGTCCCGCTCCCCAGCCACTTCGCGTGCCTCGCGAGGGAAGGCGAGCCGGGATGCCTCGAGCCAGGAGACCGGCCCCATCCGTGCCCGCCAGCAGCACCCCTCGAGGGAGGGGCGCGGGGTGATCGCGCACGGAATGGAGCGTCGCACCCGCGACACTACCCCCGGTCGTCGTCGCCCGCGTCCGTCCCGCCACCTTGCCGGACGCACCCGTGCCGCAGCGCGCTCCCGCAGCCGATCGCATTCACCGTCTCGCGCGCCTCGCGCTGGGCGCACTGCTGGCGGCCTGCGCCCCCGCCGACCGGGACGCGTCCGATGATACCACCAGCGGGCCGCCGGCCGCGAGCGACTCCGTCATCGTTACCGACCTGGCGGGACGCACCGTGCGACTCCCCGAACCGGCCAGCCGCGTCGTCGCGCTCCTGCCCAGTGCCAACGATGCGCTGCTGGCGATGGGCGCGGGGGCAGCCATCGTCGCCCGCACCAGCTACGACGAGGATCCACGCCTCGCCGACCGGCCGTCGGTGGGCGGCGGGCTTGACCCGAGCATCGAGACGCTGCTCGCGCTGCGCCCGGACATGGTGATCACGTGGAACGGCGGTGCGCACGACGTCCTCCGCACCCGACTCGCCACCGCCGGTATCCAGACCTTCAGCATCGGCACGCAGGACACCACGGCGCTCCTGATCGGGATCCAGCGACTCGGTCTGCTCACCGGCCACACCGTCGCCGCCGACTCGCTCGCCCGCTCGCTCTCGGCGGACTTCGCCGCGGTCGCCGCGAGCGTGGCTGGCCGCGCGCCGGTGCGCGTCATGTACGCCCTCTCCACCGACCCGCCGATGACCGCCGGCCGCGGAACGTTCATCGACGAGCTGATCGGGGTCGCGGGCGGGGAGAACATCTTCGCCGATCTGAACGGCTTTCCCGCGGTCGGGCTGGAGGAAGTGGTGCGACGCGATCCGGACGCGTTGCTCATCCCGGTCGCGCCGGGGAACGAGCGCGCGCGGTTGGCGCAGCTCCGCGCGCTCCCCGGCTGGCGTGAGCTCCGCGCGGTGCGGGACGGACGCGTCGTGATGGTCTCATCGGCGCTGCTGGACCGGCCGGGACCAACGAGCGGCGAGGCAGTACGCCGAATTCGCGACGGGCTGCATCCAGCCGTGCCGGCCGCGGCCGGACGCTGACGCCGGTGCCAGCCCGACGCTCCGGATCGCGCCCGCTTCACCTCGCGGGGCTCGCACTGCTCACGGCTGTCGCGTTACTGGCCGGTGTCTGGCTCGGAGCGGTCGATCTCTCGCTGGGTGAAGTCTGGCGCGCGCTCGGAGGTCAGGGGGACGCGACTGCGGTGACGATCGTCCGCCAGCTTCGCGTGCCTCGCGCGGTGCAGGCGGCGCTGTGCGGCGCGGCGCTCGCGGCCAGTGGGGCGACCTTCCAGGCGCTGCTGCGCAACCCGCTTGCCGAGCCCTACATCCTCGGCGTGTCGAGTGGGGCGGCGGTGGGGGCGGTGCTCGCCGTCGTGACCGGGTGGGCGGCGCTGGCGGGGTGGATCGTCCCGGCGGCGGCGTTTGCGGGCGCGGTGATCGCCGTCGGACTGGTGCTCCGGATCGCCCTCGGCGTGGGCCGAGCGCTGGATTCGCGCGTGCTGCTGCTCGCGGGGGTGGTGGTGGGCGCGTTCTTCAACTCGGCCATCCTGCTCCTCCTCACCTTCAGCGATATCGAGTCGTTCCGGTCGGCGATCTTCTGGATGATGG
>JBBQHX010000228.1:0-6173 GCA_038324385.1 Gemmatimonadales bacterium | reverse complement strand
GTGCGAGAGCGCGAGATCGATGTCCGTCCAGTGCCACCGGCGGACGTAGCCCGAGTCCGATTGCCGGATGTCGGCGTCGTCGCGCGCGAGGTTCTCGCGGATCGAGCTGTCGCGCGCCGCTCCGGCTAGATCGCGACCGGGGCGCCAGGGGAGCGCGAGCGTGAATCGCCCGCCGCGTACGACAGCCGAGTCGATGACGACGAACTCGCCGAGGCCACCGTCGCGGGTCTCGCGCCGATCGACGGCCGAGGGCGACCGACGGGAAAAGATGCGGCGGAAGTTCCACGACTCGTCCGCCCCCCGCACGATGCGCAACGTCGGCCGGTCGATCTCGACGCGCCGCAGGAGGAGCCGTCGGTCGACCAGATCGCGCACGTCGTAGACGACCGTAATGGGGCCCGTCGCGACGAACAGTGAATCGGTGGGATCGCGAATCTCGAGCGAGTCGATCGTGAAGCCGGTGATCAGGTTGCCCGTGATCGGCCCGACGTACAGGCGTCCGGCGACCATCCGCCCGAGCTGCGCCTCGACCAGTCGCCGCACAAGGCTGCGGCCGTGGACCGTCTGCGTCAGCGCGGCAAAAGCGAGCACCAGGCCGATGGCGATCACGCCGAGGACGGCGGCGCTACCGAGCACGACGGCGCGGCGGCGCGTCATCGGACGCCCGTTCGCGGCGCGGCGCGTCGCACGACGCTCGGCGCCGCCCCACGGCCACGAACGGCGGTCGGGGTCAACAACGCACCACGGTGATCAGAAGGCCTGCCCGATCGAGAAATGGAACGCGAGCCGCCTGAGCACCCCGTCGCCGGAGAGCGGGGTGAAGGAGGCCGGACACCGCGCGGCAGCCGCCTGTTCGTACACGGGACGGCCGTCCACCTCGGCAACGACGGAGGCGGGGATGGTGTTTCCCGGGCTGACGCAGTACAACGGCGCGACGTTCCCCGTCAGCGCCTCGTCGAAGTAGGCGACGCCGCGGGGAAGGCGGTAGCGATTGTACCCGACGTCGACGCGGATCGGTCCGACCGGCGAGGCGATGCGCACGCCGCCGCCCGGGGTCCACTTCAACTGGCTGAAGCTGAGGTTGAGCGACGACTGGCCGCGGTTCCACACCTCGCCGACGTCGACGAACGCGGTGAGTTGCAGAATGTCGCGCAACACCGGGCTTGGGAAGCGCAACTCGGCGTTCGCCACCACCGCCATGTTCCCCCCCGTCGGCACGGCACGATCGAACTCGCTCGACGGTTCGGCGCGGAGAAACGTCCGGGTGGCGCCACCTGCGATCACGCTGTCCACCGCGGTGAAGCCGCGCGCCAGATAGACCACCGGCCCCAGCTCGTTCTGACGGAATCCGCGCACGCTGTTCGGGCCGCCGGCATAGAGCCGCTCCTGCGGTGGCACGAAGTCCTGGCTTGCCGTTTCGAACGCCGGCCCGAGCACCCCGCCGACGCGCAGACGCCCGGCGAGCACCACGTCCCGCGCGACCGAGAGGTAGACCGAGCCCGAGGCGAGAAGCTGGTTGAATCCCTGCCCGCTCTCCGACCCGATCGCCGTCGACGCGTGGCGAAGGTCGAGTCGGACGATGGAGCCCCGCTGCGGATCGACGGCGTCGTCGGTGCGGGCGCGTTGGGCGCCGACGGCGAGCACGGCGAGGCGCTGGTTCTGCTGCACCCGCTGCCGGTCGCCCTCGTTGCAGAGGTTGAACACTGCGCAGAAGAATGCCGGCTGCGCCTCGGTTCTCCCGTATTCGAGCGAGTAGGTCCCGGAGATCGGCACGCCCGGGCCCAACCCGTTCGACCAACCGCGCGCGATCGCGACGGCGGCCGGCGTCGTCCGCAGAAAGGCCTTGAACTCCGATCGGCGCTCGCTGTAGACGGTGATCGTCGGCGGCGTCCGCAGGCCGAGCAGCGCCGGCTGTCGGAAGGTCGCGCCGACGTAGTAGTTGAGCGTGTCGCTGTAGACGTCCTCGCGGATCTGCTCGAAGCAGAGTCCGGGCGCGAAGTCCAGCGGGGAGCCGATCCCGATCTTCGAGACGCGGCCATTGAGCTCCAGCCGCCGCGCCCCGCCCAGAAAGTTGACATCGGTGTACTCGGCCTGGGTCCGGAAGCAATCGAGGGTGCCGTAGCCGGCGCCCGCGCGCACGGTGCGCAGTGGCGCCTCGGCCACGCGCACGATCACACCCAGCAGCGAGTCGGAGAAGCCGCGCGCTGCTCCCGAGTCGAGCTGGACGTCGACCCGTTCGAACGCGTCGGTGAGGTAGAGCGCGCGCTGCCCGTCGACGAGCGCGCGTTCGCTGTAGCGCGAGCTGTCGGCGATGCCGAGGAGGCGGCGGATGGTGGTGGTGGCCATTTCGGGCGAGTGGCCGGGGCGCGGCGTGACCTCGACCTGGACGCCGGCCACGCGTGCGAGCGGACCGACGTCGGCCTGAAGCGCGGCGGTCGCGCGGCGGGCGGCAGTGTCGGTCTCGAAGCTCTTGAGCACCTGCGCCTGCGGGTAGCCCTGATTGCGTAGCCGCCGCTCGAGGATGATCTGCGCGGTGTCGAGCTTGTACTGATTGAAGCGATCCCCCACCTGCAGGCCGAGGTCGGCGGCGAGGCGGCCCCGCTGGGCGACCGAGTCGAGCCCCGTGACGACGAGCGTGTCGAGGCGAATGGCCGGCCCCTCGGTGATGCGGAACCGGATGTCGACCACCTGAGGCGAGCGGCGCGTGACGATCGTGTCGACGGCAACGGCGAAGAAGCCGCTGCGGCGATAGAACACCGTCAGGCGCGCCACGTCGAGGCGGAACTGCTGCTCGTCGAGGCAGCTGCGGCTGCCGGCGATACCGAGGGTGCGCCGGAGCCATCCGCCGGGCTCGGTGACGATTCCGTTGGCGAGCAGCTCGTCGCCGAAGGCGCGATTTCCCTCGAAACGAAGAGTGCGGACTTCGGTGTCGCCTGGATCACACACGGTATCCTGCGCGTGCGCCTTCGCGGCGCCAGCCCCGAGCATCCACGCTCCGGCCAGCGTCGCGACCGCGGTCCCGATCCTCCTCACCCCTCGATCCGTCGCCCGGGGAGCTGTGCGGCCCGCGGCGGGGCCGCCGTCAGCGGCGTGCGCTGGAGGAGCAGCCGCGCCAGATAGAACGCGACGGCGCCCACCCCCACCCCGACGCCGATGGCCGGCGCGACTTCACGCAGGGTGAGGTCGCGCCGGTAGACGTAGCGCGGCCAGGCAGAGTCGTCGGACGGGTAGCGGCGGGGGCGAGACATGGCGGGGGACGGAAGGCGAACTCGGGGGCGGGCCCCGGATGGGGTTGGGCGCGTGCTACACGTGCTCCACGAGAACGGTCCCGGGGCCGCGCTGCTTCGCGCGCCGCTTCACGTCGGCCGCGAGCACCCCGAGGTGATTGACCGAGACCCACCGCTCGGGGCGGACGATGAGCACCGCGGTCGAAAGTGTCGCGATGGGGAAGGCGCGCACGGTGCCATCGCGTCCAGGGGCGGTGAAGGAGCCCGCCGCAATCGCGGGTGCCCCGACGATGTCGGCGATGACCGCGCGGAACTCCTCGGCGCACGCGGTCACGATCGCCTGGGCGCGTTCGGCGTCGCAGACGAGCAGGAAATCGTCGCCCCCGATGTGGCCGGCGAAGTCCAGTGTCGAGACGTCGTCCAGCCGTTCGAGCACGTCGCGCGCGCGCGCACCGAAGCGGCGGATCGCGGCGTCGGCCGAGGCGAAGCCGAAATGATCGGCGAACGGCTTGAAGTTATCGAAGTCGAGGTAGCAGACGGCGAACGGCGCGCCCGTTCCGACGCGTCGCAACACCTCGTCCTCGATCGCGCGGCCGCCAGGGAGCCCGCTGGTGGGGTTGCGGTCGGCTTCGCGGCGGACCAGACGCAGCAGGGCCACGACCCGCGCACGGAGCTCGCGCGGGTCGAACGGCTTGGCGAGGTAATCGTCGGCGCCGGCTTCGAGTCCCGCCACGCGGTCCTCGACCTCGCTCTGCGCGGTGAGCAGCAGGACGGGAATGCGCGACGTGAACGGATTGCGCTTCAGGGCACGGGTCACCTCGACCCCGGTCATACCGGGCATGGCGAGGTCGAGAATGAGCAGATCCGGCTCGCGCGCCTGAACGGCGGCAAGCGCGGACAGCCCGTCCGGCGCGAGCGCAACCTCGTGCCCCGCCGACTGGAGAACATCGCGAACCATGAGGCGCATGTCCTCGTGGTCATCGGCGAACAGCAAGTAGGTCACAATTGACGTATGTTCAACGGGCAGGAAAGTTTGCCCTCCTCGCGCGGCATGTCAACCGCGGTGGGGCCGGCCGAGCGACCACCTAGGTTGCCGGGTGGGTTCTGCGTTTTCGCTGTGGGCTATGGGCTTTGGGCAACAGCCCTGATACGACCAGATCGAATAGTTTAAGGATGCGGGCGGGGCGGTGGACTGGGCGACGCCCACAGCTCACAGCTCACAGCCCAACGCCGTCCCCCCCAGCCCTGCCCGGATGCACTCGATCGTTCCCGTGCGTTTCGCCGCGCGCCCCCCCGTTGGGTTCGCCGCCCATCGCCGCCGGTTCGCCGTTGCTGGCTGCCTTGCCCTGTTGCCGCTCGTCGCCTGTCGCGGCGGCGATGGCACACCCACTCGGCAGACGCTTGTCGATTCGCGCGACACCTACGATCCGCGCTCGCTCGACCCCGCCCTTTCGACCGACGTGCCAACCGGACGGGCGGTGGCGTATGTGTTCGATGGGCTGACGCGGTTCACGCCCGACGCCGAGGTAGTACCTGGGCTGGCCGAACGTTGGGAGGTATCAGCGGATGGTCTGACGTACACGTTCCATCTCCGGTCCGGCGTCCAGTTCCACGACGGGTCGCGCTTCAGCGCTCACGACGTGCTCCGAAGCTGGAACCGCGCGCTGGACCCGGCGTTGCGCGGCGGCCGACCGCTCCCCCTCGTCGGGATTCGCGGCGCGAACGACGTCGCCGCGGGCCGTTCGGCCTCGATCGCCGGTGTCGCCGTCCGCGATTCGCAGACGATCGTCGTCACCCTCGACCAGCCGCTGGCCATCTTCCCGACGTTGCTTGCCATGCCGGTCGCGGCAATCGTGCCAGCCGAAACCGGGGCCGACTTCGGGGAGAATCCCGTGGGGACGGGGCCGTGGCGGTTCGTTGCGTGGCAGCATGACGACTATCTGTTGTTCGCCCGCAACGAACAATACTTCGGCGGCGCCCCGAACGCCGACTCCTTGCGCGTCCGGATCATCCCCGAGCCGAGCACGGCGGTCGCCGAGTTCGAGAGCGGCAACGTCGACGTGCTCCTCGTGCCGGAGGGGGAGACGCGGCAGTGGGAGCAGACGGACGAGCGGCGGGCTCAGCTCGTCTCGGTGCCGGCGTTGCGGCTCTTCTACGTCGGAATCAACACCACGCGCGGGCCGCTTGCCGATCCGCGCGTGCGGCAGGCGCTCAACCTCGCCGTCGACCGCGAGGCGATCCTGGCGCAGCTCATCGGCGGGCGCGGACGACTCGCGGCTGGCGTGATCCCGCCGGCGCTCCCAGGCGCCGACACCGCCCGTGCCCCCTATCCGCGCGACGTCGCGCGGGCTCGGCAACTGCTCGCCGAAGCCGGCTATCCGAACGGCATCAGCCTCGACATCTGGGTATCGACGACGCAGCCGTTCCCCCGGATCGCGGAGGCGATGCAGGCCTATCTGGCCGAAGCGGGGATCACCGCGCGACTCGTGCAGCGTGAGGCGGCGTCGGTGCGGGAAGCGTCCCGGAACGGCCAGACCGACCTGATCGTGAAGGACTGGTTCGCCGACTATCCGGACGCGGAGAACTTTCTCTTTCCCTTGCTTCACAGCGCGAACACGGGCGCGGGCGGCAACATCTCCTTCTTCGACAACCCGACGTTCGACAGCCTCGTCACCGCCTCGCGCGTGGAGCTCGACGAAACGCGGCGGCGGCAGCTCTATCGTCAGGCGGACTCGCTGGCGTTCGAGCAGGCACCGATGATCTTCCTCTTCTTCTACAACGATCTCTACGCGATTCAGCCGTGGATCCAGGGCTTCGAACCGCCGACGATCTTCAACGGCCAGCGGTGGGTAGACGCGCGCTTCGTTGGCGGGGGGGGATGAGGCGGCTGTGGGGACGGCGGCTCTGGGAACGGCGGCTCTGGGAACGGCGGCTCTGGGAACGGCG
>JBBQHX010000227.1:0-6192 GCA_038324385.1 Gemmatimonadales bacterium | reverse complement strand
CCCCCGCGCTCGGGTCGCGCGCGGCCGGCCCCCATTTCCCCGTACGCCGCTTGCCGTGCGCCCGTTCGCCTCACGCCACGTGCTGCTCGGAGTCACTGGTGGCATCGCCTGTTACAAGGCGGTCACCCTCGCGCGCCGCCTCACGCAGGCCGGGGCAACCGTCGACGTGATCCTGACGCGAGCCGCGACCGAGTTCGTCGGCCCCGTCACCTTCGAGGCGGTCACCGGACGTACGGTCTACACGTCGCTGATCGCGCCGGGGCACGCGCTCGACCATATCCGCCTCGCCCGCGCCGCCGACGCCGTCGTGGTCGCGCCGGCCACGGCCGATTTCCTCGCCCGGGCCGCCCACGGTCGCGCCGACGACCTGCTGACGGCCTGCCTGCTGGCGGCCGACGGTCCGGTGCTGATTGCCCCGGCGATGAACGACCGGATGTGGGCGCATCCCCAGGTGCGGCGGAACGTCACGCATCTCTGCGATCTGGGTTACCACGTCGTGGATCCGGACTCGGGCCCGCTCGCGGTCGATGAGGGGAGCGGCCCCGGACGCCTTCACGAGCCGGAGGTGCTCGTCGAGCACGTCGGTCGGCTACTCGAGACGCCCGATCGGTTGGCAGGCCGGCGCATCGTCGTGACGGCCGGGCCGACGCGCGAGGCGGTCGACCCCGTCCGCTTCATCTCGAATCACAGCAGCGGGCGTATGGGTGTCGCGATCGCCGCCGCCGCCTGGCGTCGCCACGCGCGGGTCACCCTCATTCACGGCCCACTGTCCGTCCCGCTCCCACCCGGCGTCACCACGATCGCCGTCGAATCCACCCAGGAGATGTGCGACGAGGTTCGACGCGCCCTCGCCGATGCCGACGCGCTCGTGATGGCCGCCGCACCGGCGGACTACCGACCGGCCGCGCCGGCGCGACGCAAGATCAAGAAAACCGACGCCCGCTCCGCCCTCGAGCTCGAGCCCACCCCCGACATCCTCCTCGGCACCCGCGATGCCCGTCGGCCGGCTGCGGTGATCGTCGGGTTCGCGCTCGAAACCGACGACCCGGTCGCCCACGGTCGGGAGAAGCTCAGCCGCAAGGCGCTCGATCTCGTCGTCGTCAACGACGCCACAGAGAGCGGCGCCGGGTTCGGGGTCGACACGAATCGCGTCACGATCCTCGATCGCGACGGGGGCGAAACGGCGCTCCCCTTGCTCTCCAAGCGCGACGTCGCCGAGGAGATTCTCGATCGCCTCGAAGCCCGCCTCGCACCCGCCGACGAATGAGCACCAGTGACGCGCGTGAGGCGCTCCGTCGCTATCTCGAACAGCGACGCGAACTCGGCGAGAGCGAACTACGGCTCGACAGCCTCGACGTCGACGATGTCATGCGCATGGTCGGGGCATTGGCACCGGGTAGCCCTTCGAAAGCCCGTGCCCCGGAACCGGCGCCGGCGCCGGCGATGGGGTCGGCCACCGCGCCACGCGCTCAACCGGCGGGCGATCCGTCGGCGGCGACGCCGGAGCTTCGTGATCGCGACGCCATGCGCGCGCCGTCAACCGCTCCCCCGAACACGGCCGACTGGCGTGAGGCGCTGCGCGCCACGGGTGCTGCGCCGGGCGGCCGTGGAGCCGAGCCGCCGGCGAAGGGAGTAGCCAGCGCACCCGCCGGGTCCGCGTCGGGGCCCGCCGAGAACAAAGCCGCGGGAGACGACGAAGCTGCCGCGAAGCGTGGCGCGGAGGAGGCGATGGCAGCCAAGCGACGATCGGCCGCGGCCGACCCGGACGCCGCGACACCCGCGTCGGCCCCACGTGGCCGAAAGATGGACTTCGACGAAGCCGGCGCCGCACGCCCGGCACCGCCCCTCGCCGACATCCCGACCGGACTGGTGGTCGGCGGCGAGGGGGGCGAGTTTCTCCGCGGCCCGCTGTCGAAGCTCCGGACGCTCGACCAGATCGCGGAGATGACGAGAAGCTGCACGCGGTGCGGCCTCTACAAGACGGCGAAACAGGCGGTGCCGGGGGAGGGGAACCCCAACGCCGATTTCGTCTGCGTCGGGGAGGCGCCTGGGGAGAAGGAGGACGAGAGCGGCAAGCCATTCGTCGGCCAGTCTGGCCAGTTACTGACGAAGATCCTGGCGGCCATTAACTTGACGCGCGAGGACGTCTTCATCTGCAACGTCATCAAGCATCGGCCGCCTGGGAACCGGAATCCGCTCCCCGACGAGGTGCTGGCCTGCAGCCCATACCTGCTCCGGCAGCTCGAGTTGGTGAAGCCGAAGGTCATCGTCGCCTTCGGCACCTTCGCGGCCCAGACACTCCTCGACACGAAGCTCGCGCTCGGCAAGTTGCGCGGGACGATCCATCAGTATCACGGGATCCCCCTCGTGGTCACGTACCACCCTGCAGCGCTCCTCCGCAATCCAACGTGGAAGCGCCCAACCTGGGAAGATGTCCAGCTCGCACGTCGACTTCTCGATCGCCCCGGCGGTACGTGATCCGTACCGCGACCGACAGCCGCCCTACGCCGCCGAGGCGGAGCAGGCGGTGATCGCGGCCATGCTCATGGATCCGGATGCGATCCTGCGCGCGGCCGAGTACGTCGACGACACGATGTTCTATCGCGAGGGCCACCGGCGGATCTTCCGGTCGATGGTCACGATCCAGGAGCGCGGCGACGTCGTCGATCCGCTGACGCTGATCGACGAGCTGGAGCGCCGCGGCGAGCTCGATGGCGCGGGCGGCCGCGAGTACATCGGCTTCCTCGTCGACGCCGTCCCGACGTCCGCCAACGTCGAATATCACGCGAAGATCGTTCGCGAGAAGGCCCTGCTGCGCCGTTTGATCGAGACGTCCACGTCGATCGTCAGCGAAGCGTTCGAAGGACAGTCGACGGCCTCGCAACTGCTCGACGAGGCCGAGTCGAAGATCTTCCAGATCAGCCAGTCGCAGGGTGGCAAGGGATTCACCCGCGTGAAGGAATTGCTCTGGCCGGCGATGGAGCGCATCGAGGCCTTGCAGCGGGGTGGGGGCGGAGTCACAGGCGTTCCGAGCGGATTCAGAGATCTGGATGAATACACTTCGGGGTTTCAGCCGTCGGAGCTGATCATCATTGCGGCTCGACCCTCTATGGGGAAAACCGCCTTTGTACTGAACATTGCCCAGAGCGCGGCGATTGCGAGCCAGGGGCACGAGCCCGTCCCAACTGCCTTTTTCTCGCTTGAGATGAGCAAGGAATCGCTCGTGCAGCGCATGCTCACGAGCGAGGCCCATGTGGACGCCCAGGATCTTCGCCGTGGCCGCCTAAGAGATGATGACTTCCCGCGACTCGCGAGAGCCGCCGGAATTCTACAGCACGCGCCGATCTTCATCGACGACACGCCAGGGATGACGCTCCTTGAAATGCGATCGAAAGCGCGTCGCTTGTCGGCAGAAAACGGATTGGGGCTTGTGATCGTGGATTATCTGCAACTGATCCAGGGCGGCGCGAACAGCGAAAACCGGCAGCAGGAAATCAGCCAGATCTCGCGTGGGTTGAAGGCGCTCGCGAAGGAGTTGAGCGTGCCGGTGGTGGCACTATCGCAGCTCTCACGCGCACCCGAACAGCGCGCCGGCGATCAGAAGCGTCCGCAGATGTCCGACCTGCGTGAATCCGGTGCCATCGAACAGGACGCCGATGTCATCATGGCGATCTACCGCCCCGAGGTGTACGCCGAACGTGGCGCCGACGGCGTCGCGCGCGACAAGGACAACAACGCGATCGACGGCCTCGCGGAGATTCTCATTCTCAAGCAGCGGAACGGACCGATCGGCACCGTGAACCTCTTCTTCCACAAGCAGTACACGCGCTTCGAGAATCTGACGCATCGGCCCTCGGGCCAGTGAGCGCCAGGGCTCGCAGCGTCCATCGGTGCACGGAGTGCGGCGCCGAGCACGCGAAATGGTCGGGGCGATGCGACGTGTGCGGGGCGTGGAACTCGCTCGTCGAGGAGATGGCCGCGCCGCGCGCATCCAAATCGTCAGGCACCAATCGCCGCCTCGGTGGCGCCGCCGCCCTGCGCGAGGGAGGCAACGTCGTGACCCCGACGCCGCTGCGGAACGTCACGTCGGCGCGTGAATCCCGCTGGACCAGTGGACTGCAGGAGCTCGATTTCGTGCTTGGCGGCGGCGTCGTACCGGGATCGATGGTGCTCGTCGGTGGCGAGCCCGGGATCGGCAAGAGTACGCTGCTCCTGCAGGTGGTCGCGCGACTGCAGGGCGAGGGGCATCGCACGCTCTACGTTTCGGGTGAAGAATCGGCGCTTCAGGTGAAGCTCCGCGCCGACCGACTCGACGACGACGCGAGCGACGTCTCGCTGCTCAGCGAAACGCATCTCGAAACCGTGCTCGCGACCGCCGACGCGACCGCGCCTGACGTGCTCGTCGTCGACTCGATCCAGACCGTCTTCACGAGCGATCTCGAGGGCGCGCCGGGCAACGTCGGACAGGTGCGGGAGTGTGCCGCACGACTGATGCGCTTCGCCAAGGAGACGGGGACGGCGGTGTTCGTCGTCGGGCATGTGACCAAGGGCGGCGGCATTGCCGGTCCCAAGACCCTCGAGCACATCGTCGACACCGTGCTCTACTTCGAGGGCGAGAACACGCTCGACCATCGCATCCTGCGGGCGACAAAGAATCGGTTCGGCAGCGTCGACGAGATCGGCGTTTTCCGGATGACGGAACGCGGCCTCGTGCCGGTGCCCAATCCGTCCGAACTCTTCCTCGGCGATCGGGAGCAGCGCGCGTCAGGCAGCGCGATCACCGCGCTCATGGAAGGCACCCGCCCCGTGCTGGTGGAGATCCAGGCGCTCGCGGCCAAGGCCGGCTTCGGCACGCCGCAGCGCGTCAGCACCGGTTTCGACGGCCGCCGGCTCGCGCTACTGCTCGCGGTGCTCGACAAGCGGGCGGGATTGAGCTTCGCGCAACTCGACGTCTTCCTCAACGTTGTCGGCGGATTGCGCATGCAGGAGCCCGCCGGCGACCTTGCGGTGGCGGCCGCGCTCGCATCCAGTGTATACGACCGATCGCTCCCGGCTGGCGCCGTGTTCATCGGGGAGGTCGGACTCGGCGGCGAGATCCGCCCCGTGTCGCAGACGGAGCGCCGCCTGGCGGAGGCCTCCAACCTCGGCCTCGAGCGGGCCTACGTGGCGGGACGCGCCGCCGCCTCACGCGTGCGGGGAATCGACGTGATACCCGTCACGACCATCGAGACACTCTTCGAACGGCTCTTCACGTGAGGCCCGGTGAGCGACGCTGATGCGATGACCGGCACCCTTGGTGAGCCTGCGCCCGACGCGACGGACTCCCGCGCGACGTTCGTTCGGGACGTCGGAGTGATCGTCGTCGCTGCCGGCCGCGGGACCCGCACCGGGTCGTCGGAGCTGAAACAGTTCCGATGGGTGGCCGGCAAGCCGATGCTCCTGCACAGCGTCCAGACGATGCAGAGCCGACTCGATGTCGGGATCGTCGTCTGTGTCCTGCCCCGCAGCCATGCCGCCGATCCGCCCCCCTGGCTCTTCCAGTGCGACCTCGAGCGACTGATGGTCACCGTCGGCGGGCGTACGCGCATGGAGTCGGTGATCGCGGGGCTGGAGGAGCTCCCGGACGAGATCCGCTACGTCCTCGTCCACGACGCGGCGCGTCCCCTCGCGCCAGCGACGATGATCGCTCGCGTGCTCGCCGAAGCGCGGCGCGGACACGGCGCGATCGCCGCCCTCCCAGTCGTCGACACGCTCAAGGAAGTGGACGCCGACGGTCGCGTCGTCCGAACGGTCGATCGAACCGCGCTCTGGCGCGCGCAGACGCCTCAGGCCTTCCCGCGCGAGATGCTCGACCGCGCCTATCTCGACGCACGCACCAGCCGCGTCGATGTCACCGACGACGCGGGGGCCTTCGAACGGCTCGGGCTCCCGGTGGTCGTCGTGCGAGGCAGCGAGCGCGCGATGAAGGTCACCGACGAAGCGGACTTCGCCCGCCTCGAACACATGCTCACGCTTGCCGACTGACCGCACGATGAACCACGAGATCACCCCCGTTCCGTTCTGGTCCGAGGCCGAAGTGTCGGCGGCGCTCACGCCTGCCGTCGAGCACCTGCGCTCGGGTAAGCTGCTCGCCTATCCAACCGAAACGGTCTACGGCTTCGGCGGCACGCTCGACGCCGCCGCGGTCAACGC
>JBBQHX010000226.1:0-6198 GCA_038324385.1 Gemmatimonadales bacterium | reverse complement strand
GGAAGGTCAGCCCACCGGCCACGAGGTCGATGCGGAAGCCGTCGGGGAGGGCGATGTCGTGCGTGGCGATTGGCCGCGGCCCGCGGAACGCGGTCGCGCCGCCCCCTTCCGGGGCGCGAATGGCAAAGCAGCCCGTCGTCGGGACGACGAGCAGGGCGAGCACAAGGATGGCGTTCACGTCGTGGAACCGCGGTACAGTCGGCATCGTTCCCTCCGGAGCCCACTTGTGAGGCAAGCCACATTCCACCGGAGGCGCGCTCGAACGAATGACCGGCCTGCCGCCGCAAGATCACTCCCTTCCCGGAACGATGCTTGCGCGGTAACGACGCATTCCCCGTGCGGAACGCACCGGACCGGCCTCGCGCCGCTGCCTCACGACGACCCGTGCCCGGCTCACCGCTCCGCTCCGCCCCCCACCCGTCGCCGCGTGAATCGTACGATCTCGGGCGTGTTCTGGATCGCCCTGTACCTGCTCGTGGTGCTGGTGCCCGTCTTCCTGATGCTCGTGCCGCCGACGCCCTCGGGCCGCGGGTTCTGGCTCGAGTTCTCGGTCGCGCTCGGCTTCGTCGGGCTCACCCAGATCGCGCTGCAGTTCGTGCTGATCGCGCGCTTCAAGCGCGTGACGGCGCCCTACGGCATCGATATCATCCTCCGCTACCACCGGCAGATCGCGCTGGTGGCGGTCGCGGCGATCCTGCTCCACCCGACCATCATCGTCATCGACAACCCCTCGCGCCTCGAGCTGCTCAACCCGTTCGGCGGGAATCTGGCGAGCCGGATGGCGTGGATCTCGATTCTCGCGTTGCTGCTGGTCACGGTGACATCGGTGTTTCGCGAGCGGGTGAAGTTGAACTACGAATGGTGGCGGTTGTCGCACCTCGTTCTCGGCGTGCTCGCGATCGTCTTCGCGCAGTTACACGTCTCGATGGCCGGGCTGTACACCAACACGCTCTGGAAGCAGGCGATCTGGATCGCGACCGCGGTGGCAATGGTGGGGCTGGTGGTCTACCTCCGACTCATCAAACCGGCGTGGCAGCGCAACTACCGGTGGCGTGTCGCCGAGGTCCGCGAGGAACGGGGCGATACACGAACGCTCGTGCTCGAAGCGGTCGACCACGAGGGGATGCGCTTCGATCCTGGCCAGTTCGCCTGGATCAAGCTGGCGGGGTCGCCGTTCACGCTCGACGAGCATCCGTATAGCTTCGCGTCGAGCGCCGAGCGGGCGGACCGTATCGAGTTCGGCATCAAGGCGCTGGGCGATTTCAGCAGCAGCATCGGCGAGATCGCGCCGGGCACGGTGGCCTACCTCGACGGACCACACGGCGCGTTCAGCATCGATCGCTATGCGGCCGCCGGCTACGTCTTCGTCGCGGGGGGGATCGGGGTCACGCCGATCATGTGCTTTCTGCGGACGATGGCCGACCGGTCCGACCCGCGCCCGATCCTGCTGCTCTACGCCGACAAGACGTGGGACGACACTGCCTACCGCGAGGAGCTGGAGGGGCTGCGCGAGCAACTCGACCTGACGGTGGTTTACGTGCTCGAGGAGCCGCACGACGGGTGGGAAGGCGAGCGCGGCCTGATCACAGCCGAGCTGCTCGACCGTCACCTGCCTCACGACTCGCTGAATCGTGTCTACTTCCTGTGCGGGCCGGACCCCATGTTCGCCGCCGTGCACCCCGCGCTGCTCGAGCAGGGGGTTCCCGAAGCCCGTATCCAGATGGAGCGGTTCGCGCTGGTCTAGCGAAGCCGCGCATCCCGTCACCCGAGCGACGCCCAATGCGCCATCTGCTCGCCAACATCGCCACGTACGGCATCGCGACGCTCCTGATCGTCGGGGCGGCGCTGTTCGCCTGGATGCGGACGTCGCAACTGTCGCTGTCCACCGAATCGGTCGTCGTCGCACGGTACGCACCGTCAGCGGGGCCGGGGTTCGAGTGGCGGGAGCTGGGCGAACGGTCGTACGTGAGCAATTGCAGCGCCTGTCACCGGCCCGACGGCGACGGGTGGGATCAGTACCCACCCATCGCGTGCACCAGTTGCCACCTGCCGGGCGGCGGTGTGACCGGCGACGGCGGGCGCATCGCGCACGCTCTGGCCGTCGCGGCCCTGCCCGAGCGGCGTGACTTCCTGGTCGATCTCCATCTCTACGGACTCGCGAGCGATCGGTGGCGTGCGCCGATGCCGCCGATGGGGCACATACCCGACGTCGAGATGGCGGCGATGCTCAACTACGTGCTCACCCGTTTCGCGGGACTGTCGCCGAACGACAGCACCCGGCTCTACACGCCTGACGACATCGCTGCCAGACGCGGCCAGGGGCTCGACCCGGCGGAAGTGAACCGCGCCCGCCCACCGGGGCCGCGTGCTATGCGTGAAACACGCTAACGACGGCGATCAATCGAAGCGGCGCACGTCCAGCCAGAGCGGACCGCCGCTCACGCCGATGCTGTCACGCAGCGCAAGCCCGGCGCGATCGTAGACGTAGACATGGGGCGCCTGGGTACGCGAGCCGAGAAAGGCCTGGTAGACCGTGCCGTCGGTGCCCGCGATCGCGCGGGCGGCACCACGGCAGCCGGCGGCCGACGGCGCGCAGAGCGCCTGTGCCGGAGTGCGCACGAACTGACGGGTTACCGTATTCCAGACGGCCGTGCCATACGAGTAGCTCGAGACATAGGCGAGCCCCGCGCCATCGACAGTGATCGAGCCAGGACCGTTGCCGAAGCCCGGAATCGTCGCCTCGACCGTCATCGTCTGGGGGTTGACGACGCTGATCGTGCCATCGACCGCTGCGTAATCGCCGGTGTTGATCACGTAGAGCTTGCCATCGGGGCCGAGGGCCGCGTCCTGCGGGTTGAGCCCAACGGTGGCGGTGCCGCCGATCGTCATCGTCGCCGGATCGACCGCGGTGACGACACCGTTGCCGAGCGGAACGAACGAGTCGTCGAGGTTGCCCGAGACGACCAGCGCCCGGCCACCGGCCGCAACCACCGCGGTGGGAGCCGGCGTCACGGCGACGGTATTGGTAATGGTGGTCGACGTCGCCGTCAGCGAGATGCGGCCGACGTAATCGCCGAACAGATTGGCGGCGATGACGGTATTGTCGTCGGTCCAGGCCGCTCCGGTCGCGTTGCCTGACGCGAAGGTGAAGATGCGCGGCTCGCGCTCCTCGTCGAGCCCGACGATCAGGACGCTGGCGGCGTTGCCGAGCGGGATCGCCGCGCGGCGGCCGCGTATGGCCGCGCCGGCCACGGTGATCGCCTCGCTCGAACCCAGCGCGATCTCGTCCCGCTTGGTGGGATCCGCCACGTGCAGCATAGTCACCGAGCGATTCAGGTTGAGAATCACCGCGACATCGCGATTGGGTTCCGACCCGTCGAGGAAGCTCGCCGGTCGATCGACACCGGTAGAGTCACCGCAGGCGACGAGACCGGCGAGGAAAACGAGGCCACCGATGCGGCGGGCGGGCGTACGGAATAGGTGCGTCATCAGAACGGGAATCAGGGAGAGGAAGGCGGGGCGGACGCGTCGCCGGCCACCGAAGGCGACCCGCCGCGCTGCAGTCGCAGCGAAGTCGTGAGGCGACGGCCGGGTTGGGGGAAGTCAGGAAGAATCGAGATGCGCTGATCGAACAGATTGTCGACTCCGGCGCCGACGTCGAGCGTCCACCCACGGAAGGGGACGGTGCGTGAGGCACGCAGATCCACGGTCGTGAAGGGAGGGAGCGCGTTGACGGCACTGCCCGCGGCGACCCGCCTCACGCCGACGTGGCGTAGATCGAGCGTCGTACGCACACGCGCGACGGTCATCGCCGCACCCGCCGATGCGGTCGTGCGCGGACGATAGGCTAGCTGGCCGGTGAGCACCGGTCCGGCATATGCGACACCGACCCGCGAGAAGGCTCCGTGGAGCTCGAGGGAAGCGATAGGCATCCGGACCCGTGCACTGGCATCCCACCCCCGGCGGCGCGCGTTCTGATTTTCCGGGCTCCAGACGAACTGAAAGTCCGGGAACCAGAGGATCATGTCGCTGATGTCCGCGCGGTACGCCGAGAAATCGGCGCCGAGCCGGACCGGGCCGAGCGGCTGGTCGCGGACGGCCAGGCTCAGTTCGACCTCGTTGTTCACCCGCTCCGGGCGGAGGTCGGGGTTTGGGCGCACGCGTACGCCTTCCTGGAAGAACTGGTCGGCCAGCCCGGGGGGCGAGAAGGCGCGCCCCCACGACGCGCGCGCCGCGAACGTTCCGCTCCCAACGCCAACGCCCGCGCGCGGCATCACCTGCGTGCGTCCAAGGAGCGTCGTGCGATCGACGCGGAGGGCGCCGAACAGCTCCGCGCGCACCGGGACGCCCAGTGAGAACTCGCGCCAGCCTCGGGCGTTCGTCCACGCCCCCGCCTGGCGAACGGTGACCGGAGCGCTCGTGGCAAGCGACGACGCCGTGATCCGCGTCTGCCGCACGTCTCCCCCAGCGCCAAATGCGGCCCACTGGCGAAGCATCTGTGCGGAGACCGATGCGGTGGCGGCATCGACCCGCACGGTGTCGTCATAGGATTCCGAGAAGGGCGGCGCGGGATCGCGATAGCGCGCGTCCTGCCGCTGCACCGATGCGTCGACGGCGAGGTCCCATGCCGAGCGAGCGGCCCGCAGAAAGAGGGCCCCCGTCGCCCGCCGCTGGCTCTGATCGGCGTGCACGGACGGCTGCACGACGGTGCCCGGCATTCCGCGTCCGATGTCGAGCCACTGTGCGCGCGCGCCGAGGCTCACCCCACCGCGCTCGTACGTCGCCGACGAGACCACCGCGGCAAGGCCGGAGGCCGCGTTGGCGCGCGTGGCTGACCCGCCGCCGCGGATGAACGGCACGTCGTACTGGAAATCTCCTTCGATGTGCCGGACTTCGGCGTCCAGCGTGCCCGCGACACCAGCGGTGCCCGCCTGACGATACATGCCCAGCGCGATGCTTGCGCCGCGCTCGCCGATCGTGCCCCCGTCGAGCGCGATCCGGATCGCGTCGCGCGCCGCACGCCGCGTCTCCACCAGCAGCACGCCGGCAAGGGCGCGACTGCCATAGCGCGCCGCCTGGGCACCGCGGACGATCGTCACCCGCTCGACCGTTCCGAGCGCGATCGTCGACAGGTCGGCCTCGCCGGTAATCGGGTGGTTGAGCTCGATCCCGTCGACGAGCACGAGTAGCTGATCTGCCGCGCCGCCTCGGACGCTGAGCGTGGCCGGGGCGCCAGGGCCGCCGCGTGACGTGACGACGAGTCCGGCCCGTCCATCGAGCAGCGCGGCAAGCGAGGTGGTGCCTGACGCGTCGATCGCCCCCCGGTCGAGCACCGTCGCGCCGGCGGTGGCGACCTCGGCGCGCGCGGTTGGCGCCGACGAAATGCGCGCATCGTCGAGGCGGATGGCGACCGGGGCAAGGACGATGCTGATCGTCGTGATGCGCCCGTTCTCGAGTTCGACCGCCTGGCGCACCGGGGCGTGGCCGAGCGCACTGACGTGCACCGTCTGCAACCCGGGCTGCAGCCCCCGGAGGGCGAATCGCCCGTCGGCATCGGTGCGGGCGAGGGCGGCGCCGTCTCCGACGCCGACGCGCGCGCCGGCGACCGGCAGCGAGCCGTCGCGCGTCACCACGCGGCCGCGCAGCTCGGGCGGAAACTGGGCGAGGGCCGCACGCGGGGGGGCCACCAGCATCAGCACGCACAACACGACGGTGAACACAAAGCACGGCGACCGCGTGGGCCGCTGGCGCTCGGTACTCTTCCCTGTGGTCGCGCGGCGATACCGGTCCTTGGACAAAAACACAGCGCCCGTTCTTCCCTGAGTGACACGGGGAGGAACGGGCGCATCGGCAGCACACACGATCGTCCCGAGGGGAACGCGTGCCGTCTCTGCGATGAGCCCCGCCCCTCTCCCTCGAGAGGACTGCATGCGGGAACGAGAGGGACCGGTCTCCTGGCTCGAGGCCACCCGGCTCCCCTTCCCAAGCAGCGCGCAAGGCGCTCCTCAGTGGGCTGTGTGAGCCGGGCGTTGGTCCGTCGCGCGGTCGAGCGCACGATGGAGCCTCTGACAGTGGCGGGGCCGCGCCGGATTCACACCGGACTTCCGAAGGCCCCCCTCGCAATCGATTGTGCTGCGAAGCTAGGCCGAGTGTCGAAGGGGCACAAGTGTTCACCGGATGGCCACATCCGGTAGCTCG
>JBBQHX010000225.1:0-6207 GCA_038324385.1 Gemmatimonadales bacterium | reverse complement strand
TCGGGATCACCGTCGTTGGCGACCCGGAGCAGGCGCGTGATGTCTCCCGGCTGCTCCATCCGACCTCCGTGCAGGCTCACAAATCGCGCGGCGCTGAGCGTCAGGCCGCTGAAACAATGCAGCACGGCGGGGGAATCGTCCAGACGATCGTGCATTGGCGGGATGTCTCGCTCCCATCACCGAGAGGCGGGAAAACCCGGCCGAACGGCTCACCGGCCGGTCGTCCCCGCGGAGAGCAGGAGTGGCGTGGCGCCGAATTCCGGCTACGGTCAATGAGAGGAGCATCGTCCCGCCGCAACAACGCAGCCGCCGACGCGAGTTGCGGTGCGCACCGCACGGCGGCAATCTCCTTGACCGCCCCGCAGCGCGGCTCCGCGCCCCTGCCGCCGGCAATTTCCGCCCGCCCGCACACCAGGATCCTCCCAATGCGCGCACTCCGCTCGTTCATTCGCCGCCAACGTTCCCACGGAGGAATCGCGGCCGCGTTCATGCTGGTCGCTGTTGCGGGCTCGGCCGCCGCCCAAACCGCCCCCCGCGTCGGCCCATCCACCGGCTCCGTCATGGTGGTCGGCGGCGGCGCGCAGGGCCCCGAAGTGCTGGCGAAGTTCATCGAGCTCGCCGGCGGACCGGACGCCCTCATCGTCTCCGTGCCCACGGCCAGCGGCGACTCGATCGATCCATCGGGGGCGGGCCGCGCGCTGATGGCCGCGGGCGCGCGCAACGTCGTCGTCTACCATACGGCCAATCGGGCCGAGGCCGACGCCGACAGCTTCGTGGCGAAGATCGCCGGTGCGCGTGGAGTCTGGTTCGGGGGCGGGCGACACTACCGCCTGGTGCGGTCGTACGCGGGCACGAAATCCGAGCGCGCCTTCCAGGCGGTACTCGCGCGCGGCGGCGTCGTCGGGGGCTCGTCGGCCGGTGCGTCGATCCTCGCGAGCTATCTCATTCGCGGCGCGCCGTCGAACGACAACCGGATCATGAGTCATCCGGAATACCTCACCGGCTTCGGCTATCTGCGTAATGTCGCGATCGATCAGCACGTGGTCGCGCGCGAGCGGTTAGCCGATCTGCACGACTCGGTCACCTCGCGCCGCCCCGATCTGCTCGGCATTTCGGAGGACGAGGGCACCGCGTGGGTGGTTCGCGGCGACACGGGCGAGGTTATCGGGCGCGGCAAGGCGTTCGTCTACAATGGACGCGACCCGAACGACCCGGGAAAGCCATATCTCACGCTGCGTCCGGGCGATCGCTACAACCTGGCGACGCGACGGCTGATCAGCCGCGCGATCGAGCGAACCCCGCTGACACAGGCGTTCGTCGACGAGCTGTTTGCGCCCTACCTCGACCCGGCCCGCGGCGGCGCGACGGTGCTGGTCGCGCAGGACGGGGCGGTGCTGGTGAACTCGGCCTATGGCGTTCCGCCGCAGCCGCGCTTCATGCCCGAAACCGCGACCCACAACGTGCCACTGCTCGGGCTCTCGGCGCCGCTGGATGCCGCGCTCCGCCCCGACAGCACCGGGCATATCGGGTCTGCCTCGGTGCGGCGAGTACTCGCGACCGGCGCGATGCAGCGCGTTCGCTACGACAGCACTTCCCGCGAATGGCGCGGCAACGTCGACGATCTGTATCGCTTCGAGCTCGGACGCGCCGCCCTGCGCCCGGGTGAGCGCGACACGTCGACGGCAGTGCCAGGATTCGTCACCGAGACGGTCGATGGCGTCGCTCGCCAAGCGGCCTACGGGTTGCCGGACGGGCGCCGCGCGGCGTGGATCCGCTATCCCGAGCAGCGGGCGACGATCCTGATCCTCACCAGCGACGACGCCGCGGACGTCCGCGGCATTGCGGGTCGGATCGCCGAGCGGCTGTTGGGCAGGTAAAACGCTGGCGGCCGACATTCAGGCGGGCACCGGTCGCGACGCCGGCTTAGAATTGGACGTGAATCGACCGGAGGGTGCGATGATTCACGGACTGCGTCGCCGTACCCTGCACACCTGGCACCGGCTGGAAAGTAACGCACATGGATGAGTCGAACGCCCTGAGCGGCGACGCAGGGGCCGATGATCGCTTCTTCACCGTCGCGATCGACCTGCTCTGTCTGCTCGGCTTCAACGGGCACTTCAAACGCCTTAACCCGGCCTGGGAACGCGCACTCGGGTTCACGCGCGAGGAGTTGATGTCGCGCCCGTTCATCGAGTTCGTGCATCCCGATGATCGCGAGCGCACGCTCGCGCAGAACCGCAGCGTGCGGGAGGGTGGGCAGGCGCTCGGGTTCGAGAATCGGTACGTCTGCAAGGACGGATCGTACCGCTGGCTGCTCTGGAACGCGACACCGGACGTCGTCGATGGAACGGTCTACTCCGTCGCGCGCGACATCACCGCGCGGAAGGAGGCCGAGGAGGAGCGGGAACGGCTCGTCGCCGATCTGCAGGCGGCGCTCGCGGAGGTGAAATCGCTCCGCGAGATCCTGCCGATCTGCTCTTATTGCCGCAAGATCCGCGACGACGCCAACAACTGGCACACGCTCGAGAGCTATCTCTCGACGCACACGAAGTCCATGCTGAGTCACGGCATCTGTCCGACCTGCATGGAGACGGAAGTCGAGCCGCAGCTCGCGCAATGTTAGGCACGACCGAGGGCGGAGGAGCTGCCCTCGGTCGTGCGTGGCGACTCATCCGCCCGGGCGGTACTCGCGCGTCACGTGCCCCTGCAGCTGTGCGGGATAGAAGTACACCTCGCGGAGCGCTCCGGTGCTGTACCGCTCCGCCTGATCGTTGAAGTGGCGCGAGGCGCGGTCGCCGCTCTGGCCGCCGGCGCTGACCGCCATCGCGCGCACCGAGTCGCCGAACTCCACGGCAGCCACGAAGCTGTTGCCGCTCGTTCCGTACCACCGCTTTGTCCCCGGATAAGCACGAGCGCCGAACGAGGCCAGTGACCCCCATCGCGCCGAGGTGAAGCCGACGGGGATACTCGCGCCCGTGTCGCTGAACGGCTGGACGATGTCGCCCGTCAGTCGCTGAAACCGGTTGATCTCGCCCCACGGCGTCTTCCAGTCACCGAAGTGCGCCGTCAGGGTATCGACGGCGGCCGCCAGTGCCGCGAGCCGCTGCGCGGGTGTCGCCCGCTCGACCATGTACACGTCCACGGGCAGGTCAGCCGCCCGCGCGTCAGGGGCGACGAGCCTGCCGAGTGCCTCGCCGTGGAAGACGGCGAGCGCTGTGGGGACGGATTCGACCGCCCACCGGTAGTCCCAGGTGCGCAGCACCTCGATCGGTTCGGCGAGGGAGGATTTCAACGAGTCCCCCGCGGGCGCTCGGTCATACGCGGCGACGAGCGACGGGATGAGCTGCGCGAACGCCGGCAGGTAGCTGTCGTATGCGGCCTCGATCAGCGATTCCAGGGTGAAGTCCGTTCGCCCCTCGAGCACGCGCAACGCGTGCAGACCCCGCGCATTCTCGCGCCCCGTTTCGACATAGGGTGCATAATCGGACGCGCGCGGACTGTTCGGGCCGGCCGCGGACCAGGGGGAGTTGTTGGTGTTGTACAGCCACCCAGTCGCGGGATTCTTCAGGAAGGGGGAGTTCTCGACCGAGAGGGGCTCGCCCCATTCGGTCGCGGGATCGCTGCCGTCGACGGGCTCGCTCCAGTCGAACAGGGTGTCACGGACGGGGACGAAATTGGCGTGAAAGTAGGCGATGGTGCCGTCGGCGTCGGCATAGATGGTGTTGTTCGACGAGTTGGTGTGGAGCTGCATCGTCGCGCGGAACTCGTCGTAGTTGCGGGCCTTGGTGCGCTGGTAGGACTGCGTCAGCGCCTTGATCGGCTCCTCCATCAGGCGAACGCTCACCCAGCGGCCGTCCGCCTCACGAACGATTGGCCCGTGATGTGTGCGGTAGATGGTGAACGCCCGGCTCGCCATGCCCGTATCAGCACGGAACGGCACGATCACGGTCGAGGTGAAGACCGGACGCTCCTCGGTGCCATGGCGGTAGAAGTACTGCCCGTCGCGCTCGACGATGGTCTCCAAGTACTCGTCGATCGCATCGTTCCCACTCGACGTGTGCATCCAGCCGACACGTTCGTTGAAACCCTGATAGACGAAGAACTGCCCCCACGTCACGGCACCGTAGGCGTTCAGCCCCTCGTCGCTGGCGACCTGGACCTCGGCGCGGAAGAAGAACGACGTGTGCGGATTGATCAGCAAAAGGGCGTTGCCGTTCCGCGTATTGGACGGCGCGATGGCGATGCCGTTGGAGCCGGTTGGCTCGGGCGGGCGACCGTCATCCACGACTGGCGCGACGGCCACCGGCTGTTTGCCATAGAACGCTTCGAGTTGGGCCAGGTCGACCCGCTCGATGTCGCCGCCGATGCTCCCCTCGCTGAAGCTGAGCGCCATCCAGGGCTCGAACCGTGTGATCACACGCGGCTGCACCTCGGGGTGTTTGTAGAGATAGAAGTTGAGCCCGTCCGCATACGCCGTCATCAGTGCCTGCAGCCACGGCTCGCTTCGCGCATACATCGCCTGCATGCTGTCGGGATCGATGAACAGCCGCATGCGCAGGTCGCGCCAGAGCTCGTCCTCACCTTCGGCCTCGGCGAGCCGTCCCATCGCGTTCAGGTAGTTCGTCTCGACACGGTGGAAGTCGTCCTCGGCCTGTGTGTACATCAGGCCAAACACGGCGTCGGCGTCGCTGCGGCCGCGGATGTGGGGAATGCCCCAGTCGTCGCGGACGATGGTGACGTTCTCCGCCTGACGCGCCCACCGCGCAATCTCCTCGGCGGTGGGCGCGAGCCTCGTGCGGGCGGCGTCGGGTGAGGAGCACGCGACGGTGAATACGAGAACGAACAGGAGGCGCGAGACGAGCCTGGTCATGTGAGGCGGGGCCGGGGAGCGTGCGAACGCGGGACGCGGGACGCGAATCGCCAGGCGCTGGCGGCGGGCGGCGGGCCCGTTAGGCACCCACCGCCGCCGCCACGCCGGGATCAGAGCACCGGGTGCTTGAGATAGGTGTCGTCGTTCACCTGGTACTGATGCGCCACCGATAGAATGGCGTCGTCGGCGTAGAGCGCGCCGACGATGACGGCGCCGATCGGCTGCGGCGCGAGCGACGGCTGCGCGGGCGGCGGCGTCGCACCAGCGGCCGTGGCACCACCACGGCCGGCTGTCGCCGGCACATCGAACTTGTACGGGACGACGACGCACGGATGGCCCGTCTGCGCATTCGCGCCGATGTCCGCCGTCGGTGAACCGATGAACATGTCGAGGTCCTGCATGAACTCCGCCCACTTCGAGATCATGACATAGCGAAGCCGCTGGCTCTGCACGAACTCGAACGCTTTCACGGCGCGACCGCTGACGAAGCGTGGGTTCCAGTCGGCCGGTGCCATCGGCGTCCCCGCCGTGCCCGTGGGGCGGGTACCCTCATATGGGCGTCCGCCGCTGGTCGGCGCGACGACAGTATCGAGATCGAGACCGATCTCGGCCGCCTTGCGTACGACATAATCGTCGAACGCCGCCGCGTATTCCACGTTCAGGCCGGGCGTGAAACCTTCCACCGTCGGACGGGCGCCGATGGTCACCGGGCGCATGCCGAGCGCGCGGAGGCCCGCGACGAACTCCGCCGGTGCGTTTGGGTCGACGCCGATGCGCAACGAGGCGATGTCGAGCGCGCGGTCATAGTTGAACGGTGTCGTGACCGTCGACGGGTCGTTGGGGTCGCTGCCGTGAATGGCGTTGAACACCATCGCGCAGTCCTCGACACTCCGGCACATCGGGCCGACGCGGTCGTGCGACCAGGCGAGCACCATCCCGCCGGCACGGCTGACGCGGCCAAACGTCGGGCGCAGCGCGCTCACGCCATTGCGCAGCGCGGGCGAGACGATCGAGCCCTGCGTCTCGGTGCCGATGGCGAAGGCGACACAGCCGGCGGCGGTCGCCGAACCGGGACCTGCCGACGATCCGCTCGAGCCCTGGCTGAGATTCCACGGGTTGTTCGTCCGGCCGCCGAACCACTGATCGTTCTGCGCGAACAGCCCCGTCGTCAGCTTGGCGACGAGCACCGCACCGGCGGCGCGCAGGCGCGTGACGATCTCGGCATCCTCGTCGATGACTCGCGTTTGGAAATCGGCCGCGCCCCACGTGGTCGGCACGCCCTTGGTCGCGAACAGATCCTTGAGACCGTAGGGCAATCCGTGGAGCGGGCCGAGGTA
>JBBQHX010000224.1:0-6239 GCA_038324385.1 Gemmatimonadales bacterium | reverse complement strand
GTTGCATTCAACCGCTCGCTCCCCAGCTACTGGCGCAAGGGGTATCGGGGCAACAACAACGCCGACATCGCGGTGCAGGATCTCTCGTCAGGCGCGATCACCGAGATCACCGACACCGACGTGCGCCAGTTCCAGCAGCATGCCCACGACGTGCATCCGATGTGGGGTGCCGATGGCATGATCTACTTCGCCTCGGAGCGTGACAGCACCTTCAACATCTGGCGTATCGCGCACACGGGCGGGGCGCCCGAGCAGGTTACCCGCCACCGCGACGACGGCGTGCAGTTTCCCGCGATCTCGCCCGACGGACGTCGGATCATCTACGAGAACGAGTTCGACCTCTGGGTGCTGGATGTGCCCGGCGGGGAGCCGCGCCGTGTGGAGTTGGCGATGGCGCTCGACTCGAAGGAGAACGATGTCGCGGTGATCACCGCCCAGAATACTGCCGACGGATTCACCGTGTCGCCCACGGGCGACTACGTCGCCGTCGACGTGCACGGCGAGATCGCGATCGTGCCGACGGAGCAGGGGATCGGCGAGCGCACGCAGGTCACCAGCTCGCCCTGGCGCGAGCGGTATCAGGTGTGGGCCCCTGACGGCCGTCGCATCGCGTACGTCTCCGACGAGTCGGGCGAGGAGGAGATCTGGCTGTTCGACCGCGCCGCTGGCACGCATCGGAAGCTCACCACGCACGCCTCGATCAAGTCCAACCTGACGTGGGCGCCCGGCGGGCAGAAGCTGGCCTTCGTGGCCGACAATCGGCTGTTCGAGGTCGACGTCGCTGGCGGTGCCGCACGCGAGCTCGCGCACAACCCGGCGGGCGGCTACACGCTCTCCGAGTACTCGGCCGACGGCGGCTGGATCGTCTACACGCGTCGCGATGACGACCAGAACGCCGACGTCTTTCTGTTCGACGTGGCCGCTCGGCGCGAGTACAACGTGACCGCGAACCCGTTCACCGACAGCAACGGCACGCTCACCCCCGACGGGCGGTCGATCGTCTTCACGTCCACACGGGATGGGGGCACGAGCCACCTGTTCGTGGTTCCGCTCGCCCGCCTGACCGAGGATCCGAACGACCCGCTCGTGCGCGAGCGACTCCGCCGCGCACGGCCGGCCCGCGTCGGCGCCGACAGCGCCGCGAACGGTGCCCCGCCCCGCGCCGAGCCGATCCGAGTCGAGACGGACGGGATTGAGCGGCGCGCGGTGCAACTCACCCGCGGCTCGGGCGCGGTAAGCAACGTCTTTCTGAGCCGCGACGGACGAACGGTGCACTTCACGGTCGGTGGGGGCAGCGGCGCGGATGATCCCGCGAGCGGACTGTTCGCCGTCGGCATCGACGGGGAAGGGCGGCGGCGCATCGCTGGCGGCTCGTTCGCCGGACTCACGCACACGGCCGACCGCCGCACGATCTTCTTCCGCCGCCCGGCTCAGGGCGGCGGCTCCGAGACCGTCGGTACGCCCACCACCACGGGCACGGAAATCCACAAGCTGGTGCTCGCCACACCGACGCGCACGGAACGGGTGAACTTCACCTTCCCCGTGCGCGTCGACCGCCGCGCCGAGTGGACGCAACTATTCGAGGAATCGTGGCGCGTAATGAAGTACCGCTTCTATGACGAGAACATGCACGGCCGCGACTGGGATGCCGTCAAGGCACGCTACAAGCCGCTGCTGCAGCACGTAACGACCAATGAGGACGTCTATGATCTCGCCAACGAGATGATCGGCGAGCTCAACGCGTCGCACACCGGCGTCAGCGGTCCGCCGACGCGCGCCATGCCGCGCGCCTTCACGACCCGATTCCTCGGGTTCGAGCTGGAGCCGTCGGGTGATCGCTATCGCATTGCGCACATCTACCGAGACGGGCCGGCCGATCGCGAATGGCTGGATCTGCGCGTCGGCGACTGGGTGCTTGCGATCGACGGGCAGGAGCTTCGCGCCGGCGACAACTACTGGAAAACGTTGAGCACCACTTTCAACGAGTACGTGCCGGTGCGCGTCGCCCGCTCGGCGTCAGGCACCGACGCGCGCGTGGTGCGCATCGCGACCGTCGCGTCACTGGGCGACATCAAGTACGAGGAGTGGGTCGCGCGTAATCGCGAAACGGTCGAGCAGGACACCAACGGTGACATCGCCTACGTGCACATCCGGTCGATGAACCAGCCGTCGCTCGCCCGCTTTCGCAACGAGATCGACCAGTTCTCCAACAAGAAGGGGATCATCGTCGACATCCGCTATAACGGCGGCGGCAACATCGATCAGGAGTTGATCGATATCCTCGAGCGGCAGCCCTACCAGTTCTGGAACAACCGGAGCGGCTCGCGCGCGTGGGGGCGCCGGCCGCGGCAGGCGATCGCGGGCCCGAAGGTCATGCTGATCAACCAGCGCTCGGGCTCCGACAGCGAGGTCACCCCGATGGCGTTCCGTCAGCTCGAACTGGGGCGGATCGTCGGCAACCCCACCGCGGCCGCCGTCATCGCCACCGGCAGCTACCAGCTGATCAACGGCGGGAGCATCCGGACGCCGGGGTCGCTCGTGGTCACCTACGACCCGACCCAACCCAACAACTACGGCGTGAATCTCGAGAACCTCGGCGTGCCCCCCGACGTCTGGGTCGAGAACACGCCGATGGACGAGCTCGCCCGCAACGACCGCGAACTGAAGGCGGCCATCACCGAAGCGTTGCGCATGATGCGTGAGGCCAACCCGCCGATGTAGTGACCTATGCTCCAGTGGCGCGGCAGCCTGGCCACGCCACTGGAGCACCGTGCACCACCGCGCACCACCGGCCGAGCGGCGCTCAACTTGCCACGTAGCGACGGCGACGTCGCACACACCCCTTACCCGAATCCGCGGTCGATCGCTCACATGGCCGACTCATCTGCTCCCATCCCCGGACAGTTGGCGCCGACGCTCGTCGCCGGGCGCGGGGGGCTTCCCTGCATCGTGCTCAGCACGGCCGATGGCGCCGAGGCGGAGATCTATCTGCATGGCGCGCACATCGCCGTCTGGATTCCGGCGGGCGACACCGAGAACCGGCTCTTTCTCAGCGAGCGGGCGATCTTCGGCCGTGGGTCGGCGATCCGTGGTGGAATCCCGGTGGTCTTTCCACAGTTCTCCGAACTCGGTCCCCTCGCCAAGCACGGCTTCGCGCGCACCAGCAACTGGTCGATCCGTGAGTTGGAACGGCTCGCCACCGGCGGGATGCGCGCGGTACTCGAACTGACCGCGAGCGACGAGACACGCGCCGTCTGGCCGCACGCCTTCGTCGCGCACCTCACGCTGGTCATCGAGGGGCGCACCCTCCACGTCGAACTCGCGGTCACCAATACGGGCGAGGGGCCGTTCAGCTTCACGGCGGCCCTGCACCCCTACTTCCGCGTGACCGACGCCGAGTCGGCGGACGTCGTCGGGCTGCGTGGCACGAGCTACCGCGACGCCGTTGCCGGCAATGCGACTGCGGTGGAGCAGGGAGCCGCACTCGCAATCCGCGGTGAAGTCGATCGCGTCTTCTTCGACGCGCCGGCCGAACTTCAGCTCCGCGAGCCGGCGCGGACGCTACATATCACGAAGGCCGGCTTCCCCGACGCCGTGGTCTGGAACCCCGGCGCCGCCGGCACGGCGGGACGGGACGACTTCACCCCCGGCGACGAGCAGCACATGCTCTGCGTCGAGGCGGGCGCCATCCGGCGGGCCGTGGTGCTCGAACCGGGCACGCGGTGGGCCGGCTCGCAGACGATCACCGCGGCGTAGGCTTCGGCCCGGCTCGTCGGAGCCTCTTCCGTACTTCTTGGAGGGTGGTTGATGACTACACGGGCCCGCATCACGTTCGGCATCGGCGCGGTCATGATCGCGCTGGGCATCTTCATCGCGTTGCGCCCTTTCTGGGCGGGGGCACAGCCGCTCAGCGCCTCACGCTGGCTGGACATGGGCTTCGCCGCGTTCTTCCTGCTCCGCGGATCGATGAACATCTCGACCGCGCGGCGGCAGGCCCGGGCCGCCACTCCGCACGATCGGTCGGATGTCCGCTGACGCTGCGCCGCGCGTTCATCGCACGCCGATTCAACTGCGCTTCTCCGACACCGACGCCCTCGGCCACGTGAACAACGCAAGCTTCGCCGTCTATGCGGAGCTCGGCCGGCTCGCGTTCATGAACGAGATGGGCGGCATCGTCCGCTCGATCATTCTCGCCCATCTGTCGATCGATTTCCGGCGTCAGGTGGAGCTCGGCGCCACCGTCGAAGTCACTACGTCCGTCGCGCGCCTGGGGACGACCAGCGTGACGCTGCAACAGACGATCTGGGCCGACGGGGCACCGGCGGCGGAGGTCCGCTCGGTGGTGGTGGTGTTCGACTACGCAACCCAGAGCCCGGCGCCCGTGCCTGACGCGGTGCGGGCGTTGCTCGCCGACTACCTGTCGCCGGAAGCCCAGCCAGGGGGGTGAACGCCGCGGCCCGCCGGCACGGTCGGCGCCCCGCGACCCGCACTCCTTGGTCTCGCCCGGCACCGCCCGGCGCGCAACTTCTTCTTCGCCCTCACCGCGGTCACCCCCGTCGTCGCACTCCGCACGGACGGGGACGCGCGCGAGTGAACGCAGGGCTCTCCGGGTTGCGGCGACGGCCCGGTGTTCGGACCCGTTAGACGGCCGTGCGTTTAGATTTCCGCGCGCCACGCCGATCGTGGCGCCTACCGCCCACCCGAGAGGTCGTCGATGCAGATGAAGCGTGCCCGCAAGCTGAGCGAGGAGTGGGGCGGCAAGCCCTGCGACCATCCAGCGTTCGCGAAGCTCTACGACATGGGCGTCCAGACCGGGCAGTACGTCTGTACCCAGTGCGGCGCTCCCTTCACCTGGCGCGAGAAGGCCACGCTGTTGGCCGATCGCGAGGCGTGACGAAGCCTGCCGGCCAGCAGAATCACCTCTCGCGAGCCTGACCGAGCGCACGAAGGAAGCACGAACATTGCCATGGTTCGGTGGCGCACAGCGATCGTCTGCGTCCACCGGAGGTGTCATGACCGTTCGAGCTGCCGTTTTCGCCCGTGGAGTCCACACGTGGCGTGATCTGTCCATGTGCTGCATCGACGCGTGAGCGCCGGGTTCCTGATCGAGTCCGATTTGGAGACGCCGGTCGTGCTCGCGGCCGTGCACGACGGGCACGAGCTGCGCGCCGAAGTCGCCGCACTGATCGCGCTCGATGACGCAGCGCGGCTGCGCGAGGAAGATCCGTTCACCGAGCGCTGGACGCGCTTTGCCGGCACCCGGCTGATCGGACGTCGCTCTCGCTTCGAGGTCGATCTGAACCGCCCACGCGAGGGCGCCGTCTATCGCGAGCCGGCGGATGCGTGGGGCCTCGAGGTCTGGGGCGCGCCGCTCCCTGACGACGTCGTCAACCGTTCGCTCGAGCTGTACGACGCGTTCTACGCCGAGGCCGAGCGAACGCTCTCGGCGGCGCGCGATCGGTGGGGATCGTTCGTGGTGCTCGATCTCCATACCTACAACCATCGTCGGGATGGAGCCGACGGCGCGCCCGCGCCAGCGGTCGGGAATCCCGAAGTGAACATCGGCACCGGAACGATGGATCGCGATCGGTGGGCCCCGGTGATCGACCGGGTGCTCGCCGATCTGCGCGCCGCTCCCTACCACGGTCGCACGCTGGACGTCCGCGAGAACGTGAAGTTCCGCGGCGGCGCCTTCTCGGCCTGGGTGCACCGCACCTTTCCCGACAGCGGCTGTTCGATCGCGATCGAGTTCAAGAAGTTCTTCATGGATGAGTGGACCGGAGTACCTGACGATGCACAGGTCGCGGCGATCGGCGAGGTCGTCCAGTCGATCCTTCCCGGCGTGCTCGACACGCTGCCGCGCGTACGCTGATGTCGGTGATCAGCGGAGCCCGCACGATCGACGACGAGTTCATCGCCGACGTCCGCGCGAGACTGGTCGCAGGGAAGCCCGTGCGCCGCCGCCTGCCTGACGGCGGGCGGCTGCATATTGACCGGCGGCTGCCGTTTCTCTGCGTGCACCGCCTGGCACCCGGCCGCGCCACCAGCGACACGGCGCGTCTAGCGGTGGGCGAAGCTGCGTACCTGATTGCGTCAGGTGCGCCCGAGGGCCACCCGGCGCTGCAACGGCTCGTGCAGACGATCGCCGATGTCATGACGGCGGAGTTCGGCGCCTTCCTGCTGCTCGAACTGTGGACCACCGACGGGTCGGTCCGGGCGCCCGCGGTCGGCGCCCCGAC
>JBBQHX010000223.1:0-6268 GCA_038324385.1 Gemmatimonadales bacterium | reverse complement strand
GGGTACCTTACGGATTCGCCACACCAGCTTTCCCCACTGCGGGTCGAGCTACGTCGTCTGGAGGGATGGCCGAGAGGCTGAAGGCACCGGTTTGCTAAACCGGCATAGGGGTTAAACTCTATCGAGGGTTCGAATCCCTCTCTCTCCGTTTCCACTCGGGCCCGTCCACGTGACGGGCCCGCGTCGTTTCCCGCCAGTCCGATGCCGATGTCCGCTCCCGCCACCGCCCCCCGCGTGCGGTTCGCCCCGTCGCCGACCGGATATCTCCATGTCGGCGGCGCCCGCACCGCGCTCTTCAACTGGCTCTACGCGCGGCATTACGGCGGCGTCTTCCTCCTCCGCATCGAGGACACGGATCGCCAGCGCAGCACCGACGACAGCACCCGCGCGATCTTCGACGGGCTGACCTGGCTCGGGCTCGGGTGGGACGAGACGGTGATCTATCAGGGCGCCAACCTCGCCGGGCACCAGACCGATGCGGCGCGGCTGCTCGCGTCAGGCGCCGCCTATCGCTGCTTCTGCACGACCGAGGAGCTGGCGGAGCGACGCGCGGCCGCCGAAGCGCGCAAGGACGCCTTCAAGTACGACCGTCGCTGCGACCGCCTCCCGCCTGAGGAGGTCGAGCGCCGGTCGGCGGGCGGCGAGCCGTTCGTCCTGCGCTTCCGCGTTCCCGACGGGGCGACGAGCTGGCTGGATCTCGTGCACGGCATGATCACGTTCCCCAACAAGGACATCGAGGATTTCGTCATCCTCCGCTCCGACGCCACGCCGATCTACAACATGGCGGTGGTCTCGGACGACGTGTCGATGGGGATCACGCTCGTGATGCGCGGCGACGACCACATCTCGAATACGCCCAAGCAGATCCTCCTCTATGAGGCGCTCGGCGCGACAATTCCGCAGTTCGCGCACCTGCCGATGATCCATGGCACCGACGGGAAGAAACTGTCGAAGCGCCACGGTGCCACGGCGGTGGGCGACTATCAGCACGAAGGAATCCTGCCGAGTGCGATGCTCAACTTCCTCTCTCTGCTCGGCTGGTCGCCGGGCGGTGACGTGGAAGTGATGACGATGGCCGAGATGGTCGAGCGATTCTCGGTCGACGGGCTGTTGAAGAAGGCGGCCGTCTTCGACCCGAAGAAGCTCGAGTGGATGAACGGCCAGCATCTCTCGCGCGAGCCGATCGAGGACGTCGCCCGCTGGGTCACGCCGGCGCTGGTCGCGGACGGGCTGGCGACCGAGGAGGAGCTGACGACCACGCGCCGGGACTGGTACATCGGACTCCTCGACCTGCTGCGGGTCCGCGCCCGCACGATTCACGACGTGGTGCGCCAGGCGCGCCCCTACATGGCCGACACGATCGAGTACGACCCCGAGGCCGTGGCGAAGCAGTGGAAGGACGTTCCGTTCACGATCGAGGCTCTCGACGCGACCCGGGAACGTTTGGAAACCCTCGAACGTTGGGACGCCGATACGATGGAGCCGGCGTTGCGCGAACTCGCGGAATCTCGCGGGGTGGGAGCGGGCAAGCTCCTGCAGCCGTTGCGCGTAGCGTTGACGGGACTCTCGGTGAGTCCCGGAATCTTCGATGTGCTGGTGGTCCTGGGTCGCGAGCGGTCGATCGCACGACTCGGGGCCGCAGTCGCCATGCTCCGCGACGAGCACCCGGCAGGCGAAACGGACCCCGGCTGACCGGCGGTCCGCCGCCGCCGTCAGAACGACGTTGCCGCTGGTCCGGTGAGGCCGGCGGCACATACGACGAGGGCGGACCATCATGACGCAGCCCCTCACGGTGCTGGAGCGGCAGGTGTACGACTATCTGGTCGACTTCCTGACCGCGCACACGTATCAGCCGAGCATCCGGGAAATCGGTCGGGAGTTCGGGATCAAGTCGACGAAGACCGTGTCGGACCTGCTCCACTCGCTCGCGGGCAAGGGATTCATCGAGCGTGACCCGGCCCGCTCGCGCGGCGTGCGCATTCTCGGCCTGGCGGCGGCGACGCGACTCCGTGCCGTCCCGGTGTACGGAGAGATCCACGCCGGCGAGCCGAGCCTGCTCCCGGAACATCGCACCGATTACCTGACTCTCGAACGGCGGTTCGTGCCGAACGAGACGAGCTTCTCGCTCCGGGTCGAGGGCGACAGCATGACGGGGCGCGGCATTCTCGATGGCGACTACGTGATCGTCGACCCGGGGATGCTGCCTGACGAGGGGGCGATCATCGCGGCCCGGATCGGCGGCAGCGCCACGGTGAAGACGTTCACACGAGACGGGGACACCATCGTCCTCCAGCCCGCGAACCCAGACGACGACGCGATCACCGTGGGTCCCGAGACCGACTTCTCGCTGCTGGGAACGGTGACGGGCGTCTTTCGCGGGTTGTACGAGCCGGCTCCGCTGAACGCGCCCAACGCGGCCGCAGCCGATGCCGCGGCGCGAGCGGCGCTCGGCGGACGGGCCGAATCGCTGGTCGCCTGACGCGAAGTTCGACCTCGCGCGGCGCCTGACGCCGTGCGATACGACGACGCCCGGATCGGTCGTACCGATCCGGGCGTTCGTCAGTTCGGCGAGCCGCCCGGGTCGGAGGGCATGCCGCCGTTCTTGATTCGCTCGCGGGCCCGGCGCAGTTCGCGCTCCCGGTCCTTGCGCTCGCGGATGCTCCGCGCCTCGGACTTGATCGACGCGTCGGTCGCCTGGCGACGCTCGACGAAGTCGAGTTGGCGGCGCGTGTCGCCGAGCATCCGGTCTCGATCGGCCGCCTGTGGATTCCCCTGCACGTTGATCGGCAGCAGGCCGAGCACTGCGGTCGGGATGGAGAACTTGCCGAGGCGGATGTACTTCTGATCGATGCCGTAGGTGCGCCCGTTGCGATCGAAGGTCCAGTCGCCCGGCGCCCGCCCGCCGGCTTCGGCGGCCACGGAATCGCGGATCGCGCCGAGGTCGGTGGCGATGAGCGAATCGATGGCCTGCGCTGGAGTGCGGCGAACGTTCCGCGCCAGCTCGATCGGGCCCCAGAGCCGCGGGTCGGTGTAGACGGGACGCAGGCCGCGGGTCGGTGAGCCGCCGCCACCTGGCGCTCCCGTGCCGCCGGGAACACCGGCGCCGGAGGGCGCCGCGGGCGGGGTGGAGATCCCGGTCGGGACGGTGACTGGCGCCACCAGCGGCGGACGTCCCTCGGGGGGTGGTTCAGCCGTGCCACCCGGAACCCCGCCCGCCGACGGAGCCACCGTGGCCCGCTCGGGCGGCTGAACGTAGACGATCCGCTCGCCCTGCGGCGATTGATCGTCCATGCGCAGCCACCCGGACAGCCGCCCCGGTTGGGCGATCGCGTTCAGCATCACTCCCACGACCACCACGTGCAGCGCGACCGACACGACCACCGCCGCATCAGGACGGCGGCGCCGACCGGACCAGCGGGCGGGTGGACGAGGGGAGCGAGTCATATCACGGAATATACGCCGCACCCCCCATCGATGTTCACGCCGATGCGGACGCGGCGCGCACGGGATTGGAGACGCGGCTCCGGCCGACGACTTCGATCTCGACCTCGTCGCCCGGTGCGAGCGGTCCCACGCCCGCCGGCGTGCCGGTCGCCACCAGGTCGCCCGGCTCCAGCGTCATCACGCGCGAGATGTAGGCGAGCAGCATCGGAATCGGGAAGGCCATCTGTGCCGTCGACCCGCGCTGTCGCTCGACGCCGTTCACGCGAGTCACCACCTCCAGCGCCGCGAGGTCACCCACGTCTTCGTTAGGCGGCCCGATCGGACAGAAGGTGTCGAACCCTTTCGCCCGCGTCCACTGGGGATCGCGCTTCTGGAGGTCGCGCGCGGTGACGTCGTTGAGCGCGAGCACCGCGCGGACGGCGCGAGTCGCCTCGTCCTCATCCGCATGGCGCAACCGCGCACCGATCACGACGGCGATCTCCCCCTCGAACTCCACCCGCTCCGATTCGGGCGGCAGCACGATGGCCTCCCCCGACCCGATCAGTGAGCTCGGCGGCTTCAGGAAGATCAGTGGCTCGCTTGGGAGATCGTTGCCGAGCTCACGCGCATGTTCGAGATAATTCCGACCGACGCAGACGATCTTGGAAGGAGCGTGCATGAGCGATGAGAATGAGGAGGAAGGAAGAGGGAGGGCGCGCAGCGACCGAGTGGAGGTGTCATCCCGAGTGAACGTTGTCATCCCGCAGGAGGGCGCGCAGCGACCGAGTGTCGGGACGGGCCTTTCACTACCCATTAGCCAGCTATGAGCGAGGGTGAACCCGCCCCGACACTCGCGCCTCGCGGCGCTCGTGCGGGTGACAACGCTCTGGTGTCCACAGACAGCCTCCCACCCGCTCACCCATCATGCGGCGCGCGCCGATCGAAAAACGCGCCCGCCTCGGCCGCCAGGTCGCTCCACCGCCCGACGATCCGGCGCGCCGGCGGCAGCCCGTCGAGCAAGCGCCGGCCATACGCCTTGCGGACGGCACGCGGATCGGCGAGGACCACCACGCCACGGTCGTGCGCGGTACGAATCAGCCGGCCGAAGCCCTGCTTGAGCCGGAGCGCCGCGTGCGGCAGCATGTACTCCGTGAACGCGTCCCCGCCCCGCCGCTCGATCGCCTCGCACTGCGCGGCGGTCATCGGGTCGGTGGGGACACGGAAGGGAAAGCGCGCGATGACCAGCGCACGCAGGGCGTGACCGGGGACATCCACGCCCTCCCAGAAGCTCGCCGTGCCGAGCAGGATACCGCGTCCGGCCTCGCGAAACCGGTTGAGGAGCGAATCGCGCGCGTCGTCGCCGTGGACGAGCAAAGGCCAGCGCCGCTCCACACCACGGGCCCGCAACTCCCCCGCCGCCTGCTTCACGTCGCGATGGCTGGTGAACAGCACGAACATCCCGCCATCGGACGCCGATGCGATGTCGAGCACGCATCGCATGACGGCGCGGAAGTGCCCCTCCGCGTCCTCGTTCGGCGCCGGGATGTCGGTCGGGATGACGAGCAGCGCCTGACGCGGATAGGCGAACGGTGACGGCAGGACGCGGGTCGTCGGCGGCGAGGCCGGATCATCCAGCCCCAACCGGGCTTCGAGGAAACTGAAGCGGCCGTCGGTGGCCAGTGTCGCGCTGGTGACGATCGCCGTCTCGACGCGCCCGAACAGATCCTCGCGCAGGATCGGGGCGAGGTCCAGCGGCACCGAGACCACGGCCACGTTCCGCTCGCGCCCCCGTACCTCGAGCCAGCGGACGCTCTCCTCCGCGTCAGGCGGCGGCCTGAGCGCCCGCTGCAGCCCATCCGCCGACGACTCGAGCCGCCGCGCCACCGCCCGCAGTTCGTTGAGCAGCGGGGCCAGCTCCTCGGCGCGCCTCGTATCCGTCTCCATGCGGTCACGCACCATGCGCAGCCCGTTCTGCAACAGCACGATTTCGGCGAGGAGATCCGCCAGCGCCGTCTCCAGCCCGGCTCCCCAGATGCGGTGCGTCGTGAACGACTCGCCGAGCCTGACGACCGGGACGCCGGCTTCCTGCAGGTACGTATCGAGCAGGTCGAACAACAGCGCCGCGCGGTCCCGAGCCGCGTTCACGGCCGGTTCGAGGCGCGCCTGCACGAGTTCCAGGCTGGCCGTGCTCAACAGGTCGTCCTTGACCGACAGCTTCTGGACCAGTGCCGGCAGGATTCCCTTGCCGCCGCGTCGCTCCAGGCGCGCGAACAGCCGCTGCAGCGAGCGGCGCGTCACCGAGATTCCGAGGTGGGCACCGGCCGCGTCTTCCAGATGGTGTCCCTCGTCCACGACCAGCCGCGTGTAGGCGGGCAGGACGGCGGCCTCGGTCCAGTTCTGTGCCGCACGACGCACCGCCACGTCGGAGAGCAGGAGGTGATGGTTGACGACGATCACGTCGGCCTGTGCCGCCACACGACGCGCGCGGAAGAGGAAACACTGATCGAAGTGCGGGCACTTGGTCCGCACGCACAGGTCGGGTTCGGCGGCGACCTCGTCCCATGCGTCCGGCCGGGGCGGCGTCGGCAGGTCGGCCAGACTGCCATCGCTCGTGCGCTCGGCCCACGCGGCAAGATCGGCGATCTCGCTGGAAATGCCGTCCTCCAGCAGCGACTGGCCGCCCGCGCGTGCCTGGTCGAGGCGCAGCAGGCAGAGGTAGTTCCGCCACCCCTTGAGCAGCGCGAATCGCACCTTCTGATCGGTCAGCGTCTTTTGCAGGAACGGGAGATCCTTCCCGACCAGCTGCTCCGGGAGGTTGATCGTGTTCGTCGAGACGATCGTGCGC
>JBBQHX010000222.1:0-6333 GCA_038324385.1 Gemmatimonadales bacterium | reverse complement strand
AACCGGCGAGGACGTCCCCGGCGGCTACGAACGCGGCCGGATTCTCAACATCGATCACCACGCTGATACGCCGCGCATGCTTAGCCAGATCTCGAGCGCGAACCTCGCTCTCGAGCGCCTGGACGCGTGCGGACCGACAATGGGCGATGCCGCGGTCGTCATCAATCACACCGACTGCGACAGCATCCTGAGCAGCGGGATCATGTCGGGGCGCCTGGAGCCGAATCCGATGTATGGTGCGGCTGCGATCGCCGCCGATCACACCGGTTCCGCCGACCCGATCGCGGATCTGCTCCAGGCGCTCAATCGCGAGCGCGATGTCGAGCTCTCATTTCGCAGCCTCGCTGCGTTGCGCGAAGGACGTCCGCTCGAGCCGATCGCCCAACGCGCACTCGAAGATCGTTACCGGATGCGAGCCCGAGCGCAGGAGGCGGTCGCTCTCGGCCAGATGCGCATGGACGGCCCGATCGCGTGGGGGGAATTCGCGGAAACGATCGACGGGGAGTTCTTCCCCGCCCTGCTGCCTGACGCGGTGGTCATCCTCGCCATCGCGCCACACGCGGATCTCCTCCCGGGACGGCTCGAGATGAAGCTCCGGCTTGGCGTGGCAGCCCCAGCCGGGTTCACGCTGCATGGTATTCTCACCGATTTCGATCCGGGATTCGGCGGGCGATGGAATGCAGGGGCGAACAAGCGACCGCGGGACGGATCCCCGGCCGGCAGTGCGATCGCCCCAGAGGCCTATGCGGCGGAGGTGCGGCGTCGCGTCGAGGCGGCAACCGCGACGGCGACCGCACGCGGCTGACCGACGGGGTGCATGCCTGACGACAAAGCGGTCGTGAGCGCGGGCTCTCGACTTACGTGAAGCAGACGAACGAAGCGGCGGTGTCGGAGTCGGCGTGACGTGCCTGGCAGTCAGCCACGCCGGGTCACCGCGCGCGGATGATCTTCCCGGTCGCGCTTCCGATCCCCGCCGTCTCGAGCATTGCGGCATAGAGTGCGACTTGCTGCTCGTGCTTCACGCGCCGCTCGGCCCACGTCGCATCATCCACCGCGTCGCTCTTCCAGTCGAGCACCGTCCAGCGCTCACCGTCGAGATGCGCCGCGTCGAGCACGCCTTCCGTGACGCGGAGAAGCTCGCCGCCGTCGCGTCCGGCGTCCTCGACTCGCTCGCACGTCGCGACGGTGAGCTCGAACCGCCGAACCGCGGCGTCGCGCAGCGCCGTCCAGTCGGTGGATGCGCGAATCCGCTCGACCAGGGCGAGGAGGCGGGTGCTCTCCGCGGAGACGTCGTCGTCAGGCCCGACCAACCCCTCATCGCGGACGACGGCGTTCACGAACGCGCCGAGTCGTACACCCTCACGACCGCGGCCGGCCGCTTCCAATGTGCGATGGACGGCGCGCCCCCACGCTGGCCCGCGTGCCTCGCCCTCGACGCGCCGGTACCGCCGGTGGAGGGTTCGTTCGGCGTCTTCCGCGTGTTCCTTCGCCGCCTGCGAAACTGTGCGCACCGCCTGCGACGGCTGCGCCGCGGCTAGGCGCCGGGCGTCAGCGGCCGAGGCCCGCGCGATGATTTGGTTGCTCGTCTCTTCGAGACGCCGGCGGCCGGGCGGGGTGAGCTCGACGAAGGCGAGCGGCTCGGCATGCTCGGCGAGCACGCGATCTAGCGCCGCCCACACTCCCTGTTTCGCGGCAGGCGAGCCGTCCACCTTGCGAGCATCGAGCTGGCCGATGACGAGCTCCGTCTTCGCACGTGTGGTGGCGACATAGAGCAGACGCACCCACTCGGCGTACAAGAAGCGCGACTCGATCTCGGCCATCGCACTCCACCCGACGGGCTGGGCAATCGTGCGGGTGACCTGGCCAACCCGCGTCGTCAGGCAGAGTCCGCCGGTCGCCCGACCATCGGCGCCGCGCGTGACGTGGCGCCTGGGTTCGAACTCCGGGCGCGGAACGGGCGCAGCAAGAATCACGACCGGAGCTTCGAGTCCCTTCGACTTGTGCAGGTTCATGATGCGAACGGCATCCGCGCTTCCCGGACGTAGCGGCGCATCGGCCGCCTTGGCCTCGAGCGTGCGTTCGATCGTCTCGATGGCGGCCGTGAGTCCTCCTCCACCATCACTAGTGCGCAGGCGATCGACGAGATGCAACAGTGCACCCGCGCGTGCATCGCCGAGGTCGAGGCTTGCCGCGTACGGCAGCAGCCCGGTCTCGTCGAGTATGCGCTCCACGACCGCGTCAGGCGGCTGCCGCTGCGAGACGAGCCACCACTCATAGAGCGTCTGGAGTGCGGCGCCGACCCGGGTCTCCGTCGCGTAGGGAGGATGCGTGATGGCGAAGCGTGCGCCGGCCTGCCGTGCGTCGAACAGCTCTGCCGGACTGCAACCGAACAGCGATCCCTCGAGCGCTGTGACGGTGAGTACGCTGCTCTCCGGGTCGGCCAGCAGCGTGAGGATCGCCACCAACTCGTGCAGCTCCCGTTCCTGTGGGAGCTGCGCACCGGTGGTGGTTGCCGGGATGTTGTGCTCCGCCAGGGCGCGCGCGTAGACGCCGAGATGCTTCGTCTGATACGTCAGAACCAGGAAATCACTCGCCTGCCGCTCACCGGAGTTCACACGTTGCGCAATCCACGACGCGACGCGTGCGGCATCAATGGCGACCAGCGTGTCCGATCCCGTGGTTGCACCGCACTCGATCACGTACCGGTAGACGCCGGGCGACGCACCCTCGGGGGCGAAGGGAATCATCGGGCTGAACGCCGCCTGATAGGCCGTGCTTCCCGCGCCGAAGCCCTCGTCGCTCGCGAAATGGTCATTGACGAAACGAGCTACCGCGGGCACGCTTCGGAAGTTCGTCGTCAGTGCCAGCACCGCGCCGAACGTCGCGAGGCGTCCCTTCACGGTCTCGTACGTCTCGATATCCGCGCGGCGAAAGCGGAAGATGCTCTGCTTGGGGTCACCGACGACGAATAGTGCGCCGCTCCGGGGCGTGACCGTCGTCCACTGATCGCCCTCGTCTGGGTCCGACGCAAGCAGGAAGCATACTTCGGCCTGGACCGGGTCGGTGTCCTGAAACTCGTCGACCAGGAGGTAGCGGTAGCGTACCCCCAGATCCCGGCGCGCTTCGGGACTGGTGCGCAACAGAGTGGCCGCTTGGGAGAGCAGGTCCTCGAAATTGAGGCGGCCGGTCGCGAGCCGCTCCCGGGCGAACTCGGCGGCCGCACGCGTGAGAAATCGTAGGACGACGGGATAACGATGCTCGTACCACTCCCGCAGCCAGTCGGCCCGCATCGTTGCATGCCACTCGGTCACGGCTCCGGCGAGCGCCTTCACCCGTGCCTTTCCCTCCTTGTCCTCCGCCCACCGGTTCTGTGTGATCTTGCACGAACTGTCGGTGATCTCCTCGACCGCCGCGGCGAAGTCGGCCGGGCGGCTCCAGTCGTTGGCGCGGGCGAGAAAGGTCAACCGGCGCACCGTCTTCTGCAGCCCGTCCCAGCCGGCCGGTGGCTCGGCGTCAGGCAGCAGTGATCCCGCCGTCGCGAGCAACGCCTCCAGCGCGGACCTGCAGGGGGCGTGATCCGGACACGCACGCTCGACTGCGTGCGTCTCGAAGTCGACGTCGGAAAAGCTGACCGCCTCCTCGAACGGGGTCCGCAACGCGCGCGCGTCCACGCCGAGCGAGCGGAGCGCCAGGAGATCCGCATCAGCCGACTGTCGACACCGCTCGAGCCAGCGTTCCCAGAACCGCTGCACCAGACTCTCCGCGTCCTCTTCCGTGAGTTCGGTGAAGCCCGGATCCAGCCCGGCCTCGATCGGACGCTCGCGAAGCAGCCGACCACAGAACGAGTGGATCGTGCCGAGAAAGGCGCGATCGAGGTCCGTGATCGCCCGGTCGAGCCGCTGGATCCGTTCGAGATCGTCGGCGATGGCGCGCGCGGCGATTAGTTCGTGTTCGAGGCGAAGTTGGAACCGCTCGCGCAGCTCGCCCGCCGCCTTACGCGTGAATGTCACGGCCGCCAGCTGCTGCACCGGCGTACCGCGAAGCACATAGGCAAGCAGTCGACCAACGAGCGACGTCGTCTTCCCTGAGCCGGCACCCGCCTCGACGAGGAAGCAGGTATCCAGATCGCGTTCGATGCGATCGCGTGCATCCTGGTCGGACAGTGGCGCTTCTGGAGTCACCGCGAGTTCCGAACGGTTCAGAACACTCGTCACTTCGTCACCTCACGGCGTGCGTGCATTCCCGCATACTGCGGAAGATCCGGCCCACGTGCGGCAGCCCAGGTGGCGAGGGGCGATTCGATCTTCACGAAGTCGGCGGTGCCGACGTTTCGAACGCGACAGATCGTCGCGTAGTCGCAGTAGCGACAGTCACTGTCGTCCGTGGTGGCGACGAAGGTGCCCTCGTCCAGATGCTCCAGGAGCGAGGCGATCACCCCCACCGCGCCATGCGACTCCGCGGCGGTGAGCGGGACGATTGCGTTCTCGCCCTTGACCGTCGGGAACCGGTATTCGAACTGGGTGATCGAGGCGCCGAGCTGCTCGCCGGCAGCGAGCAGGTACACGGCCGGCTGGAGCTGCCGTCCGCCCTTGTACGGCGCATCCTTCGGATTGCGCCGGAATCGCGACACGCTGCCCGTCTTGTAGTCGATGATACGCAGTGTATCGTCAGGCATCCGGTCGACCCGATCGATCCGGCCGCGTACGCTGAGCTGCTGCCCGTCCCCAAGGTCCAGATACGCCGGCTCGCCGAACCCGAACTCGACTTCGAACGATTCCCAGCGCCCCCCATCACGGAGGAGTGCGTCGCGCTCCATCTCGAGAAACGCATTGGCCGACTGGCGCAACTCGCGCCATTCCGCCTCGAACACCGTTCGGCTCGGCGACGGGACGTCCGCTTCAACTTCAGCGATGGCGGCGTCCACGATCTCCGCCATCCGCGCGCGGGCCGCGTCGTCGACGATCTGTTCCTGCTTCCCGGCGTATTCGCGCGCAAACCGTTCGTAGACCAGGTGCAACAGAGACCCTCGCTGCATGGCGTCCAACCAGCGATCCGGGTCGTAGGCCGCCTCGTCCTGCTTGCGGAGACCGAGGGCGTAGCTGTAGAACCACGCGCGTGGGCAGCGTGCCAGTAGTTCGAGCGCTGAGGGCGACAGCGGGCGGCCAGCGTTCAACGTTGGACTGAATAGCCCGGCCGCCGCAGGGACGAGGCCATGATGGTCGCACAGCGTGTCACCGTCGAGCGCCTCACGAGCGGCGAGACCGTATTCCGTTCGCGGGAATCCTGCGCGCACGGCGGAGGCGCCGTCGAGGAGCAGTGCTCCGTCGATCAGCGACGCCAGCCACACGTCGCGCGTGTCGAGCGCCGAGCGGGTGTTGTCGGGAACGGCACAGGCTGGAGTTCCCAACGCGTGCACGAACTCGTCATAGCTCACCCCCGCATCCCGGACATGGGCGCGATAGGCACCGAGCAGTGCGCCGGAGGGTGCCGCGTCACGACCGTCGCTCCCACTGACGCTGTATGACAGGCTGACCCGGCCGCGCAGTGTGGCGAGCATCGTCAGCAGGCGCCACCGGTGTTCATCCGCCCGCACGGTGGACGGCGGCAGCCCCGTATCCGCCGCGGCATACCGCATCGCATCAACAAAGATCGGGTCCTGCAGGCGTGCGCCACCCGCACGGTCCGCATCGAGCCCGACGACGAAGATGCGCGGCCGTCCGGTGGTCCCCGCATGCGCCATATCGGTCAGGTGCACCGCGCCGCCGCTGGCCGCCCACGGCTTGTCCTGATCGCTCACGTCCGACCACGCGCGCAGGTCGGCCAGTGCCTCACGCAGCGCGGTGATTGCGCTCCCGAACCCGCGCTCGGGTTCGTCGGAGTCAGCCAGGCGCTCGAGGCGGCCGCGGAGGCGCGCCATCGAGCGCTGTTCAGCCTGACCGTTCGCCCGGACGAGGTCGAGGTAGCCCAGCGTTGCGGTTGCGAGGCGGGGCATCGACGAGCGCACGGGGGCGATGTTCCCGAGCTCCGGCACCGCCGGCGTAATCTGCAACAGGTGAGCCAGCAACCGCGCGAGCGGCGCCGCCTCACGCGCACGCGCCTCACGACGACCGGCTTCGGCGTCCGGATCTTCATCCTCGTGATGCCTCACGCCCGCGACGTACGTCCCATCGGTGAGTGCGCGTAGCGCCGCGGCATACCGCTCGCGTCCCCACCCGATGCCGAGCCGGCGGAGGGTGCGCGCCACGGCGACGGCGGGTCGCCATATCGAATCGGCCGAGGGTGACGACTCCGGCGGCGCCTCGATTTCCCCGGCCTCCAACGCCTCGCGAATTT
>JBBQHX010000221.1:0-6364 GCA_038324385.1 Gemmatimonadales bacterium | reverse complement strand
GCTGCTGCAACGGCGGCTCAAGGTGGGGTATGGCCGCGCGGCGCGGATCATCGATCAGTTGCATAACGCGGGGATCCTCGGGCCGCCGGATGGGTCGAAGGGGCGGGATGTGCTGGCGGGGTTCGAGGACCTGGATCGGATTTGTGGAGAGGCGGACTGACCCCCGACGGATGAATGCGAGATATCGAGGCGATGCAGGCGGGCGTGAGCGGTCGATATCGCGCAGTCATCTCCCCACCGGATCAGCCCTCACCGCTCACGCGGTCGGCGGAGCCACCAGTCACTCGAGCAGACGCTGGAGATTCCGGCCGATCGCGATGTGGGCCACGACATTCTCCGTACAGTCGAGAAGTTGGATCGCGTTCCGCTCCCGATTGTACTCGACGTGCTCATACGTGTCGCCGACGGCGGCAAGGAACATCTCCGGATCGTCGAGCTCCCCAGCCAGCACGATGGCGTCGAACTGTTCCGGCCCCGCGGAGCCGCACGACCAGTGATTCCGCTCGCACGAGCCGCTTTGCTCATTCTTGTGGCACGCATTGAAGGCGTCGCAGTCCCTGCATGATGGATCGCTGCCAGCCGAACAACTCAACCACGTCCAGAGGCCGTGAACCGGGAACCCCGATGAGTTCTCACCGTCTTTGCACGGCTTGCAATCAGGCGGGTTCGAGGCAGCCGCAATGGACGAGCGTGTGTCGGAACCGTCATATGGCGACGTCCCGTTTGCGCCGGACACGGTTGGTATTCCGATGAATATCAGGAGAACCAGCAGAATTGTTGATCGAATTCTTTGCGTCCGTATTCCTCCGAGATTCAAGGTAGGACCGCCCGCCACACATCAAGAATTGGAACACCCTCTGCTGACTCGCGCTGCAGAACGACTAGGCCAGGAGTGGCCGACGGCTGGAAATATCCATCGACGCGCCGGCTAGCCAACACGGTGTTGGTTCGCAGATCGAGCACCTCGAATATCGGGTCGAGCTGCTTGCGATAGGCGTTCACCTGTATTCGATCTCCGGCCCGCTCCACTCGGTCGTTCGTATTCCCCGCGGCCTTCCATTCGAGGTCTGCCGTGCTGATCATGGTGAGCAGGCGATCAGCCCCGAGCATCCACGCGGCCATTACTGCAGGTCGTGGAGGCTGCACGGAGGGGGGTTCCACCGCAATTCCGCCCCATGGCTGAAACCAGGGAGCCTCCCGTCGTACGGTCCGGTGGAGTGCACCATCGGCGCCGAAGACGTCGATCCGGTACTCGGCGGGGTGTGCCACCAGGATCTCACCCGTCGGCGATCGCGAAATGTTGCGGTGGAACGCCGAGCGAGAGTCGATGGTGAACGACCGCGCAGGCGCACTGAACGCTCCGAGGCTCCGGCCGTCCCCGGCGAGGAGATGAAGCGGAGCCCCGACGAGATCCTTCGCGGGGGATAAGGCGAACATCATCAGGGTTCCGTTCTGATCCACGACCACCGGATGAGGTCGAGCCGACACCGGAATCCGACTGCTCCGCACGTACTCGTGGGTGGGGGACAATACGGTGTAGTGCGTCGGAATCGCCTCGAACACATAGATGCTGTCGCCCGGTCCCACCATTACGCCGATGATGGTCCGGAACTCACCAGGACCCTGCCCCTCCCGGCCAATCAGCTTCGAGAAGCGGCCGCTGGCATCGAAGAGCATCATGGAGACTCGATCCACGGTCGGACCTACCAGAAACTCACCCTGGCTGGTCCGGGATACCCAGGCCTGGACGGTGGGGCTCGTCGGGTCGCTGGCTGCGCCAAGCGAAGCCACGCGTTCCAGCCCGATGGTGCACCGGGCGCACGTCGGGCCGCCACGGATCGTCACGTCAGGCTGGAGGGCAAACAGCGACGCCTCAGGCCACACGACGAGGATCAACGCGAATGCGATCCACTGGCGCTAGGCGCGACGACCGCTCACTGCCGAAATGCCAACGGTCATGGGGAACCTCCGGACGTCCCGCGCCGGTCGCCGGGCGTCCCGTCTGTAATGAATGTACGGAAGCAGATTGTCCTATCTGCCTCACGCCGGCGTAATGTCTGCCTCACGCTGAGATGACCACGGTATGGCTCGTTCCCCCCCCCGCCGCAAGTAGGATGTAACGCCGACACCATCGCACTGCGATAATCCGATCCTTGCCGCCGTGAACTGGCACCCGGGCACCGTTCGCAGGCCCTATCCTCCCGTCGTGTCGAAGCCACCGGGAGCACCGCGACCGCGCGATCCGCGGCAGACAGTGGGCGATCTGGGCGAGCGAATCGCCGAACGATGGCTCCGCCGACGCGGCTGCCGGGTCGTGGCACGCCGATGGCGGAGCGGGCATCGGGACGTCGACCTGATCGTGGAGCACGAGGGCACCATCGCCTTCGTCGAGGTCAAGGCGCGGTGCGGTGACGGGTACGGGGATCCGGCCGCCGCGGTGACGTGGCGGAAGCAGCGCGAGCTCTCGCGGTCGGCCGCGATCTGGATCGACCGTCACGGCCCGCCCGGCGCCCACTACCGGTTCGATGTGGTAGCGATCCTGATCCTCGGCGCTCGCGTTCGAATCCGCCATCTGGTCGACGCCTTCCCCGTCCATCGCGGCCGTTGATAAGCGCAGCGGAACCCACAGCCCACAGCCCACAGCCCACAACCGCCCCTCCTCCCCCTTGCTTCGACTCACGTCGCTTCGTATTTTATTCGGGTGGCGAATGGCCTGCTGCCGTTCGCACATTGATGGCCGCGCGCTCGGCGGCAGACGACCAAAAAAGGACGGATCGCAATGGCTGTCTCGACCCTGCAGGACGACAAGAAGAAGGCGCTGAACCTGGCGATCTCGCAGATCGAGAAGAACTGCGGGAAGGGCGCCATCATGCGAATGGGCGCCGGCAACCAGGGCCCGAAGGTGGATGCGATCCCGACCGGTGCGATCAACCTGGATGCCGCCATCGGGATCGGCGGGATCCCGCGCGGCCGCGTCACCGAGATCTACGGCCCCGAGTCGAGCGGCAAGACCACGCTCTGTCTGCACGTCGTGGCCAACGCGCAGCGGACCGGCGGCGTGGCCGCGTTCATCGACGCCGAGCACGCGCTCGATATCGACTACGCGCGCAAGCTGGGCGTGGACGTCGAGAACATGCTGGTCTCGCAGCCGGACACGGGTGAGCAGGCGCTGGAGATCTGTGAGATCCTCGTCCGCTCGGGTGCGGTCGACGTGATCGTCATCGACTCCGTGGCCGCGCTCGTGCCGAAGGCGGAGATCGAGGGCGACATGGGCGACTCCCATGTCGGCCTGCAGGCGCGGCTCATGAGCCAGGCGCTGCGGAAGCTGACCGGCTCGATCGCGCGCTCGAAGACCTCGGTGATCTTCATCAACCAGCTCCGCGAGAAGATCGGCGTCATGTTCGGCAGCCCCGAGACCACCACGGGCGGAAAGGCGCTCAAGTTCTATGCGTCGGTGCGTCTCGATATCCGTCGCATCGGCCCCGTCAAGGACAAGGACGAGGTGGTGGGTTCGCACGTTCGCGTGAAGGTCGTCAAGAACAAGGTCGCCCCGCCGTTCCGCCAGGCGGAGTTCGATATCATGTACGCCGAAGGGATCAGCCACACCTCGCTGCTGGTTGACATCGGCGCCGAGTCGGGGATCATCGACAAGTCCGGCGCGTGGTACTCGTACGGCGGGCAGAAGATCGGGCAGGGGCGTGAGAACGCGAAGCTCTTCCTGCGCGACAACCCGGCGATGATGGCCGATATCGAGACGAAGGTGAAGCAGGTGCTCGGCGTCGGTGGCCCGCCGGAAGTCGTCGAGGCCGTCGATGAGGCGGAGCCTGACGAAGCGTGAGTGTTCCCCCACCACGGGCAGGTGACCGCGTCAGCCGATGACGCGCCACCTGCCCGGGGCGGGTAGCTGGAAACTGAACGGGCCGGAACGCCCCTCTTCGCGACGTCGGACGCCGGCGCGCGCGTGAGGCAGCGATCCGGCCCGTTGTGCGTGGCGGCATCCTCCAACCCCAGGGACATGGCGCGCATCACGTCCATCACGGCGCATCCCCGGCAGCGCGGGCGGTATCAGGTCGCGCTCGAAGGGAGCGAACAGGAGTTCGTTGTCTCCGCCACGATCATTGCGGAGCTGGCGCTGGGAGTCGGGCGAACGTTGGAGCCGGCCGCACGCGCCGTGCTGGAACGCGAGGCGGCGGTACTCGGCGCCTACGACAAGGGCATCGCGCTGCTCGCCGTCCGCGGCCGCGCCGGCAGGGAGCTGGAACGGCGGCTCGTCCGCGCCGAGCATACCCCGGAGGCGGCGGCCGCGGCCGTCGCGCGCCTGACGAGCGACGGCTTCGTCGACGACGCGCGGCTCGCCCGTCAGGTCGCGCGCAGCAAGTTCGCCAGTGGCGCCGCCGGCCGACGCCGCATCGAGCAGGAACTCACGCAACGTGGCGTGTCCCGCGACGTCGTCCGCGAGGCGGTCGACGAGACGGTCGCCGAAGACAACGTCGACGAGGGAGAGAACGCACTCGCGGTTGCCCGGCGCCGGGCGGCATCATTGCGCGGCCTGGCGCCTGAAGTGCAGCGCCGTCGGCTGTACGGGTTTCTCGCGCGGCGCGGGTACGCGGGAGAAGACGTCTCGGCTGCCGTGCGGATCGCCCTCGGCGAGTCCGAGGAGGACGATCTGGTCGATTAGGCTTCGCTGCTTTCTGGTAGGAAGTTCGGGTTCGTGAACCGCTCCACTCGCACACGACGTGGATGCGCTCAGGGCCTTCGCTGCGATCGGGGTTTCACCGGGCAGTTCGACGCCTGTCTTCCGTAGCGTTCGGCAGGATCAACCACGGAGGACGCGGAGGACGCGGAGGACGGCTCCCGCGACGAGAGTTCGTTGTGCTCCTCAACGGTCGTCGTGCGTCGACGGCCGATTGGACTGATGGGAACGGCGATGGCCGCAGCGTCGGTGGCGACGATCGGCGCGGGCTGGGCGGCGTTGTTTCTTCCACACGCCACAGCCTCCAACCCGCGGTGGATTTGCCCGGCAGCGCAGCTTCACCGCTACGAGCACTCCTTCGTGCCCTCCGTGTCCTCCGTGGTTGATCCTGTCGCACTCGACCGACGGCGACCGCCAGCACGGCACGAGGAACCCGACTCGCATCGGGGCCCGCCGCGCGCGGCCGCACCGACTGGCAATCCGCGCTGGCGCTCCGCGTTCCGGAAAAGCACCGGCTCCGCGTCGCTGTGGAAAACCCATCACAAAACTGCTGCAAATGTTGATATCCACATTGGCCCCGGGATTGCCATGAAGGTGGTGGCCGACGCGCGTCAGTCGTCGGACCCCGCCGCGAACGGAGCTCGGCGACGGGTCGGTTCCACGGCCACAGGAGCGAGTGATGGCGGCGATCTGGAAAGGTGCGTTGAGCTTTGGGCTGGTGAACATTCCCGTCGCGCTCCAGAGTGCCGTGCGCAAGGCCGACGGCATTCGATTCCGCCAGTTGGATAGCGACGATCTCACGCCGATCAAGCAGCACCGTGTCAACGGCAGCACCGGCGAGGTCGTCCCGTGGGAGCGAATCGTGAAGGGGTACGAGGTGTCCGAGGGCGAATTCGTGGTGCTGTCGCAGGACGAGTTCAAGACCGCCGCGCTGACGTCGTCCAAGACGATCGACATCCACTCCTTCGTCGCGGCCAGCGAACTCGACCCGCGCTACTTCGAGACGGCGTACTACCTCGTGCCGCCGAAGGAGGGCCACAAGGCGTACGCGCTCCTCCGCGAGGCGATCACGCGCACGAACATGGTTGGGGTCGGGAAGATCACGTTGCGGTCGACGTCGCAGCATCTGGTGGCGGTGCAGGCCGTCGGCGAGGCGCTGGTGCTCGCGGTACTCCGCTTCGCGGATGAAGTCGTCGATCAGTCGGAGTACAGCTTTCCGGAGGACTCCGTCGTCAGGCCGCAGGAAGTGAAGATGGCCGAGCAGTTGATCGCCAATCTCGCGGAGCCGTTCGATCCCGGGCACTTCGTCGACGAGTACCGGGCGAACCTGATGCAGATCATCGATGCGAAAGCGAAGAACGAGACGGTCAGCTTCGCCGAGCAGCGCGAACCCGAGCCGACACCGGTCATCGACCTGGTGGCGCGGTTGAAGGAAAGTCTCCAGCAGACCAAGGGCGGATCACGCGTGAAGTCGGCGGTATCGTCAGGCGAGGCGCGGGCGAAGACGCGGACGGCGAAGGCCAAGGCGAAGCCTGAGCCGGCGGCGAAGAAGACGGCCGCGCGCAAGCGCCCCGCGCGTAAGGCGAGCGCGCGCAAGTCGGCCTGACGCCCAGCCCCGAGATGGCGACCACTCGCACAACCCGCCGCACGACGACGGCGCCCGCGACGGCG
>JBBQHX010000220.1:0-6372 GCA_038324385.1 Gemmatimonadales bacterium | reverse complement strand
CCGCGGGCCGTGGGTAGGTGCGGGTGATCTACCGGCGAATTTTCCCTTCGCGAGATCCAATGACGATGCGACGAATGGCACGGCAGTCGGTCTTGCGCGCGATCATCGCGACGCTCATTTCACTCCCGCTGGCGGCCCAGTCGTCACGCGATAGCGCGGGCGTTCGCCTCGTCGAGAATGGGCGACCGGCGTGGACGGCAAGCGAACAACTCTCGCTCGCCGAGACGCCCCAGCTCGTTATCGGGGACACAACGGATTCCGTCACCCGCTTTCGACAGCTCCGCGGTGTCATGCGCCTCACGGATGGACGCATTGCCGTCGTGGATGGCGGGTCGCTGCAGCTACGACTCTTTTCTTCCGACGGGCGGTTTCTTTCAGCCAGCGCCGGGCGCGGCGATGCACCGGGGCAACTGCTCAGCATCGGGTTCGTTCGTCGCCTCCGCGGCGATACGATCGCGATCAGTTCCGGCTTCGCGACCCTCTCCCTCTACACGAGCGGGGGCGCCTTCGTGCGCACCACCAGCCCGCTGGGTGCGACGGACGGCCCGCCCACGAACCGACTCCTCTTGCTGGAGGTGCTCGGCAACGGCCGTCGCGTCGGCGCCGCGCTCCCGAGACCGGTGCCGCGGCCGATCGGGTCGCGCTGGGTGGACTCCATCGCCCTCAAGCTCCTCGCGCCCTCCGGCGAGATCGGCGACGCGCTCGGCACGTTCCCGTATCTCGAATTTGAGCAGGTGCGGACCGGCCCCATGCCGCCCTGGCTGTCGACGATCGGCGTGTTCGCGGGCGGCGACGACCACTTCTACGCGGGCTTCGGTGATCGCTACACGATCCGGATGTACACCAGCGATGGCGCCCTGCGCTCGGTCATTCGACGCGTGTGGACGCCCGTGCCGATCACGCCCGAGGAGTGGGAGGAGTGGGTGGTAGCATGGTCGACGCTGTGGGTGAGGGAGCAGGGCGCCGCGCGCGATAGCGCGGTCGCCGCGGTTCGCCGCGCGCCCTATGCGGAGGTGCTCCCGGCTTTTTCGGCGTTTCTCGTCGATCGGACAGGCCGGCTCTGGGTTCGCGCTGCGCACTGGCAGGATGCGATTGGGGCCGGGTCGCTCACCGATATGCCGGCCGTGCCGAGCCAGTGGTCCGTGTTCGATTCTGACGGACGCTGGCTGGGGGATGTCGAGATGCCGGCCGACTTCCAGCCCTATGAGATTGGCCCCGACTATGTGGCCGGCAAGGCGCACCGCGATGGCGTGAATCAGGTCGTAGTCTATGCACTGCTGGCAGGCGCGACGTAAGCGCACACGCGGCCGGAACGGGTCGACATCGCGCTGGGCGCTGTCCACCGTGCGACGACACCGCCGCCTAACCTTGCGTCGCTGCTGCCACGGAGCAGAGCGCGAGCCCGCCAGTCGTTCGCTCTCTTCGCTACTTGCCGGCTAACGGCGTTAGGCCAATCCAGGGAGTTCTCGCGTTGGGCATGGGTAGCAGGGAGTTCGAGCGACGGTTCGCGTCCGGGCTGACAGCGCTTCGGCATTCAAAGCTAGTCGCCGGTGTCAGCGGTCGCAGTTTCGTGTACGACCCGCTTGGCAACGCGTTCGACTTACCGGATGGATGGGGTTTGCGTGACCTGCGGGAGGTATCAGATACCGCTGATGGGTGTATCCTCAACGGTCACACCAATGACGTGAACGATGCATTCCGCCGCCTGTCGGATGTCCCCTTGCTGCTTGCCACGATTAGCGCTCCAACCTGAGTCAACCCAGCCACGCGCATAGGTCCTCATGAGCTCAGCACCGTTGCAGGACTCCATTTCTAACACGCGGTCCCGGGTGAGAACGCGTCGGAGTGTGACCTGCATACAGTAACTACGTCGCGACCGACCTATCCTATTTCCATACACACATAGAGGACTCTCCTCTACTGACGCAGCCGTCGCTCATGCGGTTCTCGCAGTGCGAGGCAGTGACGTACTCGGCGGCATATACTTTCCTCCATGCCGATGCGGTCGAAGGCTGCCCTACGCGCGAGCAAGCTTAGTACATCCTGCACGGGACACGCCGTGTACGCGCTCCGGCTCTGCGACTACCCGGATCGTCACGACCGGCTCGCATTCGACTTCGCTCCGTCTGCCGCCACCGTATGCTTCCGCTAGCAGCCTTGCTGTACCTGCTGCTCACGGGCGGTACGTACAGCGCCGGCGGCCTAACGCGACGTTACAGCTGACGACCCAGTAGTTCAGAGGGGACCCGTGCCGGCGTCTCGACCGATTCGTTGAGTGTTTCGCCGTTCGGAGCTCGTAGGTGAACCTGGGCGTTGGAACTTTCGTAAGGGACTACGGCATCAGCCGCGCCCACTGCGCCGAGTCCGTGTACTGCTGGAACGATACGATCCGGTCGCCTTCGAAGCGGTAGACATGGCAGAACTGAGCGTCCAGCCTAGCGCCGCTATGCTTCATCGTGCCGCCGTAGCGGCCGAGCACGACGACGTCGTCACCGCCGTCGATGAAGCGATCGGGCGCCGCGGCGAAGCCGTCAATGGCGGCGAGCAACCGGCCGAACACGCCCTCGCCCACCGCGTCCGCACCGACATACGGATTGCGGTCGGCCAGCGGGTTGCCCTCGGCCTCGAGCCATTGAATGTCGGGCGCCATGGCGCCGAACAGCATCGAGGGATCGTTGTTCGCGAACGCGGCATAGGCTGCCTGAATGGTCCGGATGCTCATCGGCCGCTCCTGCAAGGGGTTGGAAGCTCGATCTGGGCGCGAGATTCATAACACTGCTTCGCACAATCAACAAGGTGCGCGGGTGGCGAACTGTCCCCCAGTCAGCGTCCGCGCGAGGGCGAGCGCGGCGGCCAAGTGGCGAGTGCCGGGCGCCAAGGGGCGTCAGATGGGACCGGCTGACGAGGCTGGTGTGTCGCGCCCATCGGTCACCTGATGCGGCGCGGCTGAGCACCACCGTTAGGCATCGCGGACTATACGGGCTGCGCGCTACCCATCGTTTACCGGCAGAAACGTCCATTGAACTGGGCGAGGGCCACTGGCGCTTGCCCAACGCTCCACGTATGCTTGCGTCGCCGTGACACCGATCACACGGCCCCCTCGTCAGACCCGGGAGTAGCTCAGGGAATCGGTACGATTAACGGGCGCCGGAGCCGAGGCGCCCCGTTCACCCCACTGGCGAGAGGTCCACGTGAGCCGACGCATCGTTATCCGTGCCGTAGTGATCGTCTGTGCGCTCGTGGCCACTTCCGCCCGCGCAGCGGCCCAGGGCGCGCTGCTCGCACCCGGCGGGAGCCTCACCTTTGAGTACCGCTCACTGGTCTTCGGTGAGGTCGTCGCCCGTGCCACGCTCGAGCTCGACGTGCCGGGCACGTCGCTCATGACGGCCGTGCAGGTCGTACCGGGGAGCACCTTCCTTACGGCCATCCATTTCGTCACCACACCGCGCGTGGTCGGCTCGATCACGCGCTCCAGCGGCTATCGCAACATCGAGCTAGCCCCCGCTGCGCCGGGATACGACTTCGCGCTCGCCTTTGGCGGGGACCCGGGGCTCGGTGGACTGGCAACGGCGGTCGTGAGCCTCTCCGCTGCCGCGCCGACGGGTTTCGCGGTGACCGAGACGGCGGTGCGCGTCTACGGCTTTCGCGGCAACCAGGTCCCCAACGACTTCGTGCGCGGCTCCTCGGTCGCCGTCGTTCCCGAGCCGTCCACCTGGGCGCTGCTAGGCACCGGTCTGCTGACCCTCGGCGGCATCGCCGCCCGGCGGAGAATGCGCGCGGAAGCCTGAGGGGGACCGCCGGGGATCCGCAGGATGAACGGGGATATCTTCGGGTCCGCCGTTCGGTTGTCAGACTTCTTGCTACGCCCCGACGGGGCCCGCCCATCGGCGCGTGAACCCAGAGAGCGTACGCCCGAAGCGCCTGGACTCAAGCGGAGCACACCAGCGCCCGAAGGGACGTCGCTGTCACGGCCGGACTCGCGACGCGTTCACGCGCGCCATGCGCACCCTGCCCGTACAGCTCCGCCGCTCGCTCACGTGGGATTAGGGCGCCGAACTCGCGGAGCATGCACAGCTGCGCGTCGACGCCGGCCTCGCGATCTACATTCTGCGATCCCCGCAGCCCGTGGCAGCGAGGCACGAACGAGGATACGAACGGACTGCTGCGGCAATATTTCCCGAACGGCACGGACTTGAGTGCGCACACCGCATCAGACCTCGCGGCGGTGGCCCTCGTCAATGGGGCAGTGGTGACCCTGGGTCAGTTCGTCGTCATCTCCATGGATACCGCTCGGCCCCTTCGCAACGTCGGCGCCGACGGAATCCGACCGCGAACGGAGGGCTGGTTCGGTGGATACGCCGAGGGACCAGGTTATGAGGTCCGCGACCTCGACGTGGTCGCGGGTGACGACGTCGCCTTCGCGTACTAACTATACCGTGTGACCGGGACCCTCCTGGGCGGGGGCTCAAACGTCGTACGCCCGATGGCCAGGATCCCTACCGACGCGATCGATGCCAGAGAAGGAAGAGACCGCCTCACGCCTGCGCATGCTCCGCGGCATGGCAACGCGTTGGGCCGCCACAGCCGACGAAGCCGACGACCTGGTTCAGGACGTGCTCCTGGCCGCACTCGAACAGCGGCGTTCCCTGGATGACGCCCGGTTTCCGGCGTGGGCGTTCGGTGTGCTTCGTCGACGCTCGCTGTTCCTCGCCCGGACGGCCGGTCGTCGCCGACGCCGCGAGGCGGACTACGCGGGCGAATCCGCGCCACCGGCGGCTCGGGACCGGAGGCTACCTCGGGAATTCCTCGAGTCGCTTCCCGCGTCCCTGCGGACCGTCGCGCTGCTCGCGAACGCGGGGCTGGGGCGCCACGAGATCGCCAACGTGCTCCGGATACCCGACACCGCGCTGCGCCAGCGTATCAGTGGCCTCCGGACGGCGTGGAAGCGCGCTGGCGCTGCCCCGGAGCTTCCCGAATCCGAGGGGGGACGTTCCTCGGACGGCCTGCGGCGGCGTGCACTGAAGACCACCCTGGGCCGGCTCCCGGCTGGGCGCCTGGCGATGGCTGATCCGGACGGCCATCCGATCTTTCTCAGCGATTCCGCTCACATTCGGCCCGGCTACGGCAACCAGGGAGGACACGACCAGTTGTGAATCGAGCAGCCTCACCCTCAGCGCACGGGATCCCATGCAGCCGAAGATCGACGGAATTGCCTTCATTCTCTACGTCCGGGACGTTCTGCAGACGGAGCGGTTCTACACGGAGCATCTCGGCATCCAGTTCACCCGCCAGACGGAGGAGGACGAGTCCATCTGGCTGCTGGCAAAGATCGGGACCGAGACCGAGATGCTGGTCTTTCCCGGGGATCCGAAGCCGGGCAACACTCCGGGGATCGTTTTCGGTCTCGGTGAGGGCGGAATCGAGACGGTGGTCAGCGCGCTTGCGGCGGCGGGGGTCGAAATCGTGACGCCCGTCTCCGAGGCACCAGGCGGCTGGAGCGCCGACTTCAGGGACCCGGACGGTCACGTGATGTCGTTCTACCAGGCGGCGTCGCTACCCAGGGTCCGGTCGTAACACCGCGTTGCCGCCTGACGTGGGTCGCCGGTAGCGGGCCGAAGACGTTGCTGGTACCCGACGGAGTGGCCCATGCCCAGCAGCTATTCGCGACCGACCAGGCCGCGCGGGTGATGATGGAGATTCTCTGCCTTGCGCGTGCGGCGTCTATCCGGCCTCCGTGGGGGCAGGCGACGTCCTGAGGGACACGGAGGAGTTGGCCAACCGCGTCCGCTATGGGGTCGTCGACGAGGCGGCCCGCGAAGGTGTCACGCTCGTGCTCGACGCGGCCGGCGTGCCGTGCGGCCTCGTGCTCATTCACATCCAGGTGCCGTTCCGACAATTGCCGGGAGCGGAGACCGCAGGGGGCACCGCGCTCGGATGACGCCCGTCCGAGCGTCAGGTTGTGCGCTCCTCGGCCAAGTCGTATCGTCGCCCCGTACGGCCGCGCAGCCCGGGCCCCGCGGCTGGGCCAGCGTTTTACCGACGGCTCCGCCGTCCCAACGGTGAGCGCTCCTGCAGTTTCACCGGCGGCGTTCGTCCTCACCACCGATAGCCCACAGCATGAACTCGGACCCGTCTCGTTCCTCCACCCCTGCGAACGACCCGAGCGTGCCGGCGGCGCGACTGCTCGCCAGCACCACGGATGCACCCCCCGACTGGCTCGTCCTGCGGCGGGAGGATCTCGCCGCGGTCGTGGCCAAGTACCGCCAGGAGAATCGTCGACCGGGACAGTGGATTGGCCTGGTCACGGGCATCGGCGGGCTGTTCGCCGCGGCATTGCTGGCCTTCGTCGCAGAACAGCAGGGATGGCCTGAC
>JBBQHX010000219.1:0-6381 GCA_038324385.1 Gemmatimonadales bacterium | reverse complement strand
GGCGGTAGACCTCCAGCCGAATCGGCTCGGTCGGACGCCAGCCATAGCGCTCGCCGAACTCGTCATACGCGCGCGTGACGAGATCGTCGAGATAGGGGGCGAGAAGATCGGCCTCCTCACGCTCTATCAGCAATACCGCGCGCGGTGACGTGCGCTCGTCGAAGCGCGTGTAGGAGTCGAGCAGGTCGAGGGTGTTCTTGGTCCACACATCGTACGGATCACCGGCGAACGCGGTCTCCAGCGCCGCACGTGCCGCGTCCACCTGGCCGAGTCGCAGGAGGTTGACACCGGCGACGGCGTGGGCGCGCCAGGCGCGGGGATCGACACGGGCGCCCTCCTGCGCGGCGGCGGCCGCGTCGGCGTAGCGCCGGATGCGGGCGCTCAGTTCGGCCAGCGTCACGAAGAACGATCCAGCGGATGGATTCCGCGCGAGGGCGCGGCGGCGCGCATCGGCGACGCCCTCGCGATCGCCCGCCAGCAACCGTGCGCTGGCGAGCACCGCGAGCGCGTCGACATCTCCCGAGTCGACGGCCAGGGCACGGCCGGCCTCGGCGGTGGCCGAGTCGGCCTGTTCGGCGTCGAGGGCGAGTATCGCGGCGAGCGTGCGCGCGGGGCGGTGCTGCGGATTGACCGTCAGGGCCTGCCTGACGAGCGAGTCCGCCCCGGGTTCCTGTTCGAACCGCCGCCGCCGTGCCTCGGCCACCAGCGCGCCGGGATGGGAGGGGTTGCGGGCGAGCGCGGCCGCGGCGGCGGAGCGCGCGTCAGGCGCGTTCCACTTCTCGAGGAAGAGATCGGCCAGTGCGACCTGGACGGCGGGGTCGCCGGGCTCGCGTGCGGCGGCACGGTCGAGGAGGCGGAGCGCGTCGGGAAAGCGCGCCGGGTCGGCGCGGCCGAAGCGGCGCATGGCGCTCGCCCCCGCGAGGAGCTCGGCGGCACCCGCCGATGGCGACGCGGCCAGCGCATCGATCACGCGATCGTCGAGCGCGGCGGCCTCGTCCCACCGGCCGCGTGCGGCAGCCGCCGCGGCAAGGGCGCCGAGAACGCGGACGCTGTCGGGGGTGCGCGCGGCGAGGGCGGCGCGCCATGCGGAATCGGCGGCGGCGAGGGCGCCTCGCTCGACCAGCGCATCCCCGCGTAAGGCGGCCGCGTGGGGATCGACGGCGGCGAAGCCGGTCGCGGCACGCTCGGCGTCCGCCACCCGCCCGACCTCGATGAGCGCGTGGACGTAGGCGCGGCGTGCGGCCAGTGTCGCGCCGCCCGCGGACGCGGCCGCCTCGAGCGCGGGGATGGCCTGCGCATAACGCCCCGTCTGCCAGAGCTCGATCGGATCGTTCGCCGACGCGGGTCGATCCTGCGCAACGCAGGCCGCGACCGGCAGCAGCACGGCCACGCCGAGGGCGAGCGCGACGGCACGCGCGAGTGTGCGGCGCATCATCGACCTCCGTCCAACCGCGCCAGCGCCTGACGAATCTCGGCCAGGCGGGTGATCAGCGCCTCGAGTTGCCGATCGTACTCGGCAGCGGGCATGCTCGCCTTGCGGCCGCGCAGCGTCTCGACGGCCTGCTCGACCTGCGCCCGCTCGCGCAGCAACGGCTCCGCGCCCGGCCGACCGGCGACGCGCGCGGCGTCGGGTGCGGCTCCGAGGAAGGCGCGTGAGGCCATCCGCCCGTCGGCGGCGTTGGCGGCCGGTGTCGCAATTCCCTTCCCGTCGCCGTTGTCGTCGAGCAGCGCGTGCTCCGTTTGCAGGCGACCCGTGGATTCGTAGCCGCGCGCCACCTCGCGATTCGCGTAGGTGAACGCCTCCAGCACCGATACGCGACCGTCCTTGTCGGCATCGGCGGCCGCGTCGCGATAGGCGGCAGCGAAGTGGGTATGGAAGGTGATCTCGTTCGCTTCCATCCCCGTTCGCGTGGCCGTGATGACGACGCGGCCCGGCGCGGCGAGCGCGGGCATCCAGTCGCCGCTCGCGCTGGCCGCGACGACGATCGTCAGGCGCCGTTCGGCGAGCGGGCGGAGCCACGCCGCCATCTCGGTGGCCGACACATCGGGACCCGGGAGGTTGAAGCGCGAGACGTCGTCGGTCATCGAGCCGTGGCCGATGAGGACGATGGTCACCGCGTCGCCGGCGCGGGTCTTCGCCGCGAGATCGCGGATCGCGCCCTGCACACCATCGCGGGTGGCGCGCCCGGTCGCCCCGGCGGGCGCGGGCGCGGAGCCGGCGAGGTAGCGGACATTCGCGGCCGGCAGCCCGCCCGGGGTGCGTGCCGCCTGCACGAACGTCGCCGCGGCCTCGTGGAACGCCTTCGTAAACCGCGGCTCGCCAGGCGCACCGGTGACCACCAGCAGATGGTCGGCCTGCGCGCCGGCGGAGGCCGCGGGCACCGCGCTCAACGCGGAGAGCAGCGCGACGCCCGTCGTCAGGCGCGTGAGCAGCGTATCGGTCATGCGAGTCCCCTCCACCGGCGGTATCCCCACTCGGCGCCGAGCAGTCCCAGCAGGGCGAGCAGCATGGCCGGCGCGTCCCAGAGATCCTTGCGTTCGCGCGTCGTCGTGCCGCTCGCGGCGTAGACGATGTCGCGCGGCAACTGGTCCATGTTGGCGGCCGAGTACGAGCGGCCACCGGTGACCTGGGCGATGCGCGCCAGCCCCGCGGCGTTGGGCGCAGCATCGAAGTATTCGTCGGTATCGCGTTCGACGGCGATCGCGACCTCATCCTCATCCAGTCGCCCCGCTCCGGTCTCGGCCTCCACCGTCACCCGCAGCAGTCCATCGGCATCGGGCGTGAGCTCGGCGGCATAGGCGCCGTCGCGATCGGCGCGACGGAGCATCGGCACCTCACGCGTTCCGCCACTGGCGTCGGTCACCCGCGCGACGACGCGTGCATCGTTCACCAGCCGGTACTCGGCGTCACGCACGTCGGCCTCGACCGTCGCCGGCTGGCCGGACTCTCCCGCCTCACGCGTCATCCGCGCGACAACGGTACCGGGCGAGTCGCCCGCGGTCCAGCGCAGGAGCTGGCGCCAGAACGTCTCGTGCGTCTGGTCCTCGAGTGGGACATCGGCGTGCATCTGCCAGAGCCACGAGTCCTGCACGGCCAGCGCGGCGACGCGCCCGCGCCCGAAGCGATGATAGGCGAGCAGCGACCGCCCCTCCCCCTGGCTCTCACCGGCGGCGAGCAGCGACACGGCGCCCGGCTTGAGCGTCATCGCCGCCTGTACCGAAGTGGCGGCCGGCAGGGAGGCCCAGCGCGCCGCCGATGAGTCAGCCGTGCCACGCACCCGCGTGGCCGGATGTTCGAGGCCGGCCGTCGTCAGGCGCGGCGCGACCTCGACCACGCCGCCCGAGCTGGTGGATGCGATCACGAACGGCGACAGCGCGGCGATCGGTGTGCTCGGATAGCCGCCTTCCGCGAAGGCGCGGCGCCCCCCGAGGAGGAGCAGTCCTCCGCCCCGTTCGCCGACGAACTCCTCGATCAGTCGGAGCTGCTCGAAGCTGAACGCACTGGCCTCGACGCTGCCGAGGATGATCGCGTCGTAGGCGAACAGCTCCTGGCGCGTGCGCGGAAAGCCCCCCGCGAGCTCGAGGCTGTCGCGCACGCCCAGGCGCAGGTACTTCTCCTCGGCGGTGCGCTGGAGGAGGATCACCTGCACGGCGTCGTCCCCGTCCAGCGCCTGCCTGACGAACTTGGCCTCGAAGCGCGGCTCGCCCTCGAAGTAGAGCACGCGCCGCGGCCGCTCGTCGACGCGGATGACGGCGACGCGGGCATCGTTGTCGCGCAGTTGATCGCCCTCGACGGCGGCGACGCGGAAGCGCATCCGCCTGACGCCGCTCTCGCTGGCCGGCACCGGGAGCGACACCACGGCCGCCCCGCTCCGCGGCAGTTCGATCTCGCGCGTGGCAACGATGCGCCCCTCGTCCTCGGCCACCACCTGCACCCGGCGGCCGGCGAGGCCGCGATGGCTCAGCGAAACGCGGGCGTCGAGCGCGGCGCCGCGCAGTGCCTGACGCGGCACGTCCACGGCGGTGACCTGAACGTCGCGCGCGGGCTCGCCGCCGACGGCCACGGTGAACACCGGCACGCCTGACGCGCGCACGCGCCCGAGGGCGGCCGCGAGCTCGCTCCCGCTCTCGTCCACGCCGTCGCCGATCACGACGATGCCGGCGAGCGGGAGCCCGTCGAGCTCCTGCCGCACGCGCTCCAGTGCCGGCCCGAGGCGGGTGCGCGCCCCGTCGAAGGTCAGCGCGTCGTCGGGGCCCGTGAGGCGGCGGACGTCGTTTGCGAAGGCGTACTGCCGCACCTGATAGCGGGCGCCGAGTTGCCCCACGAGCGAGGCCGGACCAGCGGCAATCGCGCGCCGGATATGTTCAGCGCGCGGCGCGCCGTCGGCATCGGGGATGGCCATGCTCCGTGAGTCGTCCAGCAGCACCGCGACCACGTTCCGCCGCGGCACCGACTCGGCCACCACCAACTGCGGCTGGAGCAGGCAGAGCACCAGCAGCAGCACGACGCCGACGCGCAGGGTGGCCAGCACGGCGCGGTCGCGCGACGTTCCGCGGACGCGCCGCGTGAGGTACGCGCCGGCGGCGGCGAGCATCACCACGCCGAGCACGACGGCGGCCGCGCGGGCCCACCCCACCGTGCCGAAGGTGAGTTCGCCCCGCTCGAACACCACGGGCCGGTACTTGAAGAGCAGCTCGACGAGCGCGTCGAACGTCGCTGCCATGTGCACGATGGAAGGAGAGACACCGCGGGCTTCTCCTGAGCATACGGCCCGGACCACGATCGTGCTGCAACGTACCAGGCGGGCGCATCGCCAGCGGGGACAACGCCTTGGACCCCTCGCGAATCGCCGGCGACCACCGGTCGCCGGCTACTACCGGGGGGCGCGGATCGCGGCGAGCAGCGCGACGAACGCTGCCGGGGGTAGTTCCTCGGGCCGCGACATCGGCTCGATGCCGGCTGCGGCGAGCACCACGTCGGCCGCGTCGGCATCGAGGCGCGCGATGGTGCGGACGACGCGCCGCATCTGCTTGCGGCGGAGCCCGAACGCGCCCGTCACCAGTTCGCGCAGCGCCGGCTCGTCGCCCGGCGCGACCAGCGGGTGCTCGCGCGGCGTCACCCGCACGACCGCCGACTCCACCTTCGGGGGCGGCGCGAACGAGCCCGGCGGCACACGAAACAGATGAGAGACCTCGGCCACCGCCTGGACGTTGACCGTCAACCCGCCGTACTCGCCCGTACTCGGCGCGGCGGTCATCCGGTCGGCGACCTCGCGCTGCACGAGGTAAATGGCGCGCGTCGCCCGGGGCGCCTGCAGGGCGTGGAAGATGATCGGCGTCGTGATGTAGTACGGCACGTTGCCGCACAGCGCGTACTCGCCCCCGGCCAGCGCGCCGATGTCGGTCTCGAGCACGTCGGCTTCGACGATCTCCACGTGCGGCCGGTCGGCGTAGCGGCGGCGCAGATGTGCGGCGAGATCGCGATCGAGCTCGATCGCGATCAGTCGCTGGGCGCGTTCGGCGAGGAGGTCGGTGAGCGCACCGCGCCCGGGCCCGATCTCCACCACGCACGGCACCGACTCAGGATCCACCGCATCGACGATCCGCAGCAGCGCGCGTCGATCGGTCAGGAAGTGCTGCCCGAACCGCTTGCGAGCGCGCGGCAGCCGGATGCCATCGTCCCCGTCTGCCTCACGCGACGCGGCCGCACGGTCGCGCTCCCCCTCGCGCAGGCCGTGGCGACCGCCTTCAGCCGGCAACGTGAGCGCTCCGCGAGAGGACGACCGTCAGATCGTCGCGGCGTGAGGCATCGCCAGCGTGTGCGTTGAGCAGCACGAAAATGCGATCGAGGATCTCCTGCGGCGTCTCGGCGCGAGACTCCCGCACCAGCGCCAGCACCGCCTCCTCGCCGAGCCTGACGTCGTTGCGGTCACGGGCATCGCTCACGCCGTCGGTGAACAGCAGCAGCAGGTCGTCGGCGCGCCAGTCGCGCGCGACCATTCCCGGCGGGCAGTCGACCATACCGAGCGGTGGGTCGATCGCCGACAGCCGCTCCACGACGCCACTGGCCCGCACGATGAACGCGTGCGGATGTCCGGCGTTGGCGTAGCGCAGCTCTCCCGCCGCCAGATCGACGACGCCGTAGAAGAGCGAGATGAACATCTCCGTGCTCTCCAACTCGTCCATCAACGACGTGAGCACGGCCGCCAGCACCTCGCCCGGATCGGTGGTGGACTGCGCGTGAATCGCCGACGCGCTCATCGCCAGCGCCATGATCAGCGCCGCGCGATAGCCATGACTCGAGACATCGCCGAGCATGAACCCGGCACGGTCGCCCGGCAGGCGGAAGAGGTGGTAGAAATCGCCGCCAACGCTTTCGGC
>JBBQHX010000218.1:0-6409 GCA_038324385.1 Gemmatimonadales bacterium | reverse complement strand
CGGCCAGCCGCGATCAGCGATCGAACACCTCGCGCTGCATCGCCCGGACGCGGCGTAGCTCGTACACCTGGGCAACCTCCCCGCCGAGCACGAAGATCAGCGCCGCGTAGTAGACCCAGAACACGATGAGCACGATTGCGTAGAGGGTGCCGGTATAGAGCGTTCCTGGATTGAATGAGGTGACGAAAACGGCGAATACATTGCGCGCGAGCTCGAACAGGAGGCTCGTGAAGAGCGCGGCGACCAACGCCGTCTGCCACCGAATGCGGCGATTCGGCAACACCTTGTAGAGCGCAAAGAACATTGTGACGACGACCAAGAACGCGATTAAGCGCCCTACATTGTATTCGAGCTGCCCCATGATGTCGGCCCGGAGCCCCAGTCGGGACAGCACACCGATACCGCGTGTCGTGCCGAGGGTGATGTAGGCCGTGATCAGCGTATAGAGCGCGACGAAGACGGTCGCGAAGATCGTCATCTGGGCGTCGAAGATCTTCCCCGCCACGATGCCCCGGTCGCTCTCGATGTCGAAGACGTCGGCGAGCACGCTGCGCAGCGATCCGAACAGGCGCGTCGAGAACCAGACGAAGGTGATGCCGCTCAACAGCCCGATCTGACCACGGGCACTCACCGCATCGACGATCACCGCGCGTAGCGGAAGTTGCCCCGGCGGCAGCAGCTGGCCGACGAAGGTCGCCACCTCGACTGCGGACGCGTCAGCGGTGCGATTGAGCACATAGCCGACGACGCTCACCAAAAGGAGCACGAACGGCACCGCGGCGAGCAGGATGTTGAACGCGATCCCACCGGCGAGGAAGAACACGTTGTTCTCGCCCGCGTTGTCCCACACCCGTTGGCCATAGTCGCGCAGAAGCCAGGCGAGCCGGCGCGGCCAGGAGCGCTGGCGCACCTGACGCTGCGCCGGCACCGGCACCGGAGTGACCGACCCGGACGCCCGCGCCCCGGGCACCGCGTCATCAGGCGACGTGGCGCTCGGGGCGGGGCGGGCATCAGGCACCGGGGTCACCGGTGAAGATGGGGCTCGATTCGCGGCTCAGAGCCCCTGCGTCTCGCCATCGCTCGGCGAGGCGGCCCGAACCGACGCGTTGGCGCGCACGTCGGCCGGCGTGGTGGGATGCGCGACGTCGTCGGCCGCCTCGCTCATCGCGTCGGCGACGTCGTGCCGAGCGTCGCGGGCCGCCGACGTCCCGGCCTGATAGGCCGCCTTGGTTTCGGCGATGCGGCGCTCCAGCTCCGCGCGCGCCTCACGAGCCGCCGACCGGCCCGCTTCGACCGCGCTCGAAACCTGCTGCTTTCGCATCTCGATCTGCCCCTTCGCCAGATCGATCCGGTCCTCCACCTGCGTGCGCGCGGTGTTGATGCGATCGGTGACCTTGCCGGTCACGTCGTTGGCCAGATCCTCCGCGCGACGACGTGCGTTGATGGCGCGCGTCTCGATCTCGCGGCGGGTCTGCTCGCCGGACTGCGGCGCGAACAGGAGCGCCAGCCCGGCCCCGGCGGCCAGCCCGAGCAGGAAGGCGCCCGAGCCCCCGGAATGCTTCTCGATCACGACGTACGGTTGGTCGTCGGCGTACTCGTCATTGTCATGCGACATGATTTCTCCTCTCGCTGTTCCAGCTCCCGTGAAAGGGGCGCATCCCCGATCACGTCATGCAGCCGGCCGCCTGACGACGGCTCGGTGACTACTACTTGCGGACGCGCTTACGCGTCGAATTCCCCTTGCCGACGGGCGAGTCGGCGACGGCCGCGGGAACGCTTCCCGCGCTGTCCCCGTCCTCATCGGCAGACCTTGCGCCGGCACCGCCACCGGACGCGGATGAGCCGGACGATTTCCGTAACATCTGCGTCAGCTCACCTTCGAGTTCCACCGGATCCAGCCCAAGCATCTTGGCCGTGCGGACGTGATCGCCGCCGGTCGAAGCGAAGGTTCGCAGTGTCAGCAACCGGCGCGCTTCGGCCATCGACGATCCGACCTGGATCGTCACCGAGCCGCCGACGTCGCCCGACATGCGCATGTGCCGCGGCGCGATGTCGTCGGGCATGATCACCTCGCCGCGGGCCATGATCACGGCCCGCTCGACGGCGTTCTTCAGCTCGCGCACGTTGCCGGGCCAGTGGTACGACATGATCCACTCCCACGCGCTGTCGTCGAAGCCGCGCACCTTGCGCCCGTTCTGCTTCGCGAAGCCGGCCAGGAACTCCTGCGCCAGCAACCGGATGTCGCCCGAGCGCTCGCGCAGCGGGGGAAGCATCAGATCGACCACGGCGAGGCGGTAGTACAGATCCTCGCGCAGCTCACCGTCGGAGATCGCCCGCTGCAGATCCTTGTTCGTCGCCGCGACGATGCGGATGTCGACCGGGATGTCTTTCTTGCCACCCAGGCGCCGAATCGTCCGCGACTCGATCGCGCGGAGCAGCTTCACCTGAATGTCGGGGGTCATCTCGGCGACTTCGTCGAGAAAGAGCGTGCCGCCGTGTGCGAGCTCGAACGCGCCCGCCTTCTCGTTCGTCGAGCCGGTGAAGGCCCCCTTCTCGTGGCCGAACAGCTCGTTCTCGAGAATGTCCTTGGGAAGCGCCGCGCAATTGAGCGCGAGGAAAGGCCCCTTTGCCCGCTCGCTCTTGGTGTGCATCGCGCGCGCGACGAGCTCCTTCCCCGTGCCCGACTCACCCAGAATGAGGACGCTGGCCGTGCTCGGCGCCACCGCGTCGATCATCTGGTAAACGCTGCGCATCGACTCCGACTGCCCCGTCAGCTCACCGTAGTGCGTGAGCGTGCGGAGTTGCGACGAGAGCTCGCGGTTCTTCAGCTGGACGTTGAACTTGTCGAGCGCCTTGGGGATCAGCGCCTTCAACCGGTTCAACTTCTCCGCGTTGAGCGGTTTCTCGATGTAGTCGTATGCCCCCTGGCGCATCGCCTCGACCGCGGAGTCGACGGTGGCCTGTCCCGTGATGATGATGCACTCGGTCGTGATCTCCCGCTGCGTCATCTCCTTGAGCAGAGCGAGACCATCGACCTTGGGCATCTTGAGGTCGGCCAGCACGACGCCGTAGGTGTCCTGCTCCATGTGCTCGAGCGCGGCCTGTCCATCGCCGACCACGGCGACTTCGTAGCCCTCGTCGGAGAGGATGGCGCTGAGGCCGGCGGTGATCGCCTGCTCGTCGTCGGCGATGAGGATTTTCGGGTGCGTCATTGAAAGCTTGAGATTACGTAAGGTCGGACAGTGGAGGGAACCGGACCATCCACGCGCCAGCATCCGACGTCAGGCGTACGCCGAACGATTCCGCCGCCGCGCCCAACTCGGGATCGAGCTCGGGTAGCGGCTGTGGTGAAGCATTCATGACCACGACCGGCCCCTCCGCGATCGAGAGGGCGAGCGACCGCTGCTCGCCGAGCCCGTCGAGCAGCAGTCGTACGATCAACCAGCGAACGACGTCGGCATTCACCGCGGTCAGCGGCGCCGCGATCTGCGGCTCCACCAGCGTCACCGCCCGCCCCTCCGCGCGCGCGATGGCTGCGGTCAACCGCACCGCCCGCCGGGTCAGGACCACGACATCGGCCCGCCCGTTGATCGCACGCGTCATCGTCAGCAACGCGTCCGAGAGCGCCGACAGCTCCTCGAGCTGCTGCGCCGCCGTGTTGGCGAACGGCACCGTCGCCGCGGCCACCGCCTCTCCCTGCCCTGCGGCCCGATCGAGCCGCGACCGCAGTACTTCCAAATTAACCGCAACACCGTTCAGCGCATTCTTGATTTCGTGCGACGCGCGTCGCGCCAGCTCCTGCAACGTCGGGAGCCAGAGTGGAGCGATCCCGGCATCGGGTCCGGTTTCCTGGTCGAGCATGGATGGCGTACCCGCTACGACCACCGAACTGCCAGCGGGCGCGGGGTTCCCCGGCGGCGTCGGGGGCGGAGGTGTCATCGTCACACGGATCGGCGCGGGTCCGGTGGGGGCAGCTGCTCCCATTCGTCCCGCGCCGCCGTCGCATCCGGCCGCCCGAGGATGGCGTACGCAAATTGCTTTCCCAGCTCGACGCCCGGCTGGTCGAGCGGGTCGACCCCGTAGAGCGCTCCGGCGTACACGGTCGCCAGTTCGAGGAACATGAACAGCTCGCCAAGATGCTCGGCGTCCATTCGCTCGAGCGTGATCGTCAGATTCGGCCGTCCCCGCCGCGCCAGTGCGCCGGCCGTGGCCCGCCGCTCGACGTCGAGCAGGGCGCCGAGCGAGTGGCCGCCGAGGTAGGCCAGCTCGGTCACCTCGGGGTACCCGTCGGGAATCGTCAGATCCTCCTCGCGTTCGGCGAGCGCCAGAAAGGTCACCGTCTTGTCGGCTGGCCCCTCCATGAAGAGCTGAACCTGGCTGTGCTGGTCGGTCGCCCCGAGGGCCGCGATCGGGGTCGGCCCGACGTGCGCGCCCGATGGATGGATCTTCCCGAGGCTTTCGGCCCAGAGCTGCACGAACCAGCTCGCCATGTCGCGCAGGGCGTCGGAATAGGGCATGAAGACGTGCGTGCCACGTCCGAGCTCCTGGTGGGCCATCCACTGCAGCATTGCGTAGACGCCCGGCGGGTTGGCCAGCAGGTCGTCGGTCTGGGCCCGGGCGGCCATCGCACCCGCCCCACGCAGGAGGGCCGTGGCGTCGATGCCGACGAGCACGGCGGGAAGGAGCCCGACTGGCGTGAGCACGCTGAATCGGCCGCCGACGTCGGCCGGGATGTCGACCGCGGGAATCGCACCGGCGCGTGCGAGGGCGCGGAGGGCCCCCCGTTCGGGATCGGTCACGAATACCAGGTGACGTTCGCGTGGGAGCCCCGCCTCGCGCAGCCGGGCGTCGACGACCAGAAACTGCGCCATCGTCTCCGCAGTTCCTCCGCTTTTGGACACGACGAGAAAGAGTGAGCGCGGCAGGTGGAGTGCGCGCAGCAGCGCCGCCATCGACCGTGGATCGACGTTGTCCAGCACGTGGAGTCGCGGCCGGCCCCCGCGCTCGTCGTCGGACAGCGCGTTCCAGCCCGCAGGCAGCAGTGCGGTACGCAGGGCGATCGGGCCGAGCGCGGAGCCGCCGATGCCGAGCACTACCACGTCGGTGATGCGGCCGCGGGCGTCGGCGGCGATCGCCTCGCACTGCCGCAGCAGCGCGTCGCGCGCCGGCAGGTCGAGAAATCCGAGGACACCGCGATCGCGTTGCGCCGCGACGGTCGATCGTGCGGCGGCGAAGGCGGCGGTGCCCGTCGCCCACTGGGCATCGGTCAGTCCGCCGCGAACGGCGTCCGCCATCATGTTCGTGTAGTCGATGCGGATCGTCATCGGTATCCGGTATGGGTCGTCAGGCGCCCGCAGCCGGGGCGGCGCGAGGCCGCCTCGGGGTCACTCCTCGATGCGCACGGTGAGGCCATCGAAGGCCGGCGCAATGCCGCTGGGCAGCTCGGCTTCGAGATCGGCGTGCCGGGCCTCGTGCGTGAGGTGTGTGAGGTAGGTGCGCTCCGCCCCCACCTCACGCGCGACGGCGATCGCTTCGGGTATGCTCAGATGGGTCGGGTGCTCGGTGCGCAGCAACGCGTTCAGGACCAGCACCTTGGCTCCCCGCATCACGGCCATCGCATCGGGCGGAACGCGCTTCGCGTCGGTAATGTATGCCAATGGGCCGATCCGGTAAGCGAACACCTCGATCAATCCGTGCGGCACCGCCGCGGGCGTCACGTCCACATCGCCGATTCGAACCGTCTGCCCCGCGGTGAGCGCCTGCGGCGTGCCTTCGGGCTTCGACGTTCCGGGCAGTGGGCGCAGCGACTGATCGAAGATGTACGGAAACTTCCGCGCCAGGCTGTCCAGTGTGAATCGTGATCCGTACATCGGCAGCGGCGCGTCGCGACGCACGGAGATCGCACGGATGTCGTCGAGGCCGTGGGTGTGGTCGGCATGGTCGTGAGTGAACAGCACCGCGTCCACGCGATCGACCCCGTTGGCCACAAGCTGCAGGCGCAGCTCGGGCGACGTGTCGATCAGCAGCCGCGTTCCCCGATCGGTCTCGACGACGGCGCTCACGCGCATCCGCCGATCGCGGGGATCGGGTGAGCGGCAGACCGCGCACGCGCACCCGATCTGCGGCACCCCGAAGCTGGTGCCCGTTCCGAGGAAGGTCAGGCGCACGCGGCGGTTCTCAGAGCGTTTCCAGCTTGAACATGTTCGTCGACCCCGGGACGTCGAAGGGCACGCCGGCGGTGACGATCACGCGATCGCCCGACGAGGCGAGGCCGAGCCGCTTGACCGCCTCACGCGCGAGGACCCACATCTCCTCATAGCGGTCGCAGTGCGGTACCAGCACCGGAATCACACCCCAGACGAGCGCAAGCTGATGATACGTCCGCCGTTGATCGGTCAGCGCGACGATC
>JBBQHX010000217.1:0-6450 GCA_038324385.1 Gemmatimonadales bacterium | reverse complement strand
CGACTGGACGCCGCAGCTGGTGCTCATTTCGGCCGGGTTCGACTGCCTCGACGGCGATCCGCTGGGCGCCTTCACCCTCGGCATGGACGACGTGACGACGATGACGCGACTGATCGTCGATCGGGCAGCCGACTGGTGCGAAGGGCGGGTGGTGAGCGCACTTGAAGGGGGATACGCGCCCGAGGCGTTGGGACAGGCGTGCGTCACACACCTGCGGGCGCTGACGTAATGCTGATGGCTGCCGCACGCGGGGTGCACGCATGACCACGGGCCACCGCGTCCCGCCGGTGCCCGCCGTGCTCCGGCTCGTCCAGCGCTCGGTGCTGGGCCGCTGGCGTGCGACCGCCGAGGAGCTGTATCGGGAGATCGCGGATCTGGTGGAGGCCGCGCCGGGGCGCGAGATCCTCGTTAGCGGCTCGGGGGAGGGGACGACCGCCGAATGGCTCGCCGCGCGAACCGGCGCATCGGTCACCGGCGTCGAGGCGAGTGCCGCGGCGATCGAGATTGCCGAAATTCGGCTCCGGCTGCGCAGCCGTCCGATTCCAGTCGCATTCGAGCAGGGCACGCCGGACGACCTGCCGCACGAGACGGCGATGTTCGACGCGGCCATCGGCGAGCCGGCGCTGGCGTCGGCGGCCGATCCCGCGCGGGCGGTGGCCGAACTGGCGCGCGTCGTTCGGCCGATGGGCGCCGTGGTGCTGCTACAGCTCACCTGGTCGTCGGAGATCACGGCGGAGAAGCGGGAGTCGGTGATCGAGCGCCTCGGGCTGCGTCCCTATCTGCTGGTGGAATGGAAGCAGATGCTCCGCGACGCGGGGTTGGTGGACATCCAGGTGCAGGACTGGACGCGCGGACGCACCGGAACCGGCACCCAAGGTGAGCCGCCGGGCACGCTCACCTGGCGTGACCGGATGCAGATCGTCGGCCGGGCGTGGCGTTCGTCAGGGTGGCACGCCGCGCGCAGTGCGGTGCAGCACGAGGAGCGGCTGCTGCGCGAACTGTCGCGCGAGCGGTCCCTCGGCTTCCAACTGATCAGGGGGATCAAGTGGCCACACGAGCGCCCGACCCGGTAACCTCGCCCTGCCCCGAACAGGCCGCGGCGCGTGGCCGCGGTGGGTGCCCGTGAGGAACACGCGCCGGCGGGTGGCCACGCCGCCCCTCCTGTTCTACGGCGTCGCGTCGGTCGACGACGAGGTCGGCACGGGGCTGCCGCCGGCCACGACGCGGCTCGTCTTCCGCGACATCGCCGCGGTGGTCGAGACCGCCCCGCCCGCCATGGGGGACCTCGACCTCGAGCGCTATACCGAAGTCGTGACGCACGTGTTCGAGCGGCTGCCGATCCTCCCGGCTCGACCGGGGACGGTCTTTCAGACGCGCGACCTGCTGGCGCAGTGGTTGGAGCTGCACTACTTCACGCTGGCCGAAGCGCTCGCGTTCGTGACCGATCGGGGGGTGGCGCGCGTCACTCTGTCAGACGCCGAGGCGACGACGCCCGACGCGGTGGAGCCGCCAACGGTGCTCGAGGCGAAGACGGCCGAGGTGCTCCGCGTGCTGCGCCGGCACGCGGCGGCGCATCTCGCGCTGCCCGAGTCGAAGGGCGAGGAAGGCGCGTCGCGCCACTCGTTCCTCGTCGAGCGCGAGCGGTGGGACGTCTTCGCCGAAACGGTTCAGCAGGAAGACGAACGGCATTCTGCACTGACGCTGGCGCTCACGGGTCCGTGGCCGGCATACGACTTCGTCCGGATGGACTTCGGAGGCTAGGATGTTCTGCCCCCAGTGCGGGACCTGGAACCGGGCGCGCGCGATCCGGTGCACGCGGTGTGAGTCGCCGCTGCCGGAGCTGCCCGACGCGCCGATGGATCAGCCGGGGGATGAACTCACGCTGCTGCGCCGCCTGACGGGCAACCGCTACCGCGTCGTGCGACGCCTCGGCGGCGGCGGCATGGCCAACGTCTACTACGCGCTGCACCACCAGTTGGAGCGTCCGCTGGCGATCAAGGTGCTCCACACGCACCTGGCGCGTGAGGCGGAGATGCGCGAGCGGTTTCGGCGTGAGGCGGAAGCGGCCGCCCGACTGGTGCATCCGCACGTCTGCGGCATCCTCGACTTCGGCAGTTCGGACGAAGGCGTCTATCTCGTGCTGCCATTCCTCGGCGGCGGATCGCTCGCTGACGAGCTGGCGCGCGACCGCACGATCGACCCCCGGCGCGCGGCGGTGATCGGGGTCCAGATGGCCACCGCGCTCGACTATGCGCACCGACTGGGTATCGTCCACCGTGACGTGAAGCCCGACAACGTGCTGTTCGACGACGACGGCTATGCGCTCATTACCGACTTCGGCATCGCCACGGCGCGCTTCCATGCCCGCCTGACGGGCACCGGTCGCGCGATGGGCACACCGCACTACATGTCGCCGGAACAGGCCATGGGGCGCCTCGTCGACGGCCGCAGCGATCTCTACGCGCTCGGCGTGGTGATGTACGAGATGCTGCTGGGTTTTCCGCCGTTCGATGGAGCCGACGCGTACTCGGTGAGCTACAAGCAGGTGCACGAGGCGCCGGTGCCGCTGGAAACCGTGGACTCGCGCATTCCGCCCGCACTCGCCGCGGCGATCATGCGCTGCCTCGCAAAGTCGCCGGACGCGCGCTTCCAGCGCGGCGCCGAACTCGCGGACGCGCTGATCGCCTTCCTCGGTGAGTCGGGCGGCCTGACGGGCGATGCACGCCCTGCCTTTCTCGCGCGGCGGGCGGTGATGTCCACCCCCTGACAGCTCACGCGCCTGCCTCACGCGGCTGCCTCACGCGGCTGTCGCACATCCCATGCTCGCCGTCGCGCCGACCCGGCCGTTTCGCCCGATCGCCCGATCGCCCGATCGCCCGATCGCCCGACCTAACCGCTCCGCTCATCGCCCATGCATCTCGACTACGAGTTTCTCGACCTGACCACCCGCCACCCGTTCGTGATCGCGCGCGGCGGATCGAGCGGGTGGCGGCGCGTGTGGGTTCGCCTACGCGACGACGACGGCGTCGAGGGGTGGGGCGAGGCCGCGCCGAGCGCGTATTACGGCGAGACGGCGGACACGGTCGTCGCGGCGCTGGAGCGGTTCCGTCCGATGCTCGAGACGTGCGATCCGTGGCATCTGGAAAACGCTGAACGTGAGTTGGCGCGGCTGCTGGGGCACAACGCGAGCGCCCGCAGCGCCGTGAGCGCCGCGCTGCACGATCTCGCGGGCAAGCGGCTCGGCGTGCCGGTGTATCGGATGTGGGGGCTCGATCCCACCGCGGCGCCGCAATCCAGCTTCACGATCGGGATCGCCGACGACGATGAACTGCGCCGTCGCGTCGAGGAGGCCGACGCGTACCCGATTCTCAAGATCAAGCTGGGCTCGGAGCGCGATCGCGAGATTCTGCACACGGTGCGCAAAGCCGCGCCCGGCAAGCGGCTCCGTGTCGATGCCAACGCCGCCTGGACGCCCAAGCACGCGGTGCGGATGGCCGAGATCCTGCTCGACTACGACGTGGAGTTCCTCGAGCAGCCGGTGCCGGCGGGTGATCTCGCCGGGCTGCGATTCATCCGTGACCGCTCGCCGATCCCGGTGATCGCCGACGAGTCGTGCCTCACGTCGGCCGACGTCGCCGCACTGGTGGGTGTCGTGGATGGGGTGAACCTGAAACTCGCCAAGTGCGGGGGGCTGCGTGAGGCGCTGCGCCTCATCGCGACGGCCCGCGCGCACGGGATGCTGGTGATGGCAGGATGCATGATCGAGTCGAGCCTCGGAATCGCGGCCGCGGCCCACCTGGCGCCGCTGCTCGATTATGCGGATCTGGATGGCGCGGCGCTGCTCGCCGACGACCCGTTCGCCGGCGTCTCGATCGAGGGCGGGGTGATCCAGCTGACCGACGAGCCGGGGTTGGGCGTCCACCGCCGGACCGAGTAGCCGCGGGCACAACACGCAGGCACAACACGCGGGCGCCGGGCGCGGGGGCGGGCGACGGGGCGGTTAGATTGGCGCTCGTTGCCATTCAGTACCCTCCGTCATCCTCTCCGTCGCCCCGTCCCGTTCCCGCCCCGATTCTGACCGTGCTGCCCCCCGCCGCCGCGCGACTCGTGGACGTCGCGCTCCCCGTGCCACTCTTCCGCACCTTCACCTACCTGGTGCCGGAGGCGGACGCCGAGCGGGCGGTGGCGGGGGCACGTGTGGTAGTGCCCTTCCGGCGCGACCGGCTGGTCGGGATCATCACGGGCGACGCCGACCCGGTCGCGGCGGCGGCGGTCAAAGCGAAGCCGGTCGAGTCGCTCCCCGACGCCGCGCCGGTGGTCTCGGGCGAGATGCTGGCGCTCGCGCGGTGGATCGCCGACTACTACGTCGTGCCGCTGGGCGTGGTGCTGCGCAGCGTGCTGCCGGCCGCACTCACCGGCGCGGGCACGCCCACGCCGGCGCGCCGCACGCGCCGCGTCGTTCGCATCGTCGACCATCTGCCGACGCTCCTCGCGCGTGACAGCACCTTCGCGCGCGCGCCTCAACAGCGGGCGCTGTTCGAGCTCGTCGAGTCGCTCGGCGGACAGGCACCGCTGGAGCTCCTCACCGAGCGGATGAGCTTCTCCGCGTCCGTGCTGAAGGGGCTCGTCTCGCGTGCGATCGTCGAGGTGCTGCAGGAAGTGGTCGAGCGCGATCCGTTCAGCACGCGCGCCACGGGCGCCGAGCATCGCCACGACCCCACGCCGGCACAGCGCGAGGCGATCGACACGATGGCCTCGGGCGCGAAGGGCGAGGTGTTCCTGCTACACGGCGTGACGGGGAGCGGGAAGACGCTCGTCTATCTGGAGCTGTTGCGGCGCGTGGTGGTCGAGCGCGGTGAGGGCGCGATCGTGCTCGTGCCCGAGATCGCCCTCACCCCGCAAACGGTCGATCGCTTCCGCAGCGTCTTTGGCGACCGCGTGGCCGTCCTGCACTCGGCGCTCTCCGACGGTGAGCGGTACGACGCCTGGCTCGCCCTGGAGCGGGGCGAGAAGCGGATCGCCGTCGGCGCCCGGTCGGCGATCTTCGCGCCGGTCGCCAACCTCGGCGCGATCATCGTCGATGAGGAGCACGAGTCGAGCTACAAGCAGGGTGAGTCGCCGCGCTACCACGCGCGCGACGTCGCGGTGGCGCGCGCGCGTCTGTCGGGCGCGGTGGCGGTGCTGGGGTCGGCAACGCCGAGCCTGGAAAGCTGGGTACGCGCGCTCGAGGGACGCTACCGCCGCCTCACGCTGCCCGACCGCGTCGGTGGCGGCCGCCTTCCCACGGTGGACGTGATCAATCTCAGCGCCTCACGAGCCGCCGCCCGCAAGCAGACGACCACGCTCGGCCCCGCCGATGGCGCCTTCCGCTCGGTGGTGAGTCCCGAGCTGGAAGCGGCGATCGCCGACCGGCTGGAGCGCGAGGAACAGAGCATCCTGCTGCTCAACCGCCGCGGTTATGCCGCATTCGTTCAGTGCCGCGAGTGCGAGGATGTCGTGAGCTGCCCGAACTGCTCGATCAGCCTGACGTATCACCGCATGCCGGAACGGCTGGTCTGCCACTACTGCAATCATCAGGAAGCGACCACCGAGCAGTGCCGCCGGTGCAAGGGGACGACGATGCGGCGGCGTGGGACGGGCACGCAGCAGGTCGAGCGTCTGATCGCCGAACGCTATCCGTCGGCCCGCATCGCGCGCATGGACGTGGATACGACCAGCGGGAAGTGGGCGCACGCCGACATCCTCGACCGAGTCGGTCGCGGCGAGGTCGACATCCTGCTCGGCACGCAGATGATCGCCAAGGGGTTGGATTTTCCGAACGTCACGCTCGTCGGCGCGATCGACGCGGACGTCGGCATCAACCTGCCCGACTTCCGGGCATCGGAGCGCTGTTTCCAGTTGCTTGCGCAGGTCGCCGGACGCGCGGGGCGTGGTGTGAAGGGTGGGCGCGTGCTGATCCAGACGCGCGCACCGGACCATCACGCGGTGAAGTGCGCGGTCACGCATGACTATCTGACGTTCGTCGAGGAGGAGATGGAGGGGCGCCGCTCGCCGCAGTATCCACCCTTCACCTGCCTCGCCAACATCATCATCAGCGGCACGGCCGAGGACGCGACGTCGCGGCTCGCCGAGGAGGCCGCGCGGTGGCTGCGGGCGCTGATCGCGCGCCGTGCGCCGGGCAAGCTCCTCGTCATCGGCGCGGCGCCGTGCGCCATCGAGCGGGTGCAGCAGCGGTGGCGCTGGCACGTGCTGCTGCGGGCCGACGATGGCCGGGTGCTGACGCGCGTGAGTCGCTACTTCCTCGAGCGATTCCCGGTGCCGAACGTGGCGCGGCTGCGGGTCGGGTTGGATCGGGATCCGGTAACGTTGCTGTAAGGCCGTGGGGGCGCGGTCGCGGTGACAACGTTCCCGCGCCCGCGCGTGTCTGAGATCAGTGCGCCGGCCATCGGT
>JBBQHX010000216.1:0-6456 GCA_038324385.1 Gemmatimonadales bacterium | reverse complement strand
TGGCGGGGAAGCTTCCGGCATAGTCGAACGTGCCGATCCGCGGGCGTCCGTCCGCGTCGATCACGAACTGGCCGTGATTGCTCTCGCTGCTCGGCGGGAGCCCCTTCACGACACGCCCCGCGACCACCTGATGCGCGAGCTGCTCGCCCGTCTGGACGTTGAAGAAGTCGGCGTTCACCGCGGCGAGCACGCGCTCGTCCGACCGCATCCTCCGATTCCCGCCCCGCCGCGCGAGACTGGTGGTGGTCTCCCGGCCGACCAGCGCGTCGGCGGCCCGCGCGCTCTCGATAGCCAGCGTGGTCCGTGACAGGTCGACGGTGAGCACGTTGATGTGCCAGGGGCCACGTACGTCCACGCCGCGGACGTGGTAGACGCCGGGGGCGATCTCGCGGGTGACGAGGGAGTCGAGGCGGGCGGCGGCCCGCGGCGGAAGCGAGCGCGCGATCGAGGTCGCGGGCGCCGCGGTGGGCAGTGTCTGACCGGGCAGCGGGGCGGCGATCGCCGCCAGCGGTACAGCGGCCGTGAGCGCGACCAACAGACTCCATGCGCTGCGTCGGGCTTCGCCCGCGCGATTCCGGGGAATGGTCGGGATCGTCATGGATGAATGATGGAGCCGCACCGCGGGACGCGCCACGCGGGACGCGCTACGCGGGACCTTCCCCGGGCAAGGAACGCCCGCCCGGCCAGACGGTTGGCCGGACGGGCGGTCGTCCTACAACTTCGGGTGCCTAGCCGTCGATCGGCGTCCGACGCTGGCGCCTCCGTCCCGCCGCGACCAGCATGAGCAGCCCGGTGGCCATCGTGATCACCGTGGCCGGCTCCGGCACCACCGTCGGATCCTTGACGATCTGCTCGACACTGCCGATCGTCATCTGGTCAAACCCGAAGACGTCGTTGCTCGAGCCCAGTCGCCCGGCGGAGAACTCGATCGCGGTGAACGGGTTGGCCGCGTCGATCAGGCCGAAGAAGAGCGCGGCGCCGTCGGCGGGGTTCCCCCCTCCCGCGCCGAGCGTGTGCGGGACGTTGATGACCGTGTTCCCGCCCCCCGCGCGGATGAAGGTGAGCATCAACTGCGAGCCGAAGTCCCCGATGTCCGTCCCGAAGAATCCGAACGCCGCGATGGGGGCGGTGAAATCGATCCGGAAGTTGTCGAAGCTGGTCGGGCCGAAGGCCGCGCGGAGGAAATTGGTGCCGGCCGTCGGATACCGCCCGTTGTCGGAGCCCGCTGCTACGGTTCGGACCTGCACATCCCCCGTCAGCACCGCCGTGCCCGCGCCGGGGAAGGTCAGATTGAAAGGGCCGGACGTGCCGCCCGCGATCCCTTCGAACGATTCGGTGCCCACGCCCGAGAGCATCGTCAGAAAGGTGTTCCGGGCGTTCGTCGCGTTCGGGAACGCGGCGAGGCGCACGGACGGGGAGCCGTTCAGGTCCTCACCGAAGTAGGTCTGGGCTTCCACGCCGGTCGACAGCACGGAACCCAGTGCCAGCGCGGCGGTCACGCGAATTCCCATCGAGAGATGCTTCATACGGTCCTCACTGTAGGGCGAGACGTGCGGGGCTGGAGCCGGCCACACGCGGGTGTCGCCGTCCGGAATGGACGGCCAACTGAGTGCAGCGTCCGTTCTGCGGTGGCGGCCTCATCCGTGCGGCCGGACGGGTCGATGCGCGGACCAACGGCGCCGTTCGGTCTTTCACCGCTCGATAGGGAGGGCTATGTTGGGACCGCCGCGGCACCCGCGCCGTGGTACGCCGCCATTTTACGATCGCCGCGTGAGCCTGCCGTGTGCCGACCGTGAGTTGGCAGCTAACGGGGCAAAATTCCTCCGAATCGGTGCCAATGCTCGAACTTCGAACACTTGGTGCCCTCGATCTGCGGAGTTCCGGCGGCACCGATCCACGACCGCTGCTGAAGGGGCCGAAGCGTGTGGCGATGCTCGCCTACCTCGCGATCGCCGAACCGGCGGGTTACCATCGCCGGGACTCGCTGCTGGCGATGTTCTGGCCTGAATTCGGACAGCAGCAGGCGCGCAGCTCGCTCCGCACCATCCTTCACGTGCTGCGCGGCCACCTCGGCCCCGACGTGGTGGTGAATCGCGGCGACGAGGAAGTGGCGATCGCCCCGGCTGCGCTCTCCTGCGACGCGGTGACCTTCCGCGAGGCGTACGCCGCGGGCCGGTTCCAGGCCGCGCTCGACCTCTACCACGGCGAACTGCTGCCGGGCTTCTTCGTCCAGGGCTCCCCCCAGTTCGAAGACTGGCTCTCGCGCGAGCGCGCGAGGCTGCATCGATGCGCGTTCGAGGCGGCGTGGGCGCTGGCCGCTGCCGATGAGGTCGAGGGGCGGGCGGCGTCCGCGGCCGTGCATGCGCGTCAGGCGTCGGCGCTCTGCCCGTCGGACGAGGAGGCGCTGGGCCGTCTGCTTCGGCTGCTCGACCGACTCGGCGATCGTGCGGGTGCTCTCACGGCCTACGAACAGTTCCGTGACCGGCTCCAGACGGAACTCGACGGCGAGCCAGCCCCGGAAACCGATGCGCTGATCGCCGCGATCCGGGACCGGGACACCGCCCACGCCGTTGGCGTCGGCGACGCCGCCCACGTCGCGCATCCTTCGGACAATCTTTCCACGCCCGACGATCGCCACCCGACGCGTCCCGCGGCCGACGTTTCGCCGGGGCGTGGCGACGTTGCCGAGGACGCCGTGGCGGCCCGCCTCCCGGTTGGGCCGCCGCCGCCGCGAGGCGGGGCTCGCGTGCCGCGACGGTGGCGGCGCGTCGTTCTCGCGTGCGCGACGCTGGTGGTGACCGCGCTCGTCGGCCTCGGCGTCTGGACGCGCACGCACCGGCCGCCGCCCGCGGAGGGACGCCTCTCCCTGGCGATTGGCGAGGTCACGACGTTCCGCGGCACCAACGAGGCCACGGTGACCGACATGCTGGCGCAGATGCTGTCGACGAGCCTCGGGCACTTCGACGCGGTGGATGTGGTGAACGCGACGCGCCTGCGCGAGGTGCGGGACGGCCTCGGAGCGAACGCCTCGGTCGCCATGGCCGCGCGCGCGGCGGGCGCGGACCAGTTACTCGACGGAATCCTGGAGCGCGCGGGTGATGGCGTGCTCCGCCTCGACCTGCGGCGCATCGATCTTCGGACGGGGGCGGTGCTCGCGGTCCACCGCATCGATGCGCCGGATCCGTTCGTGCTCGTCGACCGCGCCACGACGGACATCCTGCTGGCGTTCGGCGTGACCCCGACCAGCGATGCGCTCGCCGCGGGTGCGAGCGCGTCGCTGGTCGGCTTTCGACTCTATCAGGAGGGCGTCCGTGCCTACGCCGACGGCGACAACCGCACGGCGCAGCGCCTACTGACGGCCGCGCTCGCGGAGGACTCGACCTTCGCGATGGCAGCCTACTACCGCGCGCAGAGCCGGCGCCGAACCGACGCTGCCGCGTTCCGCGCTGACCTGCACCTCGCCGCGCGACTGGCCGATCGCGCCTCCGACCGCGAACGCCTCCTCATCCGAAGCGCGTGGGCCCAGGCGATGGATGAGCCGGCGCAACTCGCGCTCGCCGACTCGCTGGTGGCGCGCTATCCCGGGGAGCCTGAGGGGCATCTCTTCCTCGGCAAGGCGCGGCTCTGGAGCGGTGCGTTTCTCGATGCCCTGCCGCACCTGCGGCGAGCCGTCGACCTGGATTCACTGGTCCGGCGGGATCACGCCTTCCGCTGCCTCGCCTGCGACGCGCAGGCCGATGTCATCCAGGCCTACATGCTCGTCGACTCGCTGCCGGCCGCCGAGCGTGAGGCACGGGTGTGGACGGCCGTGCAGCCGGGTTCCGCGCGGGCGTGGCACGCGCTCGCCTCGACGCTCGAGTACCAGGGGCGCCTGTCCGAGGCGCAGGTGGCCAGAAGCGAGGCGGGGCTGCTCCGTTCCGACAACCCGCGCGATCCCCTGTACCCGGTCGTCCTGGCACTCCGCGCGGGCGAGTTCGAGCGCGCGGACCGACTGCTGGCCGAACGCGATCGGCCGGGCAGCTCGCTGGTGCAGCAGAACGTGCTCTGGTATCGCGTCCTGAGCTATCGATACCAAGGACGACACGCGGAGGCGTTGCGCGTGGCTCGCCAGTACCGGTCGATGCTCCAGGATGCGCCCACCACCGGCCACCCACCGGTGTGGTCCGCCGTGCTCGAGGCCCAGGTGCACTTCGAATTGGGGAACCACCGTGCTGCCGACGCGCTCTGGAGCGAGATGGCGGCGTCGCCGTACGAGCTCGACTCACCGTCCCGGACGGCGCGCAACCGGGCATGGACGCTGACGCACGCCAGCGCCGCGGTGGCGGCGGCGGGCGACACGGGGCGGCTGATCCGGCTGGCCGATACGATCGAGGCGGCGGGGCGGCTGAGCGCCTACGGACGCGACCCGCGCCTGCATCATCACGTCCGCGGGCTGCTGCATGGCCAGCGCGGCGATCTGGACTCCGCGCTCACGGCGCATCGGCGGTCGCTCTTCTCCACCACGAGCGGCCATGGCCGCATCAATCTGGAACTCGGCCGGACGCTGCTGGCGCTCGATCGCCCACGTGAGGCAGCGGACGTGCTCACCGCGGCGCTGCGCGGCCCGCTCGATGCCGCGAATCTCTACGTGAGTCGATCCGACCTGCACGAGCTGGCCGGGCACGCCTGGGAAGCCGCCGGACGCCCCGACCGTGCGGCGGTCCACTACCGCTGGCTGGCCGGCGCATGGAGGCATGCGGATCCGAGCGTTCACGCGCGCCGCGCCGACGTCCAGCGGCGGCTGACCGCCCTGTCCCGCTGATCGGACGACCCGAGCCGACGCTGGTGCCCGCGCACTTCACACGGCGGTGGCGCCCGGCGTACATTGGGCGCGTTCCCATCCAGGCAGCCCCATTCGGTGGGCAGCGCTGGAGGTACGACGCCTCACCTCCGTCCGGCGCGTGACGCACTCTGCCCCGATCCCGCCTCCCGCGATCACGCCGGCCGAGGCCCGCTTCGACCTGATTCGCGGCCGCGCGGGGATCATCCTGACGCCGATCGTCTTCGTCGGCATCCTCCTCGGGGACTTCGCGAGCCTTTCGCCCGAAGCACACCGCCTCGCCGCCGTGATGGGGGCCGTGGTGGTGCTCTGGATCAGCGAGGCGCTCCCGATGCCGGTGACGGCGCTCCTCGGCGCCGCGATGTGCGTCCTGCTCCGCGTGGCCCCGGCGAAGGAGGTGTTCGCGCCGTTCGCCGATCCGCTGATCTTTCTGTTCATCGGCGCGTTCATCCTCTCGCGCGCGATCTTCCTCCATCGGCTGGACCGGCGTGTCGCGTTTGCCGTGCTGTCCATTCCGTGGGTGGGGGCGCGGCCGTCGCGCGTGCTGTTCGCGTTCGGCGCGACGACGGCGGGGATGTCGGCGCTGATCTCGAACACGGCGACGACGGCGATGATGTTCGGCATCGGCCTGTCGATCCTCGCGGTCTTTCTCGACCCGGAGCGCCAATCGTCGCGGGTGGATCCGCGCTATGCGACGGGACTGATGCTGATGACCGCGTTCGCCGCGTCGATCGGCGGACTGGCGACGCCGGTGGGCACGCCGCCGAACGTGATCGGGCTCGGCTTCATCCGCGAGATCATCGGCGTCGACATCACCTTCTTCCGCTGGATGCTGATCGGGGTGCCGGTGGTGGCGGTGCTGTTCACGGCGCTGTTCGTCTACATGAACGCGCTGTCGCCGGCGGGTGTGCGCGAACTGGAGGGCGGCCCCGAGATGCTGAGACGCGAGCGTGCGTCGTTAGGCCCGTGGACGCGCGGCCAGCGCTCGACGGCGATCGCCTTCGGGATCACGGTCGCGCTCTGGGTAATCCCGGGAATCATCGCGCTGGTGCTGGGTGCGACGCACCCGGTCTACCGCGGGCTCGCCCGCAGCCTGCCCGAAGGCGTCGCGGCGCTGTTCGGCGCACTGCTGCTCTTCGTCCTTCCCGGCGACCGGCCAGGCGAACAGGCGATCCGCTGGGACGACGCGGTGCGGATCGACTGGGGCGTCGTCCTGCTCTATGGCGGGGGCTTCGCGCTCGGCGTGCTCTCGTTTCAGTCCGGGCTGGCCGAGTCGATCGGGCGCGGACTGGCGGGGATGCTGCCGATCAGCGGCGGGTTCGGCCTGCTGGTGGCCTCGGTGATCATCGCCACCATCCTCAGCGAAACGACGTCCAACACGGCGGCGGCGAACATGATCGTCCCCGTGGTGATCGCGATCGCCACCGCGTCAGGCATGGACCCCCTCGAACCCGCCCTCGGTGCCACCTTCGGCGCGAGCATGGGATTCATGCTTCCTGTCTCCACCCCGTGCAATGCGATCGTCTACGGCTCGGGCTACGTGCCGCTGCGGCGGATGATCCAGTACGGCGCGCTGCTGGACGTGATCGGGATCGTGGTGATCATCGGGATGGTGTCACTGCTGGGGCCGTTGATAC
>JBBQHX010000215.1:0-6467 GCA_038324385.1 Gemmatimonadales bacterium | reverse complement strand
AGGGTTCCGGCTCCAGCGCCAGTGCGATCCGCTTCCCCGTTTCCTCGCGGATCCGGTGCAGCGTGGCCGCGTGGCGCACGAGCATCTCCGCCATTTGCGCCTCGTCCGCCTCGCTGGTCACCCGAGGGGCGAACGCTCCCGGAACGGTGCTCACCGTCCCTTCCATCCCGTCCGGAAGGAGCGCCGCGAGCACCCCCGCCAACCGGTCGGTGTAGCGCAGCCGCTCCGGGTCCAGCCAGTCGGGGAGGTACACGCGTTCCTTGACCGGTTGCCCGTGGAACGGCCCGTAGGGGAAGCCGTTCAGGGTGAAGACGTAGAGCCCGTGCGCATCCAGGAGCGCGCGGAACGCGTCCAGTTCGCCCGGCCCCGCGAGCGCGTCCGCCGCCGCCGCCGACAACCGGAGCCCTACCCCAAAGGGGCGGTCGGGGGCGACGCTTCGCTTTACCGCGGTCGCGTAGCGCTCCACGTTGGCGCGCACCTCGGGCCAGCTTTCCCCGGGGTGGATGTTGGTGCAGTAGGTCAGGTGAGGTCCGCCCGAGGCGCCGAGCTTCACCGGGACACGTCGCGGTGGCGCAGCCAGTCGATGGACTGGCGCATGGCGCTTTCATCGATGTCGTGCACCTCGAAGCCGTCGCCGATCCCCCGCAGCATCGTGACCGTCAGCTCCCCACCCAGGTGCTCCCGGAACTCGGCGAGGCCGTCGAGCAGCTCCGGGCGGTCCAGGGCCTCGTCCCACAGTCGGAGGCCGAGCCGCTCCAGCAGCTCCAGCGCCCCGTCCCGGTCGGCTTCGCTCAGAAATCCCTGCCGAGCGGAATACACCGTGTCCAGCGCGATCCCGATCGCAACCGCTTCGCCGTGGCGCAGCCGGCTGCGGGTCAGCGACTCCAGCTTGTGGGCCGCCCAGTGACCGAAGTCGAGCGGCCGCGCGCTCCCGAACTCGAACGGGTCGCCGGAGGTGGCGATGTGCTTCAGGTGGATCTCCGCCGAGCGACGGACCATGTACGCCGTCGCCCCGGACTCAAAGGCGAGCAGATCGTCCGCGTGCTCGGCGAGCCAGCGAAAGAACGCCGGGTCCCGGATCAGCGCCACCTTGACCGCCTCGGAAAGCCCCGAGCGGCGGTCGCGCTCGCCCAGGGTATCGAGGAGGCGGATATCGTTGATGACCGCGAAGGGGGGCGCGAAAGTCCCGACGAAGTTCTTTTTTCCGAATGCGTTCACGCCGTTCTTGACGCCCACCCCGGAGTCGTTCTGCGCGAGGACGGTGGTGGGGACCCGGACCAGCCGCACCCCGCGGTGTGCGGTGGCCGCCGCGTACCCGACGACATCTTGCGCCGCCCCGCCGCCCACGCACACCACGAACGAGTGCCGGTCGATCGCGTGCTCGTCGATCCATGCACGGACGCGCCCCGGGACGGACGGATCGTTCTTGAGCTCCTCGCCTCCCCCCGCCAGGACCCTGGCGCCCACCAACTCCAGTACGTCGCTGTGGCGCTCGGCATATCGCCGGGCGTCGCGGAGCAGCTCCGGCCTCGCCTCCGCCACGTTCCCCTCCAAGATCAGGAGAAAGCGGTGGCGCCGCCGCGGCTCCGTGCGGGCGAGCGCCGCGGCGAGGTGCGGATTGTCCGCGTGGAACAGGTCGGCGGTGAAGTACACCGGGAACTCGTAAGCGACGGAGATCCGCTGCACCCATACGTCGCCCGGCGGGTCGGTACCCTCGCGCACCGCCTCCAGCGGTACGCGAACGTCCCGGCCGGCCTCCTCGTCCCGCGCCATCGTCCGTGCCGCCCCGTTCCCCCTCATGCGCGCTCTGCTCCTGGTGGTGATCGCCGTCCCGACCGGAGGACCGTTCGCGGCAGTCCAGCGCAATGCACGTACCACCCGCCAGGGTCGATCCCCCCGGGGGAATGGCTTTTGCCGCCACACCCGGTCGCGGCCCTCAGCGATCGCCGCCACCGTACGCTCCCCGCGCCCCGTCCCGGATGCCCGAACCATCGACCGGCCGGCTGCTCTCCGGGCTCCGCTTGGTCCGCGCTCCCGCCGTCTTCTCCGCGCTGGGCGATCCGCTCGCGGGGATGCTGGCGGCGGGCGGGGAGCTGCCGCCGCAGCGGGCCGGACGCGCAGCCGCAGCCGCAGCGGCGCTCTACCTGGCGGGGATGGCGCTCAACGACCTGGCGGATCAGCGTGAGGACGCGCGCGACCGGCCGGAGCGGCCCATCCCTTCGGGCGCGGTGTCTGCCGGCGAAGCCGCGGCGCTCGGGGCCGGTCTGCTCGGCGTGGGTGTGCTGGCCGCCCGCGGGGCGGGTGCCGGACGGAGCGGCGCGGCGCTGGCCATGGCGGTGGCGGCGTATGACTTCGCGCTGAAGCGCTCCCGGTGGGCCGGGCCGGTGGGGATGGGCGCCTGCCGTGCACTCTCGTTCGCGATGGGCGCGGAGGCCGCGGACGGAGCGCGCGGGGTGCGACGGTCGCGCGGCGGGGCGGCGCTACTGGGGCTATACGTAGCCGGCATTACCGTGCTGGCGAGGGGGGAAACGGGGCGCGGCGAGCGGCGGACTGTCCGGATCGGCGCCGGACTCGGGTTCGCCGCCCTGTCCGGCGCTGCGCTCCGCGGCGGGCGGCGGGGTGCCCCCTGGGCGATCGTCGCGGGGGCGCTAGCCGCGCCGGCGGCCGTCCGCGCGCACCGCGACCCGCGCCCGGAGACCGTCGGGCCGGCGGTCGGCGCGGCCATTCGCGCCATTCCCGCCCTCGATGCGGCGCTCGCCGCGCCGCGGGCGCCGCTGCGCGCCGCCGGGATCGCCCTACCGTTGTTGCTCCTCGCCCGGTGGGGACGGCGGCTGATCCCGATCACCTGAGTCGGGAGAGGCGCGACGCCGCCGGCCGCGTTCGATGAGGGGCCGCCGCCCCCGGTTGGTGATCTCGCTCGAGACGGCGGCTCTGGTGGATGGACCGGCATGACACCATGCAGTTGGCCCGGATCGCGGTCGGCGCGACGCTACCTCCCTCGGTACCTCGGCCCGCGGCTACCGCCGATGGGTCCCGGAGATCGGCCGCGGACCGGCGGTGCTCCTGCTGCATGGCATCCCAACAAACGGCGAACTGTGGCGCGAGACCGCTAAGCGGCTGGCGGAGCGCGACCGCGTCGCCGGTCCCGTACCTGCTCCGACGCCCCAAACGACGCGGAGTTCGGCATCGAGCCGCAGGGGAAGGGATAGAAATCTCAATCGGGGTGCGAGAAGTGTGCGCCTTGTCGTGGCGCGCGTGCGGAGGTGCTACAGGAGCCGATCGATGATCGACGCCTCCGTGATGCCCGCCACGATTCGCATGGTGCCGTGGCAGGTCGGGCACGGGAGGGGGGTCGATCTCAAAGATCTGCTGCAGGAGCGCCGCGGGCGGTTGACGTCTCAGCCGTCCGGGACGACGAGTGCCCGCTCGGCCGCGAAGCCGGTGCGGTCCGCCGCGGCGCGGCGGCTCGGCGATTGCGAAGAGCGCCGGGGAGAGTGCCGGCAAGAGCGCTGCGAAGGAGAGCGGTGGCCGCGCGCCGAACGCCGTGTTCATGAAGCCCATGCAGCCGAGCAGGGAGCTGGCGCAGGTCGTCAGCGCGCAACCGGTAGCCGCGCAGGACAGCTGAGCGCGGCCGCCGCACCGATTCCGTCGGTGGCCCGCGCCGCCGTCCGGCCGCGGCACCAGACCCCACCGCCGGCCCTTCCCTCGAGGCACTTGCCCGGATGACCGATCTCGTGCGGCAGCTCATTCGTCGAGTCACGCCGCCCCGACTCCTGCAGTGGCTTAAGGCCCACGCACCGCACGCGGATCCGCGCCCCGTCGGGTGGATTGACTTCGGCCACCTGCGGCGCGTGACCCCGCTGGCGCCCGACTTCGGGTGGTCGCGCGGCACGGCGATCGACCGCTACTACATCGCGGGCTTCCTCGCCGGCCACGCGGCCGACGTGCGCGGCCGCGTGCTGGAGGTCGGCGACGCCGCATACACGCGCCAGTACGGCGGCGACCGCGTCGCGCGCAGCGACGTGCTGCACGCCGTGCCGGGAAACCCCGAGGCAACCATCATCGGCGACCTCGCCGCCGGCGAGGGGATCCCGTCGGACGCGTTCGACTGCGTGATCCTCACGCAGACGCTGTTTCTCATCTACGACGTGCACGCCGCCGTGCGTACCCTGTACCGGATCCTCGCGCCGGGCGGCGTCGCGCTCGTCACGGTGCCGGGGCTCAGCCAGATCGCCCGCCACGACATGGACCGGTGGGGCGACTGCTGGCGCTTCACCGAGCTCTCCGCCCGCCGCGTATTCGAGGAGGCGTTCCCCAGCAGCCACGTGCACGTGCGGCAGTGGGGCAACGTGCTCGCGGCGACGTGCTTCCTCCATGGCATCGCCGTCGAGGAGCTGAGCGGCGCGGAGCTGGACCACCTGGACCGCGATTATCCGGTGACGATCGGCGTGCGCGTCGAGAAGCCGGCCGGCGCGACGTGATGCGGCGCGCGTGGCAACGCTTGCTCCGCTCCCCGGTCTGGCTCCGCAACCGCATCGCGCCGCCCGCGGTGGTGCTCCACTACCACCGCGTCACGCGGTTGGCCGACGATCCGCACTACCTCGCGATCGCGCCCGAGCGGTTTGCGGAACACCTGGAGGTGCTCCGCCGCTTCGGACGGCCGGTGCCGCTCCGCACGCTGGCGGCGGCGGTGCGCGCCGGCGGCTGGATCCGGCGGGCCGTGGTCGTGACCTTCGATGACGGCTACGCCGACAACCTGCTCGAGGCCAGGCCGCTGCTCGACCGGTACGACGTGCCGGCCACGGTCTTCGTCGTCGCGGGCGGCGTCGACGCGGAGCGGGAGTTCTGGTGGGACGAGCTCGACCGCCTCCTCCTCGGTTCGCACGCGCTGCCCGACGAGCCGACGCTCGTCGTGGCCGATCTGGTCCACCGATGGCGCCTGGAGCCGCCGGCGGGGTGCGCCAATGCCGCGCCTGCGCTCGCCGGCGACGCCCGTCGACGGGCGCGCCTCCGCGTACTTGAGGAGATGCACACCGTGCTGAAGCCCCATCCGCCGGCCGTGATCGACGCCGCGCTCGACGACCTGCGCCGCTCCGTCGGGATGCCGCGCGCGGTGCGCGCGTCGCACCGCACGCTGACGACCGATGAGGTGCGCCGGCTCGCCGACGGCGGCCTCGTCGAGATCGGCGCCCACACCGTCTCGCACCCCCGCCTGTCGGCGCTTCCGATCGCCGAGCAGCGCCGGGAGCTGCGCGACGGCAAGACGGCACTCGAGGCGCTGCTCGGCGCCGAGGTTACGAGCGTTGCGTATCCATATGGGCGACGCGCCGACTACGGGGCCGACACCGTCGCCGCCGCGCGCGAGGCAGGCTTCGCGTGCGCGTGCACGACCGAGTCGGGCGTGGTGTGGGGGCGCCGCACCGATCCGTTCCAGCTGCCGCGCCTCGCCGTCGACGGCATGGACGGCAACGATCTGGAACGCTGGCTTCGCTGGTTCGCGCTCGGATGACCGCCGCCGCCGCGCCACGCGTCTCGGTGATCATCTGCTTCAGGAACGGCGAGCCCTTCCTGCAGGAGGCGATCGAGAGCGTCGTCGCCCAGTCCTTCGGCGACTGGGAGTTGCTGCTCGTCGACGACGGCTCCACCGATGCGAGCCCGGAGACGGCGCGTCACGCGGCCGATCGCGCGCCCGGGCGCGTGCGCGTGCTGACCCATCCGGGGCGCGAGAATCGCGGGCTGCCGGCCTCGCGCAACCTTGGAATCCGCGAGGCGCGCGGCGACCTGCTGGCCTTCCTCGACGCCGACGATGTGTGGCTCTCGCACAAGCTCCAGCGGCAGGTCGCGGCGCTCGACGGCCACCCGGGCGTGGCGATGGTATACGCCGCCGCGGAGTGGTGGCATAGCTGGACGGGACGGCCCGACGACGCGCGCCGCGATCATGTGCCCGATCTGCGCGTGACCGCGGGCGTGGCCCATCCCCCACCGACGCTGCTCCCGGCGTTCCTCCGCGACTCAGGCATCACGCCGTGCCCATCGACCGTCGTCGTGCGCCGCGCCGTGGCGGAGCGCGTCGGCGGCTTCGAGGAGCGCTTCCGCGGCGCGGTCGGGGTGTACGAGGATCAAGCCTTCTACGCCAAGGTGTGCCTCGCGGCGCCGATCCTCCGCCTCCCCGAGTGCCTCGCGCGCTACCGACAGCACCGGCACTCGATGACCGCGACGAGCGCGCCGGACCATGCAGCCGCGCGCCGCTTCTACCTCCAATGGCTCGACGCGCGTCTGCGGGCGGCCGGGTCGACTGACCCGGAGGTGCGGCGGGTTCTGGACGCGGAGTACCACGCGCTCGTCCCGTCGCGCATGGCTCGCCTGCGCGCCCTGGCCGCGCGGCTCGTGCGCGGCGTCGCCCGGCGCGTCGTGCCGCACCGGCTTCGGCCGGACGTGCGGAATCCCCGGATGCTGGCGCTCCACGC
>JBBQHX010000214.1:0-6478 GCA_038324385.1 Gemmatimonadales bacterium | reverse complement strand
AACGGTAGTCGTCGGGCTGGCGTTCGGGGCGGGGTGGACGCCGTGCATCGGACCGATCCTCGGGTCGATACTGGCGTACAGCAGCACCCAGGCCGACGTCGGCCAGGGCGTGGCGCTGCTCTCGGCCTACTCGCTGGGTCTTGGCATTCCCTTCTTTCTCGCCGCGGTGGCCGTCGAGCGGTTCCTTGGCGTGTTCAGCCGGCTCAAGCGGCACATGGGGACGATCAACAAGGTTGCCGGCTCGCTGCTGATCGTCGTCGGGGTGCTGATGGTGACGGGCTACCTCACCTACCTGTCGAACTCTCTGCAGGCGTATACCCCCGAAGCGCTGTTCAACTGGCTCTGAGCCGCGCGTCGCGTCAAGCCGGCACGCCTGGAGGCGGCCGGCGCGGCTCCCCCACGGGCGTCCCCCCGCCGTCCTGACGATCCCGCTCGACCGCGCGCAGAAGCCGGTCGAGCAACGCTGGCTGCGTGGGCTGGGCGGCCAGAACGAGGCGAGTCAGCACGAGGTCGAGCGCGGTGGGGTTCGACGCCGCCCGCGGCGCGAGGAGCTGGATCCACTCCCCCCGTTCGCGCGTCGACACCGGTTCGGTCAGCACCGCCGCGGCCAGGCGAGCGGCCAGCAGGGTCGAGAACTCCGGGTCGGGGATGGCGATCTCACGTCCGTGCGTCAGCGGGAGAGCGAACGGAAGCTTGGGATCATCGCCGCCGGGCGCCGTCGCGCTCCGGCCATGCTGGTAGAGCGCCTGCAGGGCGGCCTGTGTGGTCGCGTCGCGCGCCCAGTCGGGAATGTGCAGCCGCTGCGCCGAGTCGACGCGGAGTTCGTAGCGCTCGCCGACCACATGGACGGCGGCGAAGGCGGCGTCGGTCGGCGCGGTGGCGAATCGCCCCACCGTCTCGGCGAGCGGCTCGGGTGGCACGGCGCCGCTCCACCAGCGAAGGGACATCGCGTTGGCCTTGCTGGTGGCACGGGCGCAGAGCACGTAATCCTGGATGTTGTGCGCCGCCCGGCGCGCCTCCTCGAGCACGGGCATCGACCGCACGATGTCGCCCGGATGGCAGATGCTCGCCGCCTCGGCGAGCGCGAAACAGGCCGGGGCGCGGAAGCCGGCAAACCCATACGGAAGACTGCGCGCCTGGTCGAGCAGGAGATCCGCCTCGGCGCAGTCACCGGTTGCGGCGCCATGGATCTCCGCCAGCACCGCGAGGCGCCGCAAATGGTGCCCCCACGGGTCGCCGCCCCCCTCGACGGGGCTCTGGAGACTGTTGGCCTCCAGCCGTGCCATCGCGCTCCGTTCGGCGAGCGTCGCTCCCGGCGTCGGGAGCCCCGCCCGCTCGCGCAGGGCGAGCAGGGCCAGCCCGAGCCCCTCGCGGAAGTCGATGCGGGTGCTCGCCAGCGCGGCCGAGCACAGCTCGGCGAGCATCTCGCGCACCCAGGTGGGATCGGGATGCCGGAGCACGGGTTCGACCAGTGCCCAGAGGGATCGATTGCGGTAGTAGCGGTAGTCGTTAGCCGCGTGGATCGCGAGATACTCGCGGAAGTAGCGCGTGTGGCGCCCCGGATCCTGTGCCGCGAAAGCGACTAGTAGTGGCCCGTCCTGTTCGGCGAGGTAGGCGGGTGCGGCGTCGGCGTCCTGGTCGATTCCCTCGCCGTGCGGGATCGCGAGGGGCTCGATCGCGGTGACGTTGTTTCCGCCGCCGAGTCGGTCGAGAATCCCGGCGACGAGAAAGAGGTCGGGCGGTGGGGGGAGGTCGGGGAGCGACGGCGGCGGATCGCCGCCAAACTCGGCGTCCATGCGCGCGACGAGCGTGTCCAGCGGGTACGCGACCCCGTCGGCGACCACCTGATCGCGTAGCGCGCGCGCGCTCGCCGGGTCCGCGGCCGCGCCGAGCCAGGCGAGGGTGAGGAGCACCGCCTGCTCCCACTGATGCTCGGGTCCGTACAACTTGAGGCGCTGTTCGGCCGCACCGAGCTTGCCGGCCGCGGCTAGCTGAAATAGCGCATCGGGCGGGAGGTACCGGCGCCGAACGCCGTTCAGCTCCAGCGCCGCCTCGACGACGAGGGCAACGGCATCGGGATGACGATCCGTCGCTGCCGCCTCGAGCGCGCGGTCGACGTCGCGCTGGAGCGCGGGCATCTCCTCCAGTCGCTGCAGGTGCGCCGTCTGGAATTCCCGATCCGTCACCAGCGCGACGAGCCTCACGATTCGATCATGGCGCTCGAGTCGTGAGCCCTCGCGAGCGGCCTCGGCCAGATGGCCGGCGACATAGCGGAGGGCGTAGCGATCGTCACAGTCGCTCCAGTAGCCGGTGTACTGATCCAGCACGTGCCGCGCGATCCGCTCGTGCCACCCGGCGGCCGGGAGAAAAAACGTGTTGGTCAGCGGCGTTCCATCGATGTCGACGGTCGGCAGTCGAACGAAGTCGGCCAGCGATTGATGGAAGAGGCGGTAACGCGCGGTCTCATCACCCGGTGTCTCCACGACTTCGATGAACTGCCGCAGGTCACCGCGGTGCTTCCAGAACTCGGCATCAGTCTGTCCACTGACGGCCTGCAACTGTCCGAGGGTGAGGCTTTCCTGCGCGACCGAGAGCACCCCCATCAACGGCGCATACGCCCGCGCCCAGCTCGACGGGTCGAGCCTGACGACGCGTTGTAGGGAGTCGAAGTACAGTCCGTTCAACCCGGGCGGCAGGGCGTCCACGTCGTCCACGCTGCGCAGGCCGTCGGCGATCGCGTCCATCAGGAAGCGCGCGTACTGGAAGTTTCCGCTCGCGCGGGTGGTGATCGTGCGGGCGACCTCGTCGACGTCAGGCGCGGTGACCCCCGCATCCGGGCGGGCCGCGAGTCGCGCGTCCAGGCGCGGGTCGGTGCGCACCCGGGTGGCGACATACCGACGGACGTCCCGGTCGTTCTCCGCACAGAAGGCGTCATCGGACAGATGCAGCCGCGCGGCGACTCGCAGCGCAGCATCGAGGCGTTCGTCCGGCCGGCTCGTGAGGATGAACCGCACGCGGTCGGGGAGGTCCGTGAGCTGCGACAGCAGCGTCACGATGCTGACCGGTCCGGTGTGGAGCAGCGCCTCGTCGAGCGCGTCGATGAGCAGACAGACGCGCAGGCCGTGTTCGGCGGCCAGCAGCGCGTCCAGTGGCTCGCGCACGGTGCGCTGGAACGCATCTTCGGGCGCGACGCCGCTCAGGTCCAGCCGATCGATTGCGATGCCGGTCGCGGCGCCGTGCGCCACACCAATCTCCTGCCTCACGACGATCCGCACGTGCCGGTCACCGCTCCGCTCGACGAGGGCGTGCGCGAACACCGAATGTCGCGCGAGCTGGAGCGAGAGCGACTCCGTGAAGGCGTGTGGCGTGATCCACCGCTGCGTCCGCGCCGAGCAGAAGTGCGACGCGGTGAGGAATCCCGGCGTCAGTTGCGTGTAGGCCGCGTCAGGCAGTGACTGCCCGGCAGCGGCCTGGTAGAGGCGGCTGGCGAGGGCCGTCTTGCCGCTGCCCGGCTCGCCCGTCAGGCGGAAGACGCCCGAGCCCGGGGTGGCCAGCCACTGGTCGAGACGCGAGAACACCCACTCACGCCCGGTAAAGTAGCGCGCACGCTCGTCAGTGTAGCCACGGAAGTCGATGATCGTGCCGCTGGCCTGCTCGTTGGTCGCCGTCTGGCTCATGGTTCGTCACCACGCTGGAACCATCCGCGGACTCCGCGCGGCGTCGCGCCTGGCGAGTCCAGCTATCGGGTGCGGTCCGCCTCGCCGTCGGACTCCGGTGAGCGGCGCTCCCCCGCGCCGATCGCGCTCGCCGATGCCACCGCGTCCACCTCGTCCACCCACTCGCGGACGAGCCGCATCAGCTCGCGAGCGGGCACCGGCTTGAGTAGCACGGCCCGGCACCCCGCCTCACGACAGGCCCGCGTCAGGGCCGGATCGTCGTGGCCAGTGAGGGCCACGGTGATCGGCGGGCAGCCAACGTCGGCCGCCAGCCGGGCCAGCGCGTCGAGGCCGCTGCCGTCGGGGAGGGTGATGTCGAGCAGCATCAGGGAGGGCATGCGCTCGCGGCACCGCTCGACCGTTTCCTCGACGCTTGACGCCGTGGACACCTCGTGTCCGGTCGCCTCGAGCAGGGCACGCATCGCGTCGACGACGAGCGCGTTGTCCTCGACCACGAGAATCAGTCCCATCGCGTCAGGCCGTCCGACGAATCGGAATCGTGAAGTAGAAACGGCTCCCGTTGCCAAGCGCGCTGTCGAGCCAGATGCGGCCGCCATGGAGTTCGACGAAGCGACGCGCGATCGTCAGGCCGAGCCCGGTGCCGTGATGGCGCCGCGACGGCGACGAGTCGACCTGGGCGAATTCCATGAAGATCAGGTCGTGGTGCTCCGGCGCGATCCCGATTCCCGTGTCGCCGACCTCCATCAGCACCATCTGACCCCCATGCTCCTCGGCGCGGCTCGCCGAAATCCAGACGCGGCCGCCAGCGGGCGTGAACGAGATGGCGTTGCCGAGCAGGTTGGCCAGCACGTGCGTCAGCTTCTCGCGGTCGGCCTCGATGGCCGGCAGCGTGTCGTCGACGGTAACCACGAACTCGATCCCCTTGCGCGCGCACAGTGCCTCGTTGAGCGCTCGCACCTGCTGGAAGAGGTCGATGATCGGCACCTCCCGGCAATCGAGCGTCAGTTGGTCGGCCGCGCCGCGTGCGTAGGTGAGGATCTCGCCGACCATCCCGAGCAGTTGCCGGCCACCGTTGATGATGCCGCCGATGCTGTCGAGCTGGCGTTGGCTGAGGTCGCCGAGGATTCCGTCGCGCAGGATTTCGGCGTGCGTGATGATCGCCGTCAGCGGGGTGCGCAGGTCGTGCGAGATGTTCGACAGGAACTGCGTCTTGAGCGCGTCCCGCTGCTGCATGTCGGCGATGACACGCGCGGCGTCACGGAGGCTGCCCTCCAGGGCGTCGAGATCGCGGTCGGTGTCGCTGGATGGGGATTGAAGATGCGCCATGCGTAGATACTACAGTTGGCCCCCGATTGTCGCCACCGAACTTCGCCCAGATCGGTCGGCGCCGTCGGAGGGGCCGGGTTCCGGCTCCTCGCCGCCTGACTGCTCGATGGATTCCTCGAGCTGCTGCCGGCGCAGCAGGGTCCAGTAACGGCCGCGAAGCGCGACGAGGTCGGCGTGGCGCCCCTGCTCCACGATCCGCCCCCCGTCGAGCACGACGATCCAGGTCGCGTCGCGAATGGCGGTGATGCGGTGCGAAGCGATCAGCGCGGTGCGTCCCTCCAGCACCGTGCGCAGCCCCCGCAGGATTTCCGCTTCGGTATGCGTGTCGACCGCCGACAGGGCGTCGTCGAGCAGCACGATGTGCGGCGCGCGGGCGAGCGCCCGGGCCAGCGCGGTGCGCTGTCGCTGCCCGCCCGAGAGGTTGATGCCGCGCTCGCCGAGCATGGTGTCGGCGCCGTGCGGAAGGGCATCGAGCGTCTCGGTGAGCTGGGCGACGCCGGCGGCACGGAGGACATCGGCGTTGGCTGGCGCGCCATAGACCAGGTTCTCGCCGATCGTCTCGCTGAACAGCATGCTCTCCTGCGGCGCATAGCCGATCTCGGCGCGCAGCGCGTCGAGCGAGAGTTCGCGGATGGGGCGCCCGTCGATGAGGATCGTTCCTTCCTGCGGATCGTAGTGGCGCGGAATGAGATCCATCAGCGCGCTCTTGCCGCTGCCGGTCGCCCCGACGATGCCGAGCGTCCCGCCGGCGGGGACGGTGAACGAGATGTCGCGGAGCACCCAGCGCACGTCGGCTCCCTCGCCGGTGGGGTAGTGGAAGCCGACCCCGCGAAACTCGATCGTGCGACCGCCGTTGGCGGGGGGGAGGGGCGGCGGATCGAGCGCCTCGGTGACCACGGGCCGCGCATCGAGAATCGTCAGCAGGCGGGCGGTCGAGGCGGCACCGCGCTGGAAGAGGTTGATCACCCAGCCGAGCGCGATCAGCGGCCAGGTCAGCATGGCGAGATAGAAGCTGAACGCCACGAAGTCACCCACCGTGATCGTTCCGCGCATGGTGAGCAGCCCGCCGAAGCCGAGCACAATCACCGTCGCCATCCCCGCCAGCATTCCGAAGCCCGGGCTCATGATGCCGTAGAGCCGCGCGAGGTGCAGGTTCCGCTCGAGATATTCCTGGCTCAGCGCATCGAAGCGCGCCTGTTCGGCCGCTTCCTGCCGGTAGGCGCGGACGATCCGTACGCCGGCCAGGTTCTCCTGCGCCCGTGTGGTCAGCGCGCCGAAGTGCTCCTGCACCGCCTCGAACCGCTGATGGATCGCTTGGCCCATCCGCACCATCAGGTACGGCAGCCCGACCATCGGGAGGAGCGCGAGCACGGTCAGGCGCACGTCGATGCTGAGCATGAAGCCCAGCGCGAACAGCCCGCCGAAGATCGTATTCGTGAGGTACATCACCGCCGGACCCACCGCCATTCGGACGG